>MELI01000065.1:4069-18069 GCA_001767575.1 Candidatus Aquicultor primus | reverse complement strand
TGTTGCGCCGTCAAGCGTGCCGAAATCAGCCACGGTGTCAGGTGCTATTGTGAGTATATCGCCGCCGGCATATATTATATTGCTCTGTATGGAAGCGCTAGTCGAGGCGCTAGCCGATATATCGAAAGCTATAAGAACCGTTTCGGTTGTATCCGGCGATACCAGCAGGTTCAGGCCGGGAAAAGAGGCGATGCCGCCGGCGGTCGTAGTAGACGCGAGGATCTCATCGAGACCGAGATCGTAGGCACCGTTGCCGTTGATATCTCGAATAAGCTTCAATAAGCTTATATCGGAGTCCGCCGCCGAGCCGGATTGTCGAACTACGATATCTGAGACAGTAATGCCATCACCCGGTGGAGCATAAAGATAGAGAACATCTCCGACGACATTAGTAGAACCTTGCGAGAATGATGAGTTATTCGGGGGGAGGTGGCTTGCGGTCAATGTCTCTTCCGAGGCGTAAGCGCTTGTCATGGAAGAGAAGAGAAACAACAGAAATATTATGCCCACGAAGAGGGCTGATTTGCTTAACCGTATATGAGAATATGTGCTTTGAGGCTTAAAAAAAAGTGACATACCACCCAATGACGCGTGGGTGCAAAAGAAGCTTTTGTCCTACAAGTCTCATGTGCAACTATTAGATCCACTAAGATACGGCTACTGCTTCAAAACCCTAGAAAATCAAACTTGCTTCTTGCACTCTGAATCTTTCCATGACGGGCTTGGTCCAATCGCAAGCCCTATTTTAGACCATCCAGACCGGTTTGAGCGTCTGTGTTGTTGCTGTCCAGTTCGAGGGCTTTCTCAAAACTCGCGATTGCATTTGAGCGCTGGCCTTTTTGTTTGAAGATGTTACCCTTAGCGCTATAGATGCGAGAGAGAAAGTAGTCGTCCTTACTTATGATTTTCTCTAGCTCACCATATGTAGTCAGAGCTTTGTCAAACTCCTTCTTTTCCACGTAAGCTCGGGCCAAATCCACGCGAGTCGCCGTGAAATTAGGGTTCATCTTTGCCGCCGTTTCAAATTCAGCTATTGCTTTGTCAAGCTCCTTCTTTTGCACCAGAATCCTGCCCATATTATAGTGAGCATCGGCGGACTCAGCGTTGAGCTTAAGCAAGGCCTCGTACTGCTTGAAGGCCTCGTCGAGCTGTCCTTTTCGTTCGTAAGAGTAGGCGAGTTGTGTCAGCGCGTAGGAGTCTTTCGGATCTCCCGCAACCGCTTTCTTGAACTCACCGAGCGCGCCGTCCCAGTCTCCCTTCTTATAGAAGTCGAGACCTTTTTCGCGTGCCTTCAAGGCGTCTTCTTTTGAGACCTTGGCTTGTTCGGTCCCATTCTTGTTGTTGTCGCTGATAATCGCGTATGCGCCAATGGCTATTATTACCACCAGGGCCGCCGCGATAAGCAGGTACTTGCGACTAGAGTTCTGTGATGCGTTAGTAGCCGGCATTTATTGTGACCTCCTGTAGTCATTACTAAAAGCCAGACGATAGTAAAATCGTAGCCGGCTTTCCGAGATATAAAATTGCTGCGACAAATAGTTTTTGAAGGTAAGAAATTGTGCGTGGACTAAGTTATTCGGCAAAAAATCACCGCCAAAGACCCCTTTATCTTGCGGATTTCATTACTACATATTATCGCAAAAACTGTAAACATAAGCAAGTTTGCCCATATTAATAAGTGCTGGTAGGGGTAGCAATCAAATAATAAGTCGGGGGAAGATGGCCCGGATGCCTATTGGAGCGAGCTGGTGTTGTGGCAGCCGTTGCAGATACCGTCTAACTCGGTCGCCTTGCTGCCCGATTTCAGCATGTCCGGAGTGCTTACCGCGGAACCCCCGGTCGATGTGCTCTCGGACGAATGCGGGAACTTGCCGCCGATTCCGGTCGCGGTATGACATTGCCTGCATGTCGGGCCGTTGTTGATGCCATCCAGCGGATCGACGATGGCCCAACCGGCGGTATCCGTCGTATAGCCGGAGCCGGAGACGGCATGGCCGTAAGCCGTTTGCGTGGTCCCGGACATCAGCACCTGTTTAGGATCGGTATGGAGCCCAAAGTCTGCGTTGTGGCATGTTGAACACCAGTGTGACAAAGTTTGTGTCGTCTCTTTGGTCGACGTGTTAATGAGGGAGGTGTTGTAGTACAGATAAGTCTTGCCCTGGTTCGGATCTTGTTTGAGGAGCTTGGTAGTCGTGTTGCCGGCGAGTTTAACTGTCTTGTTGTCATGCGGTGAATGACATTCGACACAGCCCCAGTTGCTGGTCTGAATCGTATAAGGGTCGACCGTATCGTCCGGGGCTATTAGGTTTTCCTCGTTTTTCTGAGTTGCGGAGAGGCCGTGGCCTTCTTCGTTTAGCGCTACCTTAGTACCGATGCCCGCACCCGCGACGCCATGGCAGAAATTACATGTCTCGGCTCTCGTATTAGCTCTCGTCAGCATGTAAGAGCCTGTCGCGAGGTGAACCGCATGACATTCCTTGCATTTATTTGAAGTTGAAACATAGCCCCCGTGCGGACCCGATGGCGTGCTGGTTGCTGTGTATTGTTGTGGGTCGTTAAAACCTTCGGCTGCGGCTATAGATGCTGTTGCTGCGATAAGGCTGAGAACTAAGGCTACGAGGACTAAACTCTTTTTACAAAACCTCATATAAAACCCGTTGTTGAAACTTGCTTACATTAAAACCGAATGCTTGAGAGTTTACGTAGTGATTAGCTATAACAATACTAACATAAAGCTTGTATCGGCTCAAGGTCTTTATGGTAATTCATGCCAGAACCGCGCGAGCCGTGAAGCGCAGCCCTATTCAATGGTTATTTTGACGACCTGAACCCGGTCGTTGAATTTATCCGCAATCGCGAAGATGCCGTTCTGGTCGTAAGCTATGCTCGAGGGCTGGTTGAACTCGCCTTCTTTGACACCTTTCTTGCCTAGCGTGGCCAGCTGCTTGCCTTTTGCATCGATGACTTTGATTGAATTATCGAAGGCATCGATGAGATAGAGCAGGTTCTTCTCGTCCATCGCCATGCCGCCGGGAAGACCGAAGGCACGGTCGGCCGCCTTGATGTCCTCGGCAGGCTTGCCTTTTACCCACAGCAACTCGCCACTTCTTGAGAATGCCTGGATTCTGAGATTGAGGGTATCGGATACGTATACTTTACCGCTTTTGTCTACTGCGATACCGGTCGGACAATCGAATTCTCCCTCTTTGCGGCCGCGTTTGCCCCACTCTGTAAGGAGACGCCCTTTGAGGTCGAAGATCATGATGTGCCCGTAGGTAGTAAGGTATAGCTTGCCGTTTTCAACATGCGGTTTAAATGGCACCATGACCTTGAACTCGCTCTGGAATTTACCTTTTCCGTCATAGATGACGACTTTGCTGAGCGCTTTGTCGGCGACATATATGCGCCCGTCTTTCGACGTGGTGACGCCGGTCGGCTCCATCAGCTCGCCCTTGCCGAAACCTTTTTTGCCGACTTTTCGTAGATATTGACCGGACGAGCGGAAGACGAGGACCCGCGCGTGGCCGGCGTCGGCGATATAGATGTTGCCCTCGTCGTCGAAAGCGACATCGGTCGGGCGGGACAGCATCTCATCGGTCTTAGTACCGTAGCCGTAGATGCTGAAGACGTGTTTCATCTGTTTGGTATCGACGGCAGTCGCGCCTAGCGGACGCGAGAGAATATAGTAGAGATAGAGCAGCAAAGCCGCCATTATCATCAGTATTACAAGTAGTGTTACCAGAAAACTTTTAAGACTTATTCTTTGCATAACTCCTCGGCCTATCTATTCCAGCAGCTTCAAAGCTTTTTCAGCTTCGGGATAGCTGTCTACGTATTTCAGGGCTTCTTCGTACTCCTGTTTTGCGAGCGACCTTTTGTTCGTTTTCTCATAACATTGTCCAAGGTAATAGTGGACATCGGCTAAGGTAGCGTTGACTTTGAGCGTTTTCTTATATGCTTGTATAGCCTGCCCGTAATCGCGTTTCTTGTGGTAAAGCCTGCCGAGTTGATAGAAGGAGTATTCGTTGTTGGGGTCGATGGCGGCGGCCTTCCAAAACTGGCTCGAGGCCTCTTCGGGCTTGCCCAGTGCCTCGTACGCCATACCGAGCTCAAACCGCGCATTCCAGGAGCGCGGCTCGAGCCTTATCGCTTTTTCCAGCTCTTTGATGGCTTTGTCGGGCTGTTCCACTTCGAGATAGACGCCGGCAAGACCGACATAGGCCTCGGCGTTGTTGGGATTATTCTTAATTGCCGTCTTGTGTTTGAGAAGCTCTCGTTCGACGGCCGTTCGAACGACCGGTGGTTGAAAATATACCCTCTGGACTATTAATGCGGAGATAACAAAAACTAACAGCAGGAAGAAAATTATGGAGCCTGCAAGCCAGATACTTATCTTTTGTCCTGGTTGCTTTTGTAGGTCGGTTTCTTCGTCGATGCCGTCTCTAAAAAATTCGGAGTTTTCAGGGTCTTTAGTTATTGTCATACAATGAGCCTCAATGAAAAGATTAAAGTAAAATTGCAGATTTTACAAGCGGTCATACGCATCTTTCGCTTCGGTCATCTTCGAATTTGACTGGTAGGCTTTGAGATAGGCCTCTTTTGCCCGGCCTGTGTCGCCTTTTTGCTCATAAGCCCAACCGAGGTTGAAATAAGCCCGGTCGCTAGCGGGCGCGATTTGAAGGGCGTCTTGCCAGGCACCTATCGCCTCATCGACCTCGTTCAAGTAAGCGTGTGCGACGCCGATATCGATGTAGGCATCGACCATGACCGGGTTAAGCGCAAGCCCCCGTTCGTGCTGGGCTATCACTTGGCGCAGCAATGGATGTCTGCCGTTTCGACCTGCTTCCAGCAAGGCGGCCCCGGCCCGGAAATATACCTGCTCGTCCGAAGGGTTGAGCCTGCGAGCCTGTTCAAACGCGGCTAATCCTTGGGTTATGTAGCGGTCGTCATTTTTGCCGGTTCCGAGCTGGAGCAGCGTTTCGCCGAGCGAGAGATGATAAGTAGGCTCAAAGTGGTTGATATCGATAGCGGATTCGAATCGCGCCAGCGCCTCCGCCGGCTTATGTTCGGCCTGAAGTTCGCGCCCTTTGGCGAATTGGACATCCGCAATAAGCGGAGAGGTGCTTAGGATTGCCAGACTCAGGCCTACTATCGCTAGGAGGCTCAGGGCTGCGGCTTGCGCGGGAGCTGAGATATTCAGCATGAATGCTTTGCGCGGGGCGTTTGCCTCAAAGACGCCCGCAGCCAGACCGGCGGCTATCCAGAAGAAGGGGGAGACCGAGAAGTGGCTGAAATTGAACTGGAGGTGAATAGCGAAGCTGAGCGCAGCCCCCATAGCCCCGGCCGCCAGCCACGCGCCGCTGTCTTCTTCAAGCTTGCGTATCCGGACGATACCGGCCCACGCAAATGCGACGAGTACCCACAGGTAAGCCGCGAGCCCGGCAAGTCCGGTCGTCACCGCTGATTGCAAGAGTTCGTTGTGCGCCTTGTCCACGAGGGGGTCGGACATGTGCTCGACCCAACCCTCGGGTTTGTATTTCCCAAAGACATATTTGAAGGTATCGGGGCCCGCTCCGAGAAATGGTCTCTCCGCGACGAGAGGCAGCGAAGACTCCCACATCTGAACACGCGTCAGGGTGCTTCCTTCGATGGAGAGGATCGAGGCAAGCCGGCCGCTAACCGTATATGAGCCGGCGCTAAATTGTACGATGGCGACGCCGGCTATGACCACGAAGAGCGCAATCGCGATGATGCGCCGGCTAGCCCACAGCTGTTTCCACTGCAAGGCACCGGTCAGTGCGATTCCGGCGGCCGCGCCGAGCCACGCGCCCCTGCCGAACGTAAACATAAGGGAGGTCGCCACCAGGAACAGGGCCGCGTAAAGGAGTGGCTTGGGAGCGGTGCGCCTCTCGCTTGCGAACAAGCTCGATACGATAAACGGCAGCACCATTCCTAGATAAGCGGCGAGAAACGTCGCGTTTCCGAATGAGGCCATGCTGCGCGCGCCCTCGAACCGGTTAGGCTCGCCGAATCCGGCGGCGCAGTAGACGTTCGCGAACAACAGATATGGGTTGGTCCAAAAGTATTCGACGAGCGCTGTGAGCGAGACCACAACCGCTGAACCTATAATTGCTAATGTGACCGGCCGGTGCTTAGTCCTGTCTTTTGCGATACCATAGGCGGCCGCAAAGAGAATCAAATAGGTCGCGGTAGTCGACAGGCCTTCCCAGCGACCGTATTGTCCGTTGAGCGAGGTAAGAGGATGAACCGATTGGATGCCGGAGAGAACAGCAATTGAGAAAAAAGCTAAGATGGGGAGGGTCAAGCTTGACTTTGGCAGTTCAAAGTATCCTTTGCGCACTGATCGGGCCAGCCATGTCGTCGCGATGGCTATAGCTGTCAGCTTAAGAAAAGTAAGCTTGGGAAGCCCAAAGACCGGCGATGCGAAAGGATTTGCGAGCAACGGATAGAGAGCGACAAAGCCGATGATTAGAAGCTCGCTGTAATTAAAACCCCATAAGCGTTTTGAATCGTGCGCGAGAGTCGTTGAAATAGGTACTACCTCTTTTCAAGATAACTGGGCTTATCTTAGCATATTTAAAGCATGTTATTGTAGCATTCGAAGCGTCCGGTTATATGGAAAGATGTTAGAGGCCCCTGCCATGGCCCGGCCACGGCCGTGTTAACCTGCAAGGCGGTGGCTCTTTATCTAAGTCTAAGATAGCGGAAGAGATTGTAAAAGTTTGTAGTCTGTGCTACAAATAAAATATAGTTTTATTTATTAGGCATGGTGAAAAGTATGGGTTTTTTCAAGAGGCTCCTAGCGCTCGCAGTTATAGCGGTTATTGCCGGTGTGGGGTGGGTGGCTTTTGCCGGTCAATCAAAGAGTTCGCCGACAAGCCCGAGCCGGGTAGTCAAAGACCAGAAAGAGATATTCGAAAGACTCCTAGTGCAGGAACCAAACTTCTATTTCGATGACTATGAGGTCACGCGGATATATGGGTCGGTAAAGAACATGAGCAAGCAGTCGTGCTCGTATGTAAAGCTCGCGGTCAAAGTCCGCAACAAGCAGGGCAAACTCTTAAAAGAATTAACCGTGTCGGTAAAGGATATCGGGCCGAACGAGATCAAGTCGTACGATATCAACGGCGGCACGATTTCTGAGAGTATCAGTCTCGAGAGTGCGGTCGTGGAAGCGGCTTTTGCGAAGAGGTGAGAGGTTTGCTAAGACCAATGACGTTCTTCATCGCAACATCGCTAGTCGTACTCTTTCTTGTCCAAGGTTGTAGCTCGGGCGGTATCGAAGTCGATATCAAGAATGTCAATAGTGACGCATCGTCGAGCGATGGACTCGACCCGCTGGAGCGGGGCAAAGTGAGGAGAGCGATACTCAACGAGACAGCGGAAGGTGTCGCCATTTGGCTCAAGGGTGACTCTTCCGGCTATTCGAAGGCGTTTACGAAGAAACTTTCCGCTTCCTATTTAGCCCAGATAGAAAAACTTCACCAGAAGGGGACGGACAAGGTCCGTAGACACGAAAACCAGTTGTTCGAGGTTGTTGAGCTCACTAAAAACGCGGCTACCGTTAAATATACGTTTGTCGATAAATCGTATTTTATATCTACATCGACGAGCGAAGTTGTAAATCCTTCGAAAGACGCGGCGTCTGAGATTTACATAAATGTCGTAAAAGAAGGCAATCGCTGGAAGATACAAGCGCTTATCGGCGCAGGCGAGGCGACACTCTAACCCGCTCACACCCATTCGCGACCACCGACATTAATCAAAAACCCGTTATTCAATGTCGAGCGCCGGCCCGGTTCGAGCTTTATATCGGCCTTCACGATGGCAGTAATCGCACAGCTTCACGCTGTGGCAGTCGTAGCAGTAGTCGTTTTCACCATCACCGGGCTCTCTGCCGAGCGCGATAGGGCCATGGTTCGTCCGCCAGAATTCCTGAGTACCGTGGTATTCCATACTTCCGTGACATGAGCAGGCTTGAAGCATGGCCGGTTGTAGTGGGGCAGACGGTATATCATGACAACGCCAGCAGACTTTGCGGTTGGTGAACGCTGGACGGGCATGTTTAGCTTTGGCGACCCAGTCCGGCGGATGTGGCATCTGTACCCCATGACACTGCGTGCAGGGTTTTTGTTCGTGGCAGCGATAGCAGAAGTCCCAATTGACGAAGATGCCCGCTTTGATCCGGTCGCGTTTTGGCTCGCGAATCGTGGTGCCGACATCCTCCTCATGGCAGGTTGCACACTCGGCGGAGGCTTTTTTGGCGTCATGGCATCTAATGCAGTTACTCATCGACGGTTCGCGCACAGGCTTAACCGCTCCGGGGTGCGCGACCGAATTATGGCAGTCGACGCAGCGCGCGCCGTTTTGAATAACATCGCTGTGGCGCATTTTTATCGAGTAGCGGCTTACCGTTTTTGAGCGAACGTCGCTGTGGCAGCGCAGGCAAGCGCCGTCAGCGATGGGGGCGGTCGCAGGTTCGACCTTGTTCGTTGTCGCGTAAACCCATAGCCACCTCGAATAATCGATTTTCTGCAACAGCACTCCGCTAATGCCGGCGCTCTGATGGCATTCTAGACAGTCTATATCCTTATGCGCCGAGGCTTGCAGCGCTTTTACCGCTGTGCTCTTCGCATGGCAATTGGCGCAAAAACTCGGCCCGGCCGTATATGAACTCAAAGCGACGACGGTGAGAGCGACGGCGACGACGATGAACAGACGCTGTCCCCAGGCGGCATACGGGCTCTCGCTCACCGGTACTTCGAGGCGCAAGCGCAGCCGTTTGCGCGTCGCGAACGAATACGCGAGATAGCCGAGCGCGAAGAGCAGTGCCAGCACGACCAAGAGCATCACTGCGACGAGCACCGTGAGATTCGTATCGTATGTGGGATTACTGAAGACGTATCTAATATCGTCCAGGATAGTATTTATGCGCTGCGAGAGGTCGATATTGTCAATCAAGACCGGCCTCCTTGTGTAAGAGCTTCAGTTTATCCTCGGGTATGCCCGGGTGGGCATGGTATTTATGGCACCTGGTGCACGACTCTTTCAAGTGGCACTGGTAGCAGTTTTTATCCCCATCCTTTTTTACAAGGGAGCTATGCCGCGCCAGAAAGCTCTGCGGGTGCGGCATCTCGAGGGAATGACAGTTTTTGCACAATGATTCGCTATGACACTGCGTGCAGCCTGCCGCGGCCTCATTCGAGCTCTTTACCTCTTTGCCGTGCGACACGATCCAGGAGTTCGCGTGCGGCAGCTCGGTCTTATGGCAGGTGCTGCAATAGAGTTTGCTATGACACGCTTGGCAGGTTTGCAAATTGTCCATGCCATGCGTCTGGCGCCAATTCTCACCATGCGATATCTGCCAAGCGCCCAGAACGCGAGACGACGGGTCGCGCTTGGCATCGTTGACGTGGCAAGAAGCGCATTCGCTTGATGCTGTGGTATCGTTATGGCAGGTAAGGCACTTACCGACCTCGGCGAAGTTCTGTCGCACGGCGTTCTTGCCGTGAGCTACCGTGCTGTGGCAGTCGCCGCACGCGTATCCAGCCGAAATAATCTCTTTGTGGCTGACGCGCAATCCCTTGCTTTCGATGACCTTTGATTCGATGGGCTCGTGGCAACCCAGGCAGTTTTTTGCAGGAACGAGTGTGGTCACAGGTTTGCGGTAGAAACCGCTGAGTTTGGCCGGAATCATTCTGGCCAGCGCCAAGCGTTGCGAAACGATGCCGAAGGGCTCATTGCCCGCGTGGCACGATGTGCATCCGACGTCGCTGTGTTTCGATTGCTCTAAAGCCGTATGCGCAGGTGCGTGGCAAATGCCGCATACGGCGGGAATCGTGCCTAGTGCGGCGACTATATTGAAGTATACAAAGAAACCGAGGATAAGGCTGAGTATCCCGTAATAGATCCTCTGCAGCGTGCGGTCGAGTTGTTCGGTTCTGTCCGGTCTGACCGGTGAATCCATCTATTTCTCCACCTTGGCTTCGTTGATGATCGCTTTAGCGAGAGGCGTCGCGTGCTTCTGCAGGGTGTCGCGCTTGTCGACCGGGATGTGGTCCAAGAAAGATGTCTTGATAGTAATCGCGAAATCCTCCCGGCTCCAGCCGATAAAATAGCTGCCCTCGCTGTTATCGTACCCGGTCTTTACGACCGTCGAGCCTATCAGCATGTCCTCGTTCTTCTTGGGAAATCTCTCTTTGAGCGCCTCGGCGACGTAGTCATCGGCTTCCTTCGCGGACGGGAAGTAGATGACCTTGGCATATGAGTTGACCGGTGTCGCGAGTGCGATATTCGCGTCCAATATCTCGTAAATCGCTTCCGCGGCAGGGAACTCGGAACCCGGCGTCGTCTGCCGGCCCCGTGTCGCATACTGCAGGATCGATTCGGGCAGCAGGGTGATGGGTGCGACCGGCGGTTCGACAACCTCGCGAGGCGTAGTCACGTCTACCGCCGTCCGCGGCTTTTCAATCCGGCCCTCGACCCGGAAGGTTCCCGAGGACTCAAGCGCGATGATTGCGACCAGGAGCAGCGAGGAGACGACGGCAAGCAGAAGAAGGACGCGGAAAACGCGCCTCTCCGGCACTATATAGTTTTCGTTTTGATCGGCCTGTCTCTCTTGTATCATATCGTTACCCGGTACATCGGCATGCATTCTATCTATTATCATATAAACGCGTACATAAAGAGGAAGGGCCAGTAGTGACCTGGCCCCTCCTTTTGTGTTAAGAAACAACCCTTAGTGGTTCGTTCCGACACCAACGTGGCATCTTAAGCACACGCTATCAAGGTTGTCTTCCGTGACGTTGGCAGCTGTGCCGACCGTATCCATCCAGATGTTACTGGTTTTCGCCGGGTCAGCCTGGGTCTGCCATGGACCGAGCAACTTGATCGTGTTGCCCTGACCGCTATGCGGGAAGTCGGACTTTGTTCCGGCTCCGTCGATATTGTCGTTTACTGCTTTGTAGGACCCGGTACCAAAGTGGCAACGTTCGCAAGCTGTTCTGCTGGCGCTGCCATCATAGTATGATGTTGTGGGCACAGTTGGCAAGTCGTTCCTGTGACAGCTATAGCACTGAGCTGGGCCGTTATAAGCGCCGGTATAAGGCGCCGGGTGCGTCCTGTCGGAGTGGCTCTTGAAGCCGAGCTCCTCGGTTGCCAGGTGCTTCCAGTAACCTATATTGAGGTTGTGGCAGTCGGCGCACCATGGCGATAGGGCGTACTGATTAACGGTCTGCGGATCGCGATCCGGGCCATGCTGATGAGCAGGTTCAACACCGTCATATTCCGTGTAGATGGTGTGTCCGGGACCGGTGTTAGCCGCCGTCATCGTGGTCTCCGGGACCTTTACGGCGTTACCGGTGTTGACATAGACCTGGCCGAGCGCCGCGTCTCCGAACTCGGTGTAGGCTTTATAGGTCTGCATACCGGTATCGTAGTTGATCAGGGTACCAGAAATACTCGCTGTTCCTTCTATCGACGCTGATGGCATCGAGCGCAGCAGCTTGTAGCCGCCTGCTAGCTGTGTCCCTGTCTCCAGCGCGGTTGGGCGCCATACCATATTGACGGCGTTATGGGGCTGGTGGCAGTTCATACAGCGGAGTGCGAGTGGACCGATTCGTAGGTAACCGCTTCTGCCGTCTCCCGCTGCACTCTGGCCGTGGTGGCGTGCGAAGCGGAACATCTTGTTCCGGTCTTCGCTGTAGCGCCGGACTTCGATTGTCTCGCTGACGGTGAGGCCGTCTGCATCGGTCGTGGATAGCGTAACCGGCTCTGTCCATTGCTTTACTGAGCTGTCAGGAATTGTTGCGCTCGCGCCAATCGTGTGGCCGTTCGGTGTCGATTTCCCGGCCGCGTTGAGGTCGTAGACCACGTTTGTCGAGTGTGCGGATCCTCCGATGTGGCAGTAATCACAGGCATCATCCTGCGTATCGGCCCGCAACATGAAGTAGGCACCTTCCGCGCGGTGGACCGCATGGCACACCTTGCACTTATTGGTCGTGGTATCGTAACCGCCGTGTGGGTTGCTGTACATCTTGGTCGTCTGGTCATCAAACGCCTTGTATGAACCCTCGGTCTTGGCAGCAGTATCGACCCTGTCCTGGTACGTCCACATAGACGAACCGGTGTCCGTGTCAAAGGTGACCGGGTCAACGGCGAGGGCGGTTCCGGCCATCGCAAACACGAATAGCATGGCGAACGCGAATAGAATCGCTTTTCTCATAATATTCACCTCCTTTCTTTAGGACTAAGTTTAAAGAGTCCGCGCAAACATATGCGGTTATCAATGCTTGGGAAATGAGCTGTGATGCCGGCTGCGAAGAGTCTTACGGTTAAAGCATCGGTTGTTGAGTGAGTGTCCCAACATTTCTGTTAAATTCTCAAACACCGGAGCAAGTTTTCGATAGCTAGCTGTTCCCGGCGCACAATTGCGGTATGTGCTTTATGGAACAGAATTAGCGATACATTGTAGTTAAAACTATTATATATTACATAAACTACTATTTCAAGTCGGTTCGAAACATATCCTTACGATTGGGTGACCGGTGCTTGTTTGCGCTCGATCGCCCAGGGTTGACCGATAAGCGATACGTCTCCCCAGAACTCATGTATATCATTGCCCGCAACAGAACCGTTATCTCGCCCCTCGACCATGAATTTAACGGATTTTATATTCTCAAACTGCTTGAGCGTCTCGATAATCGCGGCATACGCCAGCACCTTTTCTTTTTTCGTGGCTTCGAAATCGAGCACTTCGCGGCTAAAATCGATGGTTGCCATCCCTTTGCTGTTCACTTTGACGGCGAGTATCTCGCACTCAGGCTGCACAATCGCTATGTTGGCATTATCTTTCGGTCGAGCAGCGAGCAATTCGTTGAGGGTCGTCCGAATGACCTCTTTGTCGTCGGCGACAATATGGCGCTCTTCAACCAGGGTGTTTCCGGTCGCGTAAAAGACCGATATGCTCCTCGTCTTATCGGGTAGGGCGATTTTTGGTGGCGGAACGTCCGATGAACCCGTGCAGCCGAATGTGCCGCCTACAAGAAGAAGCATTATGATAGATATGAGCAAGGACGCTGTTCGTTTCGTAGACATCCTCCTACCTCGTCCCGTATGCTGTCGAAAACTCGGCATAGTTCATAGTCGCGATGCCTAACTCGCCGGCGGCTTTTCTGAGTACAGGCGACTCGGTCAGTAGAAGCCGTTTACCCTTGATGCTATGTGCGAGCGCCAGCCCGGACGCTTGTTCGCCCGTTAGCTCGGAGAGCATCGGAAGTGCCTGCAGCTCACGCTCACTGATTGCTCGCTCATTCAAACGCAATGCCTGTGGTATCACGTCGTGCATTCGCTCGACGGTCTGTGGCGGAACGACAAGTCTCTTAAACGCGCTTGCCAGACCTTGCCCGCTGTCGCCCGCAATCGCTCTCTGGAGGAAATCCTCGGACGCGATGACCTGTAAGCGCGAGCGTGTAAGCAGCCAGAGTAGCAACGGTATCAAGAGCACGAGCAGGTATGGCGCCCAAGCGAAGACCCGGACCGATGGCGACGTCGCTATAGGCACCTGGAAGACCTGGACGCGGTCGTTATACTTGTCCGCCAGGACGAGTTTCCCTGAACCGGCGTATGCGACGCCGGCGGGGTAGTAGAAGAAGCCGTCGTCATGGCCGATATCGCCGATGGTATCGAGACGCTCACCCTTCGTATTCAGGAGCGCGATTTCACTGCTGAGGCCGTCGACGACGTAGAGGTGCCCGTTATCGTCTAGCGTTATGCTCGCCGGCAGACCGAACTTCCTGTCTTTCCCTTGATAGGTGATGGCCTTATCGGGGGGGAGGGGTTGCCCGTATTGCCAGAGCGGCTCGCCCTCTTTACTCAATGCCTGCACACGGTAGTTCAAGCTGTCGGCGACGTATATGATGTCATCGTCACCGATAACGATTCCTCCGGGTAGCTGGAACTCGCCCGGCGCCATGCCGCGC
>MELI01000065.1:2539-4049 GCA_001767575.1 Candidatus Aquicultor primus | reverse complement strand
GTTGCCTTGGAGGTCGCCTATCATAATGCCGCCGATGGTCGTCACATAGAGTCGCTCTTTGTGGACGGTCATCGAGAGTGGCGGCTCATCGTTGGAGAACCTCATCTCGTGGGTCGGCTCGAAGTTCCCGTTGTAGATAATGATCTTTTTCGAGGTCTTTGAGAGCACGAATACACGTCCGTCCTCGGAGACGGTGACTGCGATGGGGTCTTTAAACTCGTATTTGCCGGTACCCGGGTTGCCGAATTGCGTTATGTATGTGCCTTCCTGGTCGAAAACGACGACGCGTTGCTTACCCGTGTCGGCTATGAATATCCGTCCTTGGACATCGAGCGCGACGCCGCTCGGACGGCGCAGCAGGTCTCCCTCAAAACCGTAGATGGAGAAGAGGTGCCTGAACTCTTCCTGCTTCTTGGCTGTTGTAGAGATTGGCGGCTTCGTCAATGCGAAGTATAGGAACAGAAGCGCCAGAAGCGCGATAAGAAGCGTCGCGATAAACGCAATATATCTTCTCGTTGTATAATCTATCGTTACCCGTTCGGTCGCCAAAACAGTAACCTCCAACCGTATATTTCAATCATTTAGCCGCGGGCTTTTCCGGTTTAGCCGCGGTCGTTTTCCCATTTTTGACTTTAGCAAGGGCATCTTGTGCTTCCTTATAATCAGGTACAAATTGCAATGCTTCTTCGAAATAGACGATAGCCTTGGCTTTGTCGCCGCTTTTCTCGTATGCGCGTCCCATCTCGTAGAGGAGCGGGGCTGATTCCGGCCCGAAGCCCAGGGCTGAATCGTACGCTTTGATTGCTTGCTTGTATTTTTCCTGTTTCAGGTAGATGCGCGCTAGCTCCGCCCAGCAGGTTTGATAGAACGGTGCTAGTTTACCCTCCATCTTAGCGGCTTTTTCGAGAGTTCGGGCCGCTTCCGTCAGGTTTCCCTTTTCTTTGTTCGCCAGGCCGAGGATGTAGAACGCTTCCGCATCATCGGGCGCGAGCTTGGTAGCGATCTGCGCTTCGCCGACCGCCGTGTTGATACGACCGATGTCCAGATAGACTGCGGCGAGTTTTATCCTAGCGCGTGAATCGTCAGGGTCGGCTTTGACCGCTTGCACTGCGAGAAGAAGAGCCCGTTCGGACTCGGTCCGCGGTGTCGTGTCCTTGTCGTCGAAGGCGACATGTCGGATGATGGCGCCACCGGTTCCGACGACCGCTATGACCAAGACTGCTGTAATCGCTTTTAGGAGAAAAGGAGTTCCTCTACTCATCTATAAACCACCTTTTTATTTATAAATATTGCATAGACTACGATACTTTGTCAAGAATTGACAAAGTATGAATATCTTGCACTTGTATATCTGAGGGTGGTGGGGCAACGGGGAAGGGGTGGTCGATATGCTCACCAGCATAATCATGGTTGCTCGTGCTACGCAATTAAAGACAGAACGACATCGGCGCATGCAACCTTAGCGACCAGCCGCATGACCACCTATTGCTTGGTAAGCCGCTCGGACAAG
>MELI01000065.1:1346-2501 GCA_001767575.1 Candidatus Aquicultor primus | reverse complement strand
TGTCGGGCCATGGCAGCTAAAGCAAACCGCGGGGCCGGCAACCGCGACGATGTTCTTATGCGTCGGCACCCAGCCGCCTGAGCGCTCATTGTAGCCTTTGTGATGACACGCGTTGCAGAAATCCTTCTCACGGTGGCAATTTCGGCAGACTTGCGGGTTCTTATTTCCCAAGGAGCCGTGCTCCGCTTTGACGAATTTTTCGGGGTGGGGAACTTCGACGCCGTGGCAACCCCGGCAGAATGTTTTCTTGTGGCACATGAAGCATGTCGAGGTATCCTGTTTTGCTATCTTTCCATGGTCGGGCGTTTTCCAAGTCCCGATTTTATGTGAAACCGGAACGAGGTCGAATACTTTCTTGTCCGTCGGGTGGCACGCGTCGCACCTTCCCGGTGCCAGGGCGGTTTTTGATAGCCCATGGCAACGGAAGCATCCGTCCATGCTTATGAAGTCCTTATAGCCGGAACTCGACGGGTGTCCGGCGCGATTATGGCATGTCGTGCAGTTGACACCTTTCTCGAGGTGAATATTGTGGTTCATGAGTAGAGACTTACGCGGCGTGATGATTCGTTTTGGTGTGTGGCATTGGAGGCAGCCGTCGTTATCTATTTTCTTGCTCAGTTCGCTATCGCGGTTTAGTTGTGGATCATACGATTTCGTAAAATGCCGGTATGCCTCACCCACCAGGGTCGTTTTCTGCTTAAGGCTGCTGATAACCCCGTAGGCATGGCAGGTGTTGCAAGGAACCTCCGAGTGGAGTGACGTCCTCCAAGCCCGAATCGCCGGTTTCATCTCGTGGCAGTCCACGCAAAAACCCGGCTGCGACGTGTACCAGAAACCGTACCCGAACGCGACCAGAAAGAGCATGCCTGCAACCCCGGCTATACCGAGAAGAAGCCTCTTGCGAGTTTGTTGTGACTCCGGCAGGTTAAGGCGTGGGATGCGAATTCTAGATTTTATGTCTCGGAAATTTATCTTACGCATTTTGCTAGATTGTAGCATTGCGGTCGTATATTAACAAGCGAGCGACATCATTGATGGTCGTAACCCCTTGCGTCGGAGAAGCGCTTGTTGTGGCAGAAGCTGCAGTCGTTCTTGCGTGACAGGTGGCACTCAAAGCATAGTTTGCGATGTGGCGTGAGCCTTCCGATATCGCCG
>MELI01000065.1:0-1276 GCA_001767575.1 Candidatus Aquicultor primus | reverse complement strand
TCAGGAAGCACGAGCAAAACAAATCACCCAAAGAAGGATTAGTGATATAATCGGTGAATTTGACATGCTCGGCCTGATCACCACGAAGGTGATAAGCAGGGGCAGGGGCGGAAAAACAAGAGAGATAAGGCTTGCGATAAATAAATCTCTTGTAGAGAAAGTTGAGGGAATTTTGAGGGATAACTTGAGTGTATAACTGGGGTATAGTTCCAAACGTTCAAACGTTCCTGGCACTTCAACTTCATATTCATATTCAACATGGCACACACGCCTTATGTGGGAAAATAACATGGATAAAAAAGAACTCGTAAGCAAGTTCGTTGACAAGGGATTTTTGCTAGCGCCAGAGATGGCTGTGGTTTTGGAGCGCGAGAACCCCGAGCGAATCTTCAAATTCCTTGAACTAGTCGAGAAACAAAGTATCAGGCCCCTAATCCTTACAGACTCTTTCTTCATATCTCTTATTGGAGAACAAGAGCGTTCTGAGTCACGCGAGATGCATGGATTGGATGAGCCATATGAGCCACAAGCAAAAAGGCAAACAGTTTTGGAGGTTCAGCCGCTAAAAGTGGAAATTGGGCAGAAGTTGGAGGAGAGTGTGGAGGCGCGAATCGAACAAAAAGTTGAGATCTCCCTTGAGGGACAGGGGAAAAAGGATGAAGGGGAAGATGTCTTTAAGTCTTCTTTGAAAAGCCCTAACGGTGTCAGGGTCATTTACACCCACGTTGATCAGCCCAGGAAGATACATGTCGAGGATTTCGTAGTCTATTTCAGGAATCGCTTCCTGCGTTTGCGGGATCTTATCGTCTCGAGACCGGAGCTGGAGAAAATAACTTCTGTTAACAAGATAGGATCACAAAAAGAAGAATTTAGCGTAATCGGTGTGGTACAGGAGAAGAGAACTACCAAAAACGGAAACTTTTTCCTAGCAGTTGAGGATCTCACCGGAGTGCAGAATATCATCGTGTCATCAAAGAATCAAGAGCTTTTCGAGCGCGCGGAGAATCTCGCTTATGATGAGGTTATAGGCGTGCGCGGATGGGGAAATAATGTTTTCCTGTTTGCGAATGATATAATCCAGCCAGAATTCTATGGAAAGGAAAGGAAGCAGGGCGGAAAGGGTTATGCATTATTTCTCTCTGATATCCACATAGGCAGCAATAAATTTATGGAAAAAGAGTTCAAGAACTTCTTAAGATGGCTGAATCTGGAAGTTGAGTGGAAGAACAAAGAGATCGCTGAGAAATGCCGTTATCTTTTTATCCTCGGCGATTTC
>MELI01000064.1:9584-9676 GCA_001767575.1 Candidatus Aquicultor primus | reverse complement strand
TATCCTCGACCGCGACGATTCCCGAGGTGCCGCCGTATTCGTCGAGGACGACCGCGAGCGAGAGTTTGCTGGTCTGCATGTCTTTGAGCAGG
>MELI01000064.1:6781-9388 GCA_001767575.1 Candidatus Aquicultor primus | reverse complement strand
CGGTGGCGGTCGACTCCACAGCCGTTATATCGGGACGCGGTACCATTATCTGCCGCGTCAGGATATCGCCGAACTCGAAGGCCTGCCGGATAAGCTCTTTTTCCTCATCTTGGAGCGCCGCGTGTTGGGTCACCAGGAATTTCAATTCGTCTTCCGTCGTCGACGGGGCGACGTCTTCGGGACGGACCCCGAAGAGGCGGATGACCAAATTGGTCGACATCGTAAGCGCCCTGATTATGGGGTAAGCTACGATGCTGAACCACTCGATAGGACGGGCCACAACGAATGCGATTTGCTCGGATTTTAGGATGGCCAGTCTTTTCGGGACAAGCTCGCCGAAGACCAGGGTCACGTAGGATATCGCAAGAGTTATCAGAACAAGGGCGACCGCGTTGGGCGCGCGCGAGATAACCGGTATGTTGAGCATTTGAATAAACCGGCCGACACCGTCGGCAAGTTGGGCCGCCGCGGTGGCGCTCGCCATGAATCCCGCCAGCGTGACGCCCACTTGGATGGTCGCCAGAAACCTGCTCGGGTCTTTTGAGAAGTTGAGGATGGTGTGAGCAGTCTTCGACCCTTTCTCGGCCATCGGGCGGATTCGCGTTTCGCGTACCGATATCACCGCGATTTCGGCTCCGGCGAAGAATGCGTTCAAGAGTATCAATGCGCCGATGAGTATTAAGTTGAGCTGTAGCGGGCTCATAGGGTCCTCTCTTAAAGATCTATACAATAAAGTATAAGATACCACAGAATAAGTTCAACCTTTCTTTCACAGCTATTGCTGGAAAGGCAGGGTTGCGGGCATCGTGATTTATAATAGACATCCATGCCCGGACGTGTCACCATCAAGGCAAGATAGCTGAGGACGGCCGCCGGCAACCGACTGCTATTCGTTGAGCAGCTATGAGCATTTGAGTGCTAATAGCGGAGGCGCGTCGAGCAAATGAGCGCTAACGGTGTAACGGTTTGGTGTGCAGTCGGGGTAAAAAGGGCGCTTGCGACCCCTATACACCGATTTAGATGCGTTTTTTCGCGCAGAATTGTGTCTGATATAATTGGTATATGTTGACAGGCTACCGGTTTAATGGTTATGATTTACTTAGTTGTAAACCTGACAAACCTTAGTTAGGGCATATGATATATCGAAAAGCTCGCAACAGAATTATACTGGGTGTGGTATTAGTCGGCACGATGTTAGCCGGCGCTTCGTCGTTGGTCCTTGCCCAGGATACCGCCAAGCTCGTCGAAGAGCGCTGTACCGAGTGCCATACGGCAGATCGCTGGAAGAACAAGAAGAAGACCGAGAAGCAATGGACGCAGATAATCGACCAAATGGTGCGCTACGGGGCGCAGCTCAACGATTCCGAAGCCTCGCTTACTGTTGAGTATCTTACCGCCATGAGCTCGGGCAAGATAAAACAGCCTACGACTACCACGACCAAGGTAAGACCTAAGCCGGTCGTCTCAACGACCGTCGAAGGAAACGACGCCAACGCCCTCAAGACGACGACCACGGTCACCGAACCGCCGACGACCACTACTTTAGTGACCACGCCGACTACCGTGCTTGCCGTAGCCGTGACTCCGCCGACCGACAACGTGCCCGGCCAGCAAGCCGAAACCGGTGTCGAGATGGTCTGGTACCTTCTTGGAGGCGGGATGTTGCTTGGTAGTGGAATATCATTGAGGAACAAAGATAGGCAATTGAACAACTAAGCTCGTGCTACCCGTCGAGCGATGCTCGCTCCATGACACGAACCGGAGAAAAGGACAAGCCCTAGGGGGGCTTATTTTTTTGGGCAATTTTACTGCGGGCGCAGCCGGTAGGAATGGGTCTGAGACGAACCCGGTTTTACGATCGGCTCTGTAACGGCATTGCTCGCGCCGGTCGTGCTGTCGTTTTCGCCCCCGTTGTTGATGCGCTCGATTGCCTGCAAGGCCTCTTGATAGCCGGGGTCATAGACGAGCGCCTGCTGATAGTCGGCGATAGCTAGTTTGTCCTGGCCCAGGAGATCATGGGCCGCCGCCCTGTAGCAATACGCCTCGACCGTATGGGGCATCATCTTTACCAGCTGGTCGTAGACCTTAATCGCTGACCCGTAGTCGCCGGTGGCCATGTGGATATCTCCCAGCTCTAAAAAGACCATAGGGTCCATATTGCCGCCGGCGCCGATATCCTTCAGGCTCGCATCTACTTTGTCCTGCAGTTGTTTTCTCTTTGCCGCGAAGCCTTCTTTGACCGCGGTGATATCAGCGGATTTCGGGTTGATGAATTCCGCGGCGCGTATCGCTTCGAGCATCTCATCATAGAGACCCAGCGCCAGGCTTGCCTGGGCGCGGCTCACGTGCGAATCGATGTTCGCCGGGTCTTCCACGGCCGCTTTGCGCGCGGCTTTTAGGGCTGCCACCAGTTCGGCATAGGTCTTCGGCTTGTTATCGACGGGCTGTTTCTTCTTCTCCGGCTCCTTGAATATCCGTTTTACCACGCGGATGATGCTTGTCTTTAGCGGTTTTGTGTCGACAAGGACACCTTGGACATTAAGCCTGGTCTTTGCGCTGTATTTTGGATTACATGTTGTAAGCGTCACTTTTGCGTCGCTTGTCGGG
>MELI01000064.1:2362-6688 GCA_001767575.1 Candidatus Aquicultor primus | reverse complement strand
TTCATCGAGCCTGTTGAAGGGGTGGGTGTAGGTCACGCGGTGGCCGGCGATTCCGCAGTTTCCCTTCGCGCCGGGGTTGACCATCCCGGTGTAGTGGCCGGGACCATTCTTTAAGACAGCGGGGGATGAACCCTCCATCACGACCTGGTTGACGCCTATTTTGGGGATGAATATCTTTGTCTTAGGGAACGGCGATTTAGCTTTATTGCCATTACCGGGGGCCGCCCCGCCCAGAATTGTTTCTTCGTCGGGAAGCTGCCCCGCGGCGACCATGCGGTCCTGATTGTTCCGTACCTTGATGGCTTCGGCTGTCTGGCTTTTGGCCTGTTTCTCCCAAGCCTTCATGAGTTGTACGGATTTATAGTAACCGTAGGCTTCTGTGGCAAGCGGAAATACTATGACGATAATGCCGCTTATGATAAGTAGGTTTGAGAGGCGCTTTCTCGATTTTCTGCTGAGTTTTTCTAATCTCTTACTAAACACGGATGACGCTATTTCCACCTTATGCCATCGTTTGTACTAAGCTTACCGGAAAACGCGCTGTTAATCCAGCCTAACGCAAGATTTTGCGCATGGCGTAGGTGGGTAGCGCCACCTGAGGCCTTCGAAGAAGAAGCCACTGGCGAGACCAGGGACGGGTTGCAGTGGTTAAAGCTCCGTCAACCTTGACACGCCCCCTGCAAGCGGGTATCTTGAATACGCGACGGATGTCGCAAAACAAGCGCCCGTAGCTCAGGGGATAGAGCGTTGGTCTCCGGAACCAAAGGTCGTAGGTTCGAATCCTACCGGGCGCGCAATGTATCGTTGCATTTCTGGGATAGCATACTTAACCGGCGGCTTCCTCAGCGTTCGAGAACACTTCCCCAATAAGTGTCGCAAGCTCATCAGCGGTTATTCTGACGCTATCCTCATTGATTTTCTTCTTTTCAATCATGTTGATAAAATGATCGGCGAGCAGAGGGTCAAACTGCGATTCTTTGTTCTTTTTAATATTCTCGAGCGCTTGTTCAGTGGACATCGCTTGTCTGTACGCCCTGTCTGAAGTCATGGCATCAAAAGCGTCGGCTATTGAAACAATGCGCGCAAGGAATGGGATTTTCTCCCCGCTTAGGCCCATCGGATAGCCGCTACCGTCATAACATTCGTGGTGGTAAACGACAATGTCGGTGACGTTCATGTAGTGGTTGATGGGTTGCACTATTTCCAAGCCCTTATAGGTATGTTCCTTGATGAGATCGTATTCTTCCTCTGTCAGGCTTCCGGGTTTGTTTAGAATACTACCAGGGATGCCGATTTTGCCGATGTCATGGAGGCGCCCGCCAATATATACTTTCTCAATTTGTTGTTTATCAAGCCCTAAATAAGATGAGAATTCGGAAGCAAGAGTCGCCACGCGGTCCGAATGACCTCGGGTATACGGGTCTTTAGCCTCTATAGCCTTCGAGAAGGATAGGGCTATTTTGAAATAGGCGGTACGTAAATCATCGACAGAGTTGGCGTTGTTGATTGCTGTGGAAAGCCAGCGACAAGCACTGCCGATAAAACTCCTTTGCTCGTCGCTGATGGCTATATCATTATTCGCGATGAACAATAGAATACCGATTGAATTTCGATTGCTCGAGAGTTCTGCGGCTAAAACGTTGGTAATACCAGCCAGCTTAAGCTTGGTGCACAATGGCAGTTTCTCGCAAAATTCAGGGCCGCTCAGGCTGATAATATCCGAATTCAATATTGAAAATGTGAAGTATATTTCCTTGGCAGCAATCATCGATAGGTCTATGTCGAGTTCTTTGAATAGTCCTTCCGACCATATTAATTCGAGATATTCTTGGTTTTTTGATGCCAAATAGAGTGCTATACCGCTATATGGTGTTGCTTCCAAAAGCTCGCTAAGCGTGTTCCTCGCGATTTCCTCAACGTCAAGGCTGTTGTTCGCCCTGTTTCCGATGTTATAAAGCACGATGAGCCTCTGTTGCTCGATTTCGAGTTGCTCTCTCTCGCTTGATTGGATGCTGAGCAGGAGGCCGCCGATCAACAGCATTGGTATAACGCTATTCGGATAGCTAATGAGAAGGTGATATATTGGTTGTTCCGTGTAGGCCAAGAAGAGTTCAAAAATATTGGTTAGAGCGTAGCCTAAAAGAATGGCCATTATAGTAGGGCGGATCTCATTGCTGATTCTCCTGTAGTGGCAAGAGATATACCCAATTCCGGTGAGCACCAGGATTAATGTGATTAAGTGTGCCGCTATATCAAGCATTTTTCTTATCCTTAAGACTGGTATTCCTTACTAAGGCCACTACCGCGATAATGCTTAAGGATTGGGTCACGCCTGCGAGGACGTGTAGGAAATCGCTGTTGATATAGATCGAACCGACGTAGAAAGTGCTCGAGACTAGAAATAAGGTGACGCTAGCTAAATAATAAGGATACTGGTCGTAGTGCTTTAGGCGCGGCCGGCTTGCCAGCAAGAAAACGAACGCGACAAGTGAAATGAGCAGTTGGAAGATATGGCCGTAACCGTAAATATTATGGTCTATAGTCAAATGCAATCTTATCACCGCTCGAAGAAGGATTGTTGGCGTTCTTAGTTAATCTAATCGGAAGTGGGCGCCGGTTTCTTGATAGAAAGCGAGGCGGAAATAAAAAAGATGCTTGGCGACAGGCCAAGCATCTTTCCTAGAATCTGTTTTAAAAATACGTTTAACCCGCAAAACCAGCGCCACGCCTTTTTCATACGCCTTCCTTACCGCAGCCATAGTTTTGAAAACAAGCCATGAAACCATATATCATCGTGTAAAGCCGTAAAATAACGCACTATCACTAAGGAATTGCAGTGGACAATACCGAATAACTGCATCAACAATTCTGAAACAAACTCCGGAACCAAAGGTCGTAGGTTCGAATCCTACCGGGCGCGCGAAAAGCCCCAGCCCCTGGTCAAGCAAGCGGATGAGTTTATATACCGACAGAATAATTATTATTATGCTTATCGCTTGGGTATATATGACCAATAGATGTGGCGGTATATCGCGAAAGTTCATCTCGGCATCAACCGCAGTTCTATTCATTTAGGTTGGCAAAAGCGGCGAGAGGCTTCGTAGAGGAGGAATGGACTTATGGATAAACGTGGTCGATTGTGGTTGTTTGTGGCGACAGCGGTAGTTCTTATAGGTATTATTGGCTGCGCCCCGGGTGAGCGTGAGGTTAGCGGAACACCTACATTTGTCGGGTCAAATGAATGCCGGACGTGCCATGCCCGTGAATACCAGGGATGGCTGGAAACGTTGCATAGCCAAGGGATTCAAGACCCGGAAGCAAACCCTAAAGCGGTGATGGGAGATTTCGATGTCGAAAGCGATGTAAGGACATTCTCGCTCAATGATGTCGCTTATATTTTCGGCGTCCAATGGAAGCAGCGTTATCTTACGGAAACGACGGATAGTGCCGAACAGGGTGACTTCCTCATACTCCCGGCCCAGTACAATTTAGCCACAAACCAGTGGAAACCCTATGAGGCGGAAGCATGGCAGACGAGGCCGTTCACACAGAAATGCTCGGGTTGCCACGCTACGGGCGTTACAAACGACAGGCTCCTGGGCGTTGAGATGAATGTGGGATGCGAGGCGTGCCACGGTCCCGGCAGTAATCACGTCGAGGGCGAAGGCCGGGAGAGGCCGCGATCGATAGTAAATCCCGCTAAGCTTCCATCCGACATCGGGGCGATGGTGTGCGGGCGGTGTCACTCCAGAGGCAGCGACCGTGAATCCAACCTGCCGTTTGCGGTAAACTATATCCCGGGCGAGTACCTGTTCAATACATTTACCCTGCTTGAAACGACCGACACCGAGCACTTTTTCCCGGATGGATTGTCGAAAGCACATCATCTGCACTATATCGATTGGAGACAAAGCGCCCACGCGCTTCATGGAGTAACGTGCATGTCGTGCCACACGGTGCATTCGACCGGCGTAAACAATAAGCTTCAGACGAAACTGCCCGGCAGCACGCTCTGTCGCAGTTGCCATGAGATGAACCAACCAACACGAATTCATGCAATACACTCATTTGGCAGCTGTATCGAGTGTCACATGGTAAGAACCGCCAAGAGCGCGGTAGAAGGCGACATCCACATCCATACGTTCAAGACGGTATCGCCGGCCGAGACCGTTGCCGACCCGAATGTGAGGAACTCATGTAGTTGTCACCCGGCGAGCGCACAAGAGATGCAGGCTATTTATGAGCAGACCGTCGGGGCGGCCGGATCATCTGCGACACGGGAACTCACCCCGCCTCAAACCGGAGGGAGCTAGCAATGGCTCGCAC
>MELI01000064.1:350-2346 GCA_001767575.1 Candidatus Aquicultor primus | reverse complement strand
GCTTGCCGGAGCTGTATATTTTACGGGGCGGCCGGCGTTTTGCGGCAGCTGCCATGAGATGGCGACCGTCCACGCATCCTGGCGATACTCGACGCACGCAGATGTGGCCGACTGCCTGGACTGCCATGCCAAGCCCGGCCTTGGCAACGAAATACTTGCCCACTTAAACGGGGCCCGTTATGTGTGGGTTAAGATCACGGGTGTAAGAGAGGGAGAAGTCTTTAGGGCGGAAATCGATAACAGCTCGTGCTTGCGGTGCCATCCGACAACGGAGCTGGTATCGTTACCCACAGAGCAAAGCGCCCGGCACGGGCTTCACGGTGACACGGATGTAGACTGCGACGATTGCCATGATAACCTCGTGCACAGAACGTTCAGAGCCATAGTGATCAAGCCGCAAATATCGACATGTATCGAGTGTCATGAAAGAGAAGGAATCACGGTGGATGCCGACAAACTGGCGACGGTGACCCAGCAGTAACGTAGTGATAGAGCGCATTTTCCCGAGTATTTCATACATCGAAAACTCTTGCAATGCTGGAAACCGGTAGCAGATTAGAATCCTGCCGGACGTATATATTTCGGTAGAAGCACAATAAGGGCTTAGCCCACGGCTAAGCCCTTATATTCATAAGATCCAATATTGTGGTTCTATTGACTACTTGAGCGCATCCTCAAGCACATCTGCCGCCTCGGCCCTGGTCACGCTCTTATCCGGCTTGAAGGTGTTATCGGAATAACCGGTCATCGCACCTGCCTCCACGCAGGCATCGATGAACGTTTTCGCCCAGCTTGAGCCGATGTCTTTAAGCTTGCCCGCGGCTTCGGGCAGCTTTCGCACGGTGGCCACGACCTTGGCTACCTCTGCCCGTGTTATCTCCTTGTCCGCCTTAAACGTCTTGTCCGGATAGCCGACCATGACGCCATATGAATTGAGCGTCTCGGCGTATTGGTAGCCCCAGTGTTGCGTCGACAGGTCTTTAAAGGTGGCTTTGGTCGGACTTGTCAGCTTGCCGCCCATTATGAAGTAGACGGCTTTGGCGAACTCCGCGCGGCTGATGTTCTTATCCGGATAGAACTTGCCATCGGCGGATATTGAGAACGAGCCTTTTGCGATGAGCTTATCGACCGCGGTCTTATACGGCGCATCGGCCGGGATATCCGATGGGGCTTTGATTGCCTCGACGACCGCAAGGGCTGCTTCAATCTCGGCAGATTTCGAACTTTCCGTCCCGCTTTGATATAGTGCGGTCACACAGTATAGATAGACCTCTTTCGGTTGCGCGTTTGTGTCCTGGTATTGCGGAACAGTCAGCGGAACAGCGTTTAACTTCACGGAATTGTCGGTCCCTTTTATTCGCCGGTAGATGTTGTAGCCGGTAACACTCGTCTCGGTGTTCGGAGTCCATTCCAGGTGAATGAGCTCCTCGTTTAATACGACCCTTAATCCCTGCGGGCTGACCGGCGGCACCGGCGGCAAAGCCGCGACTGTCGTGAAGCTGAAGGTGTATGCGGACGCGAGGCCGGTGCCCACCGCGTTTTTGACCGCGTTTACTGGGATAGTCACAGTATATGAGGTGTTGTTGGACAAGTCGCTTACCGGGTCGATGATGAGTGACTTGCCGCTGATGCTTTTGCTGATGCTTATCTGGCTGCTGCCCGCCGTGAGTTTGATAGCGTCGTAGGCCGTGCTCGCCGTTATGGTGTCACTGAGGGTTACGGTGATGGTTTTACCTAGCGTGATACCGGTTGCGTTTACTGCCGGGTCTGTACTGCTGACCGCCAGCGTCTGCGTGTTGACTGTAAAAGTCGACTGCGCTGTCCCCGTGTTGCCGGCGGCGTCGGTTGCCTTGACCTTCACCGTGTGAGAACCGGGAGCTAACGTGTCGATATCGCTCCCCGATGGCTTACTTACGACCGAACCATCGATTTCGACCACGACTGTCCCGTCGCTGACCGTGTATTCCAAACGCGGCGTCGTATCGGCGGTAGTGGT
>MELI01000064.1:0-327 GCA_001767575.1 Candidatus Aquicultor primus | reverse complement strand
TGCCGTTACCGGCGGTATCGACAGCTTCCGCCACAATCGTGTGGGGGCCATCGGACAGCACAGCTAGGGTGTCACCCGACGCTTTATCGACGATGACACCGTCTACTTTTAGAACAACGGTTCCCTCATCGACGGTGTAGACGACCAGAGGTCTGTTGTTGTTTATGATGCTATCGGGAGCGGGTGAGTTTATGCTGCCCGTAGGAGCTTTGGTATCTTTTGCCGCAAAGACCGCGTTGCTGATGCTGCCGGCTTGTCCGGCCTCGTTCTTCGCGTATGCCGTGAAAGTGAGCATCCCGTCTTTTAGAGCCGAGAGATCGAGTTGTG
>MELI01000063.1:18546-24469 GCA_001767575.1 Candidatus Aquicultor primus | reverse complement strand
AGCCGCCCCCCGCTACGCTTTTGACGGGCATCAATGGGCGATGCAGTTGCCTCTGTCTTCTTATTGGGAACATAGAGGTATGATCGAGTCACTCCAGGCACTTCATCCGATATTACAAGCGCTCGTCGCTACCATATACACCTGGGCCATGACCGCGCTCGGCGCGGCCACGGTGTTTTTGACTAAGGGTATAAGCAGGCGGATGCTCGATGGCATGCTGGGTTTTGCCGCCGGTGTCATGATAGCCATCAGCTACTGGTCGCTCCTTGCGCCGGCCATCGAGATGTCGAGAGGCACAAGACTCCCCGCGTGGTTTCCCGCTGCAACCGGTTTTCTTGTCGGGGCGCTCTTCCTCTACGGCCTCGACAAAGTCTTACCACACCTTCATCTTGGTGCTCCCACCGCCGAGGCGGAAGGGGTGGCAACGACATGGCGCCGCGCCACTCTTCTGATCATGGCGATAACTCTTCACAATATTCCCGAAGGGCTTGCGGTGGGCGTCGCGTTCGGCGTGGCCGCAGCCGACACCGGCGTGACGACCGTATCCGCCGCGTTCGCGGTAGCGCTCGGCATCGGTATGCACAACTTTCCCGAAGGCGCGGTAGTGGCGATACCGCTTCGTTGCGAGAACATATCCAGGGCTAAAAGCTTTTTCTATGGGCAGTTAACCGCGGTTGTCGAGCCCGTCGCTGCGGTAGTCGGCGCGTCAGCGGTTCTTCTGCTGCAGCCCATAATGCCGTATGCGCTTGCTTTTGCGGCGGGCGCCATGCTCTTCGTTGTTATCGAGGAAGTCGTGCCGGAGTCGCAGCGGGGTGGTAATGCGGATTTTGCCACAATCGGCGCTATTTTGGGGTTTTTGTTGATGATGATACTCGAGGTTGTCATCGGTTGACGTCTCGGATGTATACAGCATAACCCAGCATATTTCTTACGCTATATGGAAAGATACGTTAGTAAGGCTGAAGAAATGCCTATAAACATAGCCCCAGGATTGCTAGCGCAAGTATCTTTTGTGATAATCTTAGTATGAATGGGACATTGCATGCTTGACGTATTGTGCGTCGCCGGCTCGGGCACGAGTTGCCGGTTGAATGTCGGGGGAGTATACGTGGCACAGCTCGGAAAGTTTTTAGGGTTTTTAACAGGTCTTATAGCCATCATCGTCGGTATGATTATTCTCCTCGGCAACCTTGGTATTCTCGACCGGGACATCGTCGAGCTGATAGTCGACCTCTGGCCGCTTCTGCTAATCGCAATCGGCGCGTATTTTGTCTGGCTCCGGTTCCGGCCGCAACCCCAACCCACACCGAGGCATGTTTCTGAGCCTATCGATGGGGCCGGTCGCGCGGAAATCGACGTGGAGTTCGGCGCCGGCGAGCTTCTGGTGAACGGTCTCGAGAAAGACGGTCTGCTATTCGAGGGAGAATCCCTGTTTGAGGTCGAAAAATCGACGCGGCGCTCGGGCGAGACTGTCAAGGTCAAACTGAGGCGTGCCCCCGGCGCGTGGCTCTCTTTGACGGCATCGCTGCACGGAGATAGGTCGCAGTTGTTTCTGTCGCGACAGCTGCCCTTGATGCTCCGGTTTAATATGGGCGCTTGCCGTGCCATTATCGATTTGACGGAAAACAAAATAGAGCGCTTCGAGGTCAATACCGGCGCAAGCGATGTAACCGTGCGCCTCCCGCGCGAAGCCGGGTTTACCCGAGCGATAGCCAAAGGAGGAGCCGCGACTATCAGGCTCGAAGTACCCGAGGGGGTCGCGGCGCGAATCGTCTCCAAGGGTGGCCTGAACAGTGTCACTATAGATGAGAAGCGGTTTCCTAAGACCGTAGACGGGTTTTCATCGACCGAATATGACGTGGCTCCAAACAAGGTAGATATCGAAATCGATACCGGTGCCTCGGGCGTGAGCGTGGTCTAGCTTATATTTGAGCGGTCGAGTCGCCGCGTAAGGTGAAGTATGTCTTGCCGGTGTGGTGATATATAAAAAGGAGAGTTCCCATGGCGGAAGAAGAGGGCAAGCAGGAACAGCGTGCCGAAGAAAAAGCAGGCCGCGAGCATCCACGTTTCAAGGAAGAGCACAAGACAGCTCGCGGAGGCCTTATTTTCGGACTAATCCTCATAAGCGTCGGCGCTATTCTCCTGGTCGACAACTTCTATCCAGGTTTGGGGTTTACGAGACTGTGGCCGGTGATAATCATCGCGTGGGGCTTCGCCGTCCTGGTGTCCGGCCTTATCCCACCCCTAGATTTCTCAAAACCGCTAGACGGCATCCTTATCGGGACCATCGGCCTGATTCTTCTCTACAACACGCTCGGCATAGTACCGTACCGCTTCTGGCTCGAGCTCATCGCGCTTTGGCCGGTTCTAATAATCGCGCTCGGCTTTTCAATCCTAGGCGGCGTTACGCGCAACCGTATCATCGCGGCTTTGCCGACGCTTATAATAATAGCGACCCTGCTTTTTGCCCTGTTTTATATGGACGGGCCTTTGCGCCCGAGGATAGAGCTGACGAGCGTCAACAAAAGCCGTGCCGCGATATCCGGGGTCAAGACGGGTGAGGCCAAGATAGATTTCTCCGTCGGCGAACTCGATATAGGGTCGACCGGGATGCTCTACGATTTGAACGCGCGCGAATTCGGAGACGAGCGCGGACCACAAATCGACTTCTCACGCTCGGGTGATAAGGTCGAACTTAATGTAAAGGCCCGGGATGATATCCGCTTTTACAGGTGGGATGAGCAGCGCGTGTGGAATCTAGCGCTCTCCAAAGATATAGACTGGCGGCTCAGAGTCGACGCCGGAGTCTCCGATAGCGACCTTGATTTAAGCGAGCTTGACGTCAGCTCGGTCGACATCGACGGCGGCGTTGGGAGCATACGGGTTCGTTTTGGCGACAGAAACAAGAAGGTCGACGCGAAAATCGACACCGGTGTTTCGGAGTGCAGGATTATGGTTCCAAAGACTTCCGGTGTGAGGCTCACCCTTGACCGTGGCTTGTCAGCCGTAGATTTCAAGGACATAGGTTTAGACAAAGTATCGGAGAACGGGCTGACCGTTTATGAGACAAAGGGGTTCGCAAATGCTTCGAAGAAGGTAGACCTTGATGTCGATATGGGGGTTGCAAGTTTTATCGTTGAAGGATATTAAGGGGTGATGATAGTGCCGGAGAATAATCTCCCGACAGAAGAGCGGGAGCCGGATGAGAAGATAAAAGAAGAGCGCGCAAAGGAGCAGGCTCCACAGACGGAGACGGGGGAGACAGGTACACCCGCCGGGGAGCCCCGGCGGGTGTACAGGTCGAGAAAGAACAGGATGCTCGGGGGTGTTGCCGGCGGAATCGCCGAGCATCTCGGCGTCGACCCGACACTGATTCGCTTAATCTGGATTCTCTCTATATTTACGGGCGTGGGCGTCATCGCGTATATCATCGCTTGGATAATCATACCGGAAAACCCATCGCGAGAAGGGGCGATGGAGACCGGACAGCCGGCTAAGCCGATGAAAATGCCCGGAGAGGTCGGGACGATAATCGGAATCGTCCTTATCGGCCTGGGTATCTGGTTTCTGTTCAGCAACTTGGGCCTGATTCCGGCGCCGTTCTACTCGTTCTTTCGCGTTGTCCGGAGTTCACTCTGGCCGATCGTGCTTATATTTATCGGCATCATCATAATCCTTGCTACCAGTGGGAGGAGGACGTTTACTATAGACACGCAGGGGAAGCGGCTCTACCGGTCTAGGACACAGCGTATGATAGCCGGTGTGGCGGGCGGCATCGCCGAATACCTGGGGACCGACCCGACATGGGTGCGTCTCGCGTGGGCGGTTTTGACCATCGTCAACCCGCCGGCGGGCATCGTCGCATACATCGTTGCGGCCATCGTCATACCCGAAGAGCCGAGGTAAAATGGCAGGCAATAAAAAACCCCGGGGGACAACGGATGAAGAGACCGGTCTTTCCGGCAACGGCAAAGTGAAGGGCGCGACCGCCGAGAGGCTCAAGCGCCTCGATTTCCATAGCGCCTTGAGGGGCGAGGTGCTGCCGCTATGCAGGCTCAAGGCGGGTGAGGTTTGGGAAGACCCGGGGCGCGGGCATCGCGTCGGCGTGCTCGACGTGACCGACCCAAAGGACGTATCCGCGCTTATAGGCCGTGAAAAAGCCGTTCTTATCGTCAACGACCCACCGTATAATGTCGCGGTAGGTGGGGCCAACACCGCGAACCTCTTTAAGCACAGCCTCGAAGAATACCTCGACTTTTCGCGTAAATGGGTCGCGAACGCCGTCGATGTGCTAGCCGACGACGCTCACCTCTATATCTGGATTGGCGCGGACTACCGAGACGGGCTGCAGCCGCTGCCCGATTTTATTGTTCTCATGCGCGATTTCCAAGAGCTTACCGTGCGTAACTTTATCACCATGAGAAACCAGCGCGGCTACGGCACGCAGAAGAACTGGATGTGGGTGAGGCAAGAGCTTCTATACTATGTCAAAGGAAACCCGGATTTCAATATTGAGGCTGAATACACCGACATACCGAAGATATTGCGCGGTTACTACAAAGAGGTCGACGGCGAACGCACCGAGAATATGGAGCGCGGCAAATCGCAGTACATACGGGCCGGCAATGTTTGGGTAGATATCCAGCAGGTCTTTTACCGGATGGAGGAGAACGTGCCCGGCTGTTACGGGCAAAAACCACTCAAAGCCATTGAGCGCATTTTGCGTTCGGCAAGCGGCGAGGGCAGCCTCGTCATCGATTTCTTCGCGCATGCGGGGACGACGCTCATCGCCGGCGAGCGGCTCAACAGGCAAGTCTATACGTGCGACATCGACCCGGTCTTCGCGGAGATTACGATTCGCCGTCTCGAGAATTTTCGGGAGACCGGAAAGACCGGCTGGCAGTGGCGAAACCCATTCCCGGAGTTGGAGCAAGAATAGCAAGCCACTATCGACGATACTGTTCATGGGCGTGATAGGAGCTTCGCACCAGCGGCGCCGACTCGACGTGCGAGAATCCTAACCGGTAGCCGATTTGCTTCAACTGATCAAATTCCTCCGGGTCGTAGTACCTGGCGACAGGGAAGTGTTCTTTTGAGGGGGCGAGGTATTGGCCGATGGTGACGATATCGCAACCGTGGCCGCGCAAATCGGCTAGGACTCCCGCGACCTCGTCTTGCTTCTCGCCAAGGCCGACCATGATGCCCGATTTTGTGCTTCCACTGAACCCTTGCTCCTTGGCGACGGAGAGGAGCAGTAGCGAGCGCTCATATACGGCCGCGGGTCGCACCGCCGAATACAGGCGGGGTACCGTTTCGATATTGTGATTTAGAACATCGGGCGCGGCGTCAACCACCGCTTGCAGGGCGTCCCAATCACCGCCAAGGTCCGGTATTAGAACCTCAATAATGCACCCGGGCGCCGCCAAGCGCACCGCTCGTATCGTCCCGGCAAAGACCGAGGCGCCACCGTCGGCAAGGTCGTCCCTCGTCACGGAAGTTATTACAACATACCGCAGGCCTAGCTCCGCGACGGCATTGGCGACGTTCGTCGGCTCGTCCGCGTCGGGAGCGTGCGGCGTGCCGTCGCTTACCAGGCAGAAACGGCAATTGCGGGTACAGGTCTCGCCGAGTATAAGAAAGGTCGCTGTCTTTGCCTCAAAGCACTCGTAGATATTCGGGCAACCCGCTTCTTCGCAGACCGTATGGAGACGAAGGTCTTGAAGAATCGATTTTACCGCACGGTAATTAGCCCCTTGCGAAACCCTCACGCGAAGGTGGAGAGGTTTACGCACCAGTGTTGTAGTGTTGTGATGAATTCTACTATCAACATCGACTTTAGGTTTAGCGTACTTGGACATCCGAATCCTTTCGAAAAAAGGCGCCTTTTATGATAGTCGTAAGTGCGCCCGGCCTAGACGCGAAC
>MELI01000063.1:18235-18507 GCA_001767575.1 Candidatus Aquicultor primus | reverse complement strand
ATCGATGCCTTAACATCGCTCATTGCAATCCGCGTGCCGAGAATCCGCGAGAGAGAGGTCGTACCCTTATCGGACAGCCCGCAGGGGATGATTCCCTCAAAACACGAAAGATCGGTCGAGACATTTAGGGCAAAACCGTGCTTGGTGACGCCGCGCGTCACGCGCAGCCCTATGGCGGCGAGCTTCTCAGAACCGAGCCACACCCCAGGAAGACCCGGCAGACGCTCTGTGGACACGCCGAAGTCGGCGGCGGTTCTTATTAACATTCCTTC
>MELI01000063.1:17358-18199 GCA_001767575.1 Candidatus Aquicultor primus | reverse complement strand
GCCGATCTTTACTATCGGATAGCCGACGAGCTGGCCCGGCCCGTGATAAGTCATCTCGCCGCCCCGGTCGACCCGGTAAAACTCGATGCCTCGGCGTCTCAGGTCTGCCTGGCTCAATAGGAGCTGCGTTGGGTCGGCGCGTCTTCCCGCTGTATAGGTATGGCCGTGCTCGACCAAGAGCAGGGTGTCGGGTATCAGTTCTGCCTGGCGCAGTTCGACCAGGCGTGCCTGCAGCTCAAGCGCTTTAGAATAATCATATCGATAGATGTCGGTGACTAAACAGTCCATCCGGGCCTCCACTCCTTACTCGAGGAAGCTTGCCAAGTCGGGTGTGAAGTCCCATGTCTCCAGGTTGTGTTTTAACCGGGTCAGGAACTGCGCCGCGACTGCGCCGTCGATTATGCGGTGATCGTAGCTGAGCGGCACGTACACCATGTGGCGTATGGCAATCGCGTCATCGATGACGATGGCGCGCTTCTGTATCGCCTCCAAGCTCAAGATGGCGACGTTAGGCTGGTTGATGATGGGAGTCTGTATTATGGATCCGAACGAGCCGGGGTTGGTGATTGTAAAGGTAGAGCCGGTGACCTCATCGACCGAGAGTTTGCCGGCACGGGTCTTATCGGCCAGTTCATATATCTCGCGGGCGAGCCCGGTCAAACTCATGTTCTCGGCGCCCTTTATCACCGGCACGATAAGCCCGTCTTTTACGGCGACGGCAATGCCGAGATTGACATAGTCATGAAGGGCCATGCGCTGCTCGTCGATGATGCGCGCGTTGAGCGTCGGGAAGTTGCTGAGCGCGTCGACGGTGGCTTTGGCGACGAAGGCGAGGTAGGTA
>MELI01000063.1:16558-17335 GCA_001767575.1 Candidatus Aquicultor primus | reverse complement strand
AAAGGTCTCCTTGATGCGCTCGCGCTGCATGTGGACGTTGCCCATATCTACCTCGATGATGGCTGTGACGTGGGCGGCGGTCTTGCGGCTGCGTACCATGTGCTGGGCGATTTCGCGCCTGAGCCGGCCCATGGTCATGATGCGCTCGCCGGGGAGCCCGGGAACTTCAGCGGGGCGTACTTCCGCTGCGGGCGCGGGAGCTTTAGCTGGTGGCGCGGCTGCTGTCGCGGGCGTGGGTTCGGTGGGCGCCGCCGCCGGTACTGCCGGTTTCGCGGCAGCTATGTATTCCTCGACATCTTTCCTGGTTATTCTGTCGCCCACACCCGTTCCTTGTACGAGGGCGAGGTCGATATCGTGCTCGGCGGCGAGCTTTCTGACGATGGGGGAGGCGAAACCGACTTGAGCGGAGACCACTTTCGCTGCGCTCGGTGGAGCCGGCGCTTTCTCGGCAGGCGTCTCAGGCGCTATGCCCGTGTCCGCGGGCTCTTCTTGCGGCGGCGCGCCCGCTTCATCAATGAGGGCAAGCTCGACGCCTACCTCGACCGTCTCTTCCTCCTGCACCAGTATCTTAGTCACCGTACCGCTGACTGGGGAGGGAATCTCCGTCTCGACTTTCGCGGTCGATATCTCGACTATGCTTTCGTCTTTTTCCACCGTCTCGCCCTCGTTCTTGAGCCATTTCAAAATCGTTCCCTCGGTGACGGTCTCGCCGAGTCGCGGCATAGTCAAAGGAACAGTCATACAAAACACTCCTAAGTCATTATAGATTCGTCATTC
>MELI01000063.1:11912-16552 GCA_001767575.1 Candidatus Aquicultor primus | reverse complement strand
CCGGCGGCTAATACGCGGACAACCTGTCTATCGCCGCTAGGACGTCTTCCACCTGCGGGATAAAGTAATCCTCTAGCGGCGGGCTAAACGGTACCGGCGCATCCGGCGCCGAGACTCTGATAATCGGCCCGTCTAGATGCTCGAAGCCCTCCTCGGCGATTATCGCCGAGACTTCGGCCCCGATGCCGAGAGTGCGCGTATCCTCATAGAGCATGATGGCTTTGCTCGTCTTGGCTACCGAGTTGAGGACCGTCTCTTTGTCGATAGGAAAGACGGTGCGAAGGTCGACTACCTCGACCGAGACCCCGCTAGACTGCGCTTTTTCGGCCGCCAGCAGCGCGGTCTGCACCATCGCCCCATAGGTCACGATGGTGAGATCGCTACCTTCGCGCTGTACTTTTGCGGCTCCGATATGGCAAACATATTCTTCTTCGGGAAGCACCTCTTTAACCCGGCGGTACAGGTATTTGTGCTCGAAATAAAGAATCGGGTTGTCATCGCGGATAGCTGCTTTGAGAAGCCCTTTCGCGTCGTGTGCCGTTCCCGGTACGATGACCTTTAAGCCCGGCACGTGCGCGAACCATCCTTCGGGGCTTTGGCTGTGGAACGGGCCGGCCCGCAAGCCGCCACCCGATGGGCCTCGTATTACCATGGGGACCGCGTCGCGTGTGCGGTAGTGCATCTTGGCGGCAACGTTGACTATCTGGTCCCAGCCGCACGAGATAAAGTCGGCGTATTGTACTTCAACGATGGGGCGCATCCCCATCAGAGCCGCTCCGATCGCCATGCCGATAAAGCCCTGCTCGGCGATGGGCATTTCGATTATGCGCTCGGGCCCGAATTTATCGAGAAACCCCTCGGTGACCTTGAACGCGCCCCCGTAGTCGCCGATATCCTGGCCGAGCATAAAGACGCTCGGGTCGCGTTCGAGCTCCTCCCAAAGCGCCTGCGATATGGCTTCGATATAGCTGGTCTCTTTCGGTTTATTGGCGGTAGACATCGGTAATGGCCTCCTGTCCCTCAGGGTAAGGGCTTTCCTCCGCAAATTTTAGAGCCTCGGCGACCTCTTGGGTCACGCGCTCGGTCATGTCCTTTATTCCTGTCTCATCGAGCAACCCCTGATTCGTAAGGTGTTTTTCAAACCGGTCGATGGGGTCCTTTTGCGCCCATTCCCGGATAAGCTCTTTCGAAATATATTTTGCGGCATCATGCCCGGCGTGCCCTCGCATGCGCATGGTCTTAGCTTCGAGGAGGGTCGGGCCGCCGCCATCTCTGGCCCGCTCGACCGCCTTCTTTGCCTCAAGGTAACACTCGATGATGTTATTGCCGTCGACGACGACACCGGGTATAGCGTAGGCGTGTGCCCGCTCGGCCACATCCGAGAGCTTCATCTCCTTAAAGGGCGGGGTGGAGTAGGCAAAGCCGTTATTTATTACAACGAAAACGACCGGCAGGTCGAGCACGGATGCGAGATTGAGCGATTCGTGAAAGTCGCCCCTCGATGTCGCACCCTCACCGCAGAGGGGCATCGCGACACGTTTCTCTCCGCGCAGCTTAAAGGCTAGCGCGGCGCCGGTTGCGACAGGGTAGAAGTCGGGGAGCATGCTCACGGTCGCAAAGAGCCCCCGCTTAAGGTCGCCCTGATAGCTGGCTTCACCTTTGCCGCGCGTCAAGCTGTTGGCGCGCGCGTAATGGTTGGTGAATACCTCTCTTGCCGTGAGCCCCCGAGGCAGCTGCGATATCATGTCGCGGTGCGTCGGAGCCAGTATGTCGCCCGGCTCCAGCGCGTATGATGCTCCCACTTCGATGGCCTCTTGTCCGCGACCGAGATAAATCGCACTGGTCAATTTACCTCCCTTATATTCCAGTTCGAGCCGTTCTTCTATGGCGCGCCCGAGCCGCATATAGTAATACATGTCTTGCAGTTCTTTGGCGCCGGGCTCGATTGGTTTTACGTCCATCTGTCACCTCGTTCTATGCTTAGCTTTCAGCAGTTAGAGAACATGCAAAGGCTTTCCGGCCAGTTTCAGCACAGTCTCGCCAATCGCCTCCGAGAACGTCGGATGCGGGTGGAGAAATTGCGCCAGGTCGGCAACGGTCGCCTCCCAGTTTGTGATGAGCATCGCTTCTGGAATCAGGTTTATGACATCGGGTCCGATAAGGTGCACGCCTATCAGCGGCCCGTTCTTTTCAGCTACTATTTTTACATATCCGGTATCATCCTTGGCTATCGCCGAGCGCGGCAGGGTCTGGAAGGGAAGTTCGACCACGTCTATCTCGAAACCGGCATCCCGGGCTTCTTCCTCGGTGTAGCCGACTTTGGCTATTTCAGGGTAGCCGAAGGTATATATAGGTATCTGCTTGAGGTTTAGCGTTGGCGGGTTTAGCCCCGCAATAGTCTCGGCCGCATGGATGCCCTCAGCGAACGCATAGTTTGCGAACTGCGGGTTATAGGTTACGTCGCCCACCGCGTAGATATTCTCGATGGTCGTTTGCATGGAGTCGCCGGCCACAATAAAGCCGTCCCGTGTCTCGATTCCGAGCGATTTGATATCGATGGCGCCGGTGTTGGCGGTCCTACCGACGGTCACCAGGAGCTTGTCGGAGACTATGGTCAGGCGCGCTCCGTCTTTATCAGATATCTCTATGGATACGCCGTCGTCGATTATTTGGGCCTCCTCGAGCTTCACGCCGGTATGTATCGCTATGCCGCGCTTCGCGAATGCTTTTTCTAAGTGTTTTGAAATAGCGGGTTCGTCGCGCGGCAAAAGGCGCGGCTGCATCTCTATTATAGAGACCTCGGCCCCGAACGAGCGGAAGAGGGAGGCGAACTCGACTCCGTAAGCCCCGCCGCCGATTATTGTGACAGATTTAGGAATCCCTGTTACTTCAAGCGCGTCGGTCGTGTTCATGATATGGCCGCTGTCTCCCTGGAGCACCGGTATGTTCTGCGGCATCGAGCCGGTCGATATGATGATGTTGCGCGCACGCAGGGAATCGATGCTTACTTCACCTTCGATTTTAAGCACACCGGGCTCGGATAGCTGCGCCGACGCTTTTATCACCTCGACACCTCTGTTCTTGAGGAGCGAATTCAAACCCATAAAGAGGCGCTTAATCGCGACATCCTTGGCTTTTTGTACCGCTTTCCAGTCGAATGAGACGCCTTCGACGGTGATGCCGAATTTGCCGGCGCGTCCGATGCTCTCAAGCATATTGGCGCATTGGAGCAGGCTGGTCGCGGGGATACAGCCTCGGTACAGGCACGCTCCTCCGACCTTGTCTTTTTCGATTAGAGCGACCTTAAGGCCGAGCTGTGCGGCACGCAACGCGGCCGAGTATCCACCCGGGCCGCCGCCGATTACCGCGATATCATAATCCGTCGCGCTCAAAGCAACCTCCAAAAATAAGAACGAGCAGGGGCGAGACCACCTGTCTCGACTGTGAACACTAATGCTTGGCCGGGACAAATACGCATGCTTGCCCAACAACCTTAAGTTGAACAGAATATACCCGTTAGCAGCGCGCTCTAATCGCGAAACGCGGTAAAAATCGGCGTAGCGAGTGGCACAAGATTCGAAGTGGAATGTAGCAGACTGCCCTGAATCGGACCGACACGGCTCTAGGTCTTAAAGCCGGTCGGCGGTTGGTGACATATACACATGTATCCTATAGAATAGACAGAGGAATTCTTAAGAGACGGAAACGACGCATCTCTTCGCATGGAGGGGCTATTGACGGAGAGAGACGCGCACTTGACCATCAAGCAGCTTCCCCCTGAGCTTAGGCCGAGGGAGAGGCTTGTGCGTTATGGTGCGGGCAGTTTGTCAAACGCCGAATTACTGGCTATAGTGTTGGGTACCGGCACAAAAAACCGGACTTCCTTACAGTTGAGCGCAAAGCTGCTAGTCAGCTTCGAAACGCTCGGCACAATCAGCAGCTCGACCGTCGAGGAACTCTGTGACATCGATGGGATAGGGGAGGCCAAAGCGGCAAAATTGTTGGCCTCGCTGGAGCTGGGAAAGCGCGTGTGTATGGCCTCGCCGTCAGAGAAAAGCGCGATTGGCAGCCCGCAGGATGTAGCGGACTTGCTCATGGGAGAGATGCGCTACCTCGACCGCGAGCATTTCAAAGCGCTCGTGCTCGATACTAAACATCAGGTGTTGAGGGTCATCGATATTTCGATTGGGAGTTTGAACTCGTCTATCGTTCACCCGAGGGAATTATATAAAAAAGTGATACGCCATAACGGCGCGGCGGTGATAGTGGCACACAACCACCCGAGCGGGGACCCGACACCGAGCCCCGAGGATATTGCCGTGACTAAGCGCCTGGTCGAGGCGGGAACACTGCTGGGAGTCGAGCTATTAGACCATGTTATTTTGGGCGATGGACGTTTCGTCAGCCTGAAGGAATACGATTTGATGTAGCAGCTCATCTAGCCGAAAGGAGAAAAGGGCGAGAATGTTTGATTTCGTATCGATGCCGTTTAGTAGAGATATGGCTGTTGACCTCGGCACGGCTAACACTCTTGTCCATGTGAAGGGAAGGGGCATCGTTCTCGTTGAGCCTTCGGTCGTCGCCTACGATAAAGCTTCCGGCAAGATTTTGGCGGTCGGCATGGACGCAAAGCGCATGAT
>MELI01000063.1:11669-11881 GCA_001767575.1 Candidatus Aquicultor primus | reverse complement strand
CGTCCGCTCAAAGACGGCGTCATAGCCGATTTTGACGTGACCGAAGCGATGCTCAGGCATTTTATCCAGAAGGTACATAACCGCAAATGGGGCGTGCGGCCTAGAGTCGTTATCTGCGTCCCGTCGGGGGTGACCGAAGTGGAGCGAAGGGCCGTATTTGAGGCCACATTGCAGGCCGGAGCCCGTGAGGCATATCTAATAGAGGAGCCGAT
>MELI01000063.1:11404-11663 GCA_001767575.1 Candidatus Aquicultor primus | reverse complement strand
AGCGATAGGGGCGGGCCTTCCCATAAACGAAGCGACGGGCAACATGGTCGTCGATATCGGCGGCGGCACTACTGAGGTGGCTGTTATTTCACTCGGAGGCATCGTCACGTGCCAGTCTATCAGGATTGGCGGAGACGAGTTCGATGAGGCGATTATAGCCCACGTGAAAAAGGAATATAACGTGATGATAGGCGAGCGTACCTCCGAGGAGATAAAGATGGAGATAGGCTCGGCTTATCCGCAGGGTGATGAAGAGGAT
>MELI01000063.1:5943-11361 GCA_001767575.1 Candidatus Aquicultor primus | reverse complement strand
ATATTATCGTTTCATCCGAAGAGATACGCTCAGCGATAGAGGAGCCTCTGTCGGCGATTATCATGGCGATAAAGGCGACTCTCGAGACAACCCCACCGGAGCTCTCGAGTGATATTATGGATCGCGGCATCGTCCTTACCGGCGGCGGTTCCCTGTTGAAGGGAATGGATGAGCGGATACGGCAGGAGACGGGGATGCCGGTACATATAGCCGATGACCCGCTCAGTTGCGTCGCTATCGGCAGCGGCCAGGCGATAAGCGAAATACAGACATTAAGGAAAGTGCTGATAGGCACGTCTTCGAGGTAGTTAAAGAGCGATTAGTTGTCAGTATCGAGTGATATGTTTTAATTGTGATTTTGATTTACACGAATAGTTGCAGGCTGATGGCTGATAGCTATTTTTTTTGGGGGCTTCATGCCTGAGTTTTTCAGCAAACGTAATTATCTCATCATACTAGGCCTCATATTCTTCAGCATGGCCATCTTAACCGTACACTTCAGGGAGGGCGAAAACGGCCCCATCCACCGTCTTCAGCGCTTGGTCATGGCGGCGACCGCCCCGGCGCAGATGGCTGTGAGCAGCTCGCTCCAGCCCGTCCGGGACGGCTGGAATTATCTCGCTCACTTCGGCGATATCAAGCGCGAAAACCGTCGGTTGAAAACGGAGATAGGCGAACTTCGCCAGACCGTAGGCGAACTACAGTCGCTCAAGAGCGAGAACACGCGTCTCAAAAAAATCGTAAAATTCAAAGACAAGGCCGAATATGCGAGTGTGCCCGCCCATGTTATCGGGAAGCCGTCTAGCAATTGGCGTTCCTCGGTCGTTATCGATTGCGGTCTCGACGACGGTATCGACCGCGGTATGCCGGTGGTCGTAGGCGGCACTCTCGTAGGCCAGGTGACCGAAGTGTCGGGGGGCGCGGCCAAGGTCACGCTCCTCAACGATGTTCAGAGCGGTGTCTCGGTTCAGGTCCGGCGGACCAGCGAAGTAGGCATAGTCAAAGGACAGTTGAAAAACCAGCGGCTCGTTCTCCAATACATCTCAAGGGATTCTTCCATCAAGCAGGGCGACAAGGTCGTCACCTCGGGGCTCGGCGGCGTTTTTCCTAAAGGCCTCGACGTGGGTAAGGTATTAAAGGTAAGCCAATCTGTCTACAGTCTCCACAAAATCGTGGAGATAGCCGTTCCGGTGAACTTTGCCGACCTTGAAGAGGTGCTGGTGGTAGAGTATAAAGGCGGTTTCGATTTTAGCCAGGGGAGCAGATAGTGTTACCGGTGTTGCAGTCACTTCTCGTAGTCGTAACAGCTTTCATATTTCAGGCAGCCGTAGTGCCCCATATCTCGATCATGGGAGCCAAGCCTAACGTGATCCTTATAGTAGCCGCCCTCTATGGTATTATGCACGGGCCCTCCGCCGGTGCGCTGGCCGGTTTTACGGGAGGGCTTCTGTGCGACCTTTTGTCCGGTGTGTATGTTGGCTTAGGTTTGCTCAGTAAGTCTCTGGTAGGGTTCTTTGCAGGCCTGGTACAAAGGGCTATTTTCGTGGAGAACATCATCTTGCCGATGGCGGCCATCTTCGTGGCAACCGGAATAAGCGAACTCGTCTATGTTGTTTTTCTCTTCCTGCTCGGCGAGACGGTTCCGCTCAAGCTCCTTATCATAAATATCATTCTACCGACGGCGATTTATAACGCGCTGCTGACACCCTTCGTCTACGCTACGCTTCGCCGCTTTATGGTAGCAAAGCAGGATACGCCGGCCATCAGAATCGCGGAAAAATATAATTAATTCAAGACCGATATCGAAGACTTAGAAGACTTAGATATGAAACTGACCGACACGACTTTAAATAAAAACGCGAAATCCGACGATGTGCGTCCGCGCCTTGTCGTGCTGACCTTCATTGCTATCGGCCTGTTTCTCATGCTCATAAGCCGGCTCTGGTTTATGCAGGTTATGGCCGGAGAGAAGTACATGGAGATGGCGCAAGGCAACTATATTCGCTCCATCCCGGTCGAGGCGCCGCGCGGTATCATCTATGACCGGAACGGACAGGTGCTCGTCGACAACCGGCCCAGCATCGGAGTCTCGATATCTCCAGCGGTGGTCGAGAATAACCCTGAGCTTCTCGAGACGATGAGTGACGTTTTGCGCATGAGTGTGGATGAGATTAAGGAGCGGCTCGCGGAGAAGAAATCCGACCCGTTGAAGCCGCGAATCGTCAAGCGCGACCTCGACGACAAGACTCTGGCAAACATAGAAGAGCATAAGATGGCACTACCGGGAGTCGATATCGTGACCGAGTCGACTCGGGGCTATCCCCACGGCGAACTCGGCGCGCATCTCTTTGGCTACTTGGGCGAGATATCGGACGAAGAGATGGCGAAGTTCAAGCAGACCGGCGACTATTTGCTCGGCGACATTATAGGTAAAACCGGGGTCGAAAGCGTGTACGAGGGACTCTTGCGCGGGCAAAAAGGGAGCCAGCAGCTAGAGGTAAACGCATCGGGGCGCCCGCTCAGCGTAATCAGGGATGAGGACCCCGTACCCGGCCACAATCTTATGCTCTCAGTAGACCTCAAGATACAAAAGGCCGCCGAGCAAGCCCTCAAGGATGCGATAAACCGTGCGCGCAGCGGGTCGGGCGGGCGTTTCACCGCGGACGCGGGTGCGGCCATCGTCTTGGACCCCAGAAACGGCGAGATATTGGCGATTGCGAGCAACCCGACATACAATCCCGAGCTTTTTATAGGCGGCATATCCAAGAAAAACTGGAACGAGTTGATGGCGAAGAAAAACAACTACCCGCTGAACAACCGTGCCCTGATGGCATATCCTCCCGGTTCGACGTTTAAACCTGTGACGATGATAGGAGCTCTCGAGGATGGCTTAATCACGGTCAACGATACCTTCAACTGTACCGGCAAATGGTATGGCCTGGGGAAGAAGTGGGCCAAAGCCTGCTGGAACCACGCCGGGCACGGTGGTATCGGAGTGTTGCGGGGCATGGCCGAGTCGTGCGACACCGTCTTTTATGTCATGGGACATAATTTTCATAAAGACGGGCAAGAGCGCCTTCAGTATTGGGCAAGGGAGCTTGGCTTTGGGACACGAACCGGGGTGGACCTTGCGACCGAAGCGCGGGGACGAGTTCCGGACAAAGAATGGAAGCGCGAATTCAATAAAAGCAATCCCGAGTACCAACGCTGGTACCCGGGCGATACGGTCAATATAGCTATCGGCCAAGGTGACCTGCTTGCGACACCTTTGCAGCTTGCCGCTTTTTATGGAGCGATAGCAAATGGCGGAATGGTCTATCGGCCTCATATCGGAAAAGCGATGATATCGTGGGACGGGAATGTAAAACGTGAATTCAAGCCTAAGCCGGAAGACAAGAAGAGACTGCCTGTATCTAAAGATATAATCTCGTATACGCAGGCTTCGCTCCAGATGGTGATCGAGCAGGGCACCGGCACCGGCTCATTCAACGGTTTTCCCATAAAAGTAGCCGGTAAGACCGGCACGGCTGAAGTCCGCGGAAAAGACGATTTCGCATGGTTTGTCTGTTACGCGCCGGTCGATGAGCCCAAGTTCGTAGTTGTGGTTCTAATCGAGCAGGGTGGGCACGGCGGTTCGACTGCCGCACCGGCGGCGCGCCAGATATTAGCCGCCGCCTTTGGTCTCAACGACCAGGGAGCCGGCTATGTTTACGACCCTTCAAGGTAAGAGCTTTGTCGGTCGGAAATAGAATGAAGCAAGATCTGTAAGCAGGCTCGTGGGAGATGCGTCAATGAGATTAAGAGACATAGATATCTTGAGCATTAACAAGAAGGTCGATTTGACGGTCGTTGTGACCGTGGTCCTTCTTGTCGCCTATAGTATTGTCATGGTATATAGTGCTACCCAATCGAACGCCGCGACCAACGAAGACGCGTATTTCTTCATCAAGAAGCAGTTAGTGGCGCTCATCATTGGCATCGCGGCTCTTTTGCTGGCCGCTCTCGCTAACTACAACAGGTGGAGGAATTCGTACATCCTTCTATATATGCTCAACATTCTTATGCTCATCCTCGTTCTGTTTTTGGGTGCCGAGCACAAGGGTGCGCAGAGTTGGATCGAGATAGGCGGCCTCCAGCTCCAACCATCGGAGATATCTAAAGTCTTACTCATAATCACGCTGGCCAGTTTTTTTGCGACAAGAAGGAATCAGCTCGTGGGCGTCGGGGACGTCTTGTTGGCGCTGGCGCATATAAGTTTGCCGCTCGTCCTGGTACTGATCCAGCCCGATTTGGGAACCGCGCTCTGCTATATCGCCATTCTTATCGGTATGATGCTCGTGGCCGGGTTTCCGGCCCGGTATTTCGGCTATATCGCCATCGCGGGGTCTTTGTTGATGCTCGTGGCTATCAAGTTCAACTTTTTGAAGGAGTACCAGATAAACCGCTTGACGGTCTTCGTAAACCCCAGCAACGACCCCCAAGGGGCGGGCTATAATCTCTTGCAGTCAAAGATAGCCATTGGTTCGGGTCAGTTCAGCGGCAAGGGTCTGTTGTCGGGAACCCAGGCGAAGTTACAGTTCTTGCCCGAGCGCCACACCGATTTCATCTTCTCTGTCGTCGGTGAAGAACTCGGTTTTCTAGGGACCGCTTTTCTGCTTATTCTCTTTTTCGCACTCATCATGAGGGGACTTCGTACCGCCGCCTATTCGAAGAACTACTTTGGTACGCTCCTTGTCACGGGGGTAGTATCGCTTTGGCTGTTTCAGGTAATCGTCAATATCGGCATGACTATCGGTCTTATGCCCATTACCGGAATACCACTTCCTTTTATGAGCTACGGCAACAGCTCCCTCATCAGTCATCTGGCGGCAGTCGGCGTGCTGCTCAACGTCTATGCCAGACGCTACTCCCAGTAGACGACCGGACCCGTCTCGTTTAGTGGGAGTTTCATTATGCCGATAGACCAGGTAGAATAGATTCAGGGTCCATGGTCCTGACCGAGGAATCTCATTTGCGCAAGTGGGGGCGGCATGTCTATCTACGGTAAGATCAAGAAAATCAAGGGTTGGAACAAGGCGCTCGACGCCGTTCGCAAAGAAGCGGAAAAACCGATCTCGATAGCGATAATTGGTAATCCTCAAGTAGAGGTAGAGATAACAGCGTTATTGCAGGTAGGTGCTGCCAAAAAGGCGGTTTTCGGGGCGAGCGAAGATAAGCGGGAAGCTGACAGGGGAGCAAGATTACGCGGCGCCGACCTGGCAATCGCGGTCGTGGAAAAAGGCGAAAGTAAGAGTCGGCTGAAGTCTGTCGCCGAGCAGGCCCGTATGTCGCAGGCGCGGCTCGTGGTCGTCGGCGGGAGCGACTATGATGGGACGTTCGTTGCCGAATTAAAGGAAGTATTCAGAATCGCCGGCGACG
>MELI01000063.1:2577-5908 GCA_001767575.1 Candidatus Aquicultor primus | reverse complement strand
ATCGAAACGGCCATAATTCCCGCAGTTGTGAAGAAACTGGCAAAAAAAGAGGTAGCGCTCGCGGTCAAGCTACCCGCATTCCGGGGTGACGTCGTCAAGAGCATCATCGCCGGTACCGCGCGCCAGAATGCGCTCATCGGGGTCGCGGTCTTTGTGCCCGGAGCCGATATGCCGATTATGACGCTCAATCAGGTGAGAATGGTGATGAGGATGGCTGCGGCATATGACGAAGAACTTTCCGTCGAACGCCTCAATGAGGTATTGGTGGTGATAGGAAGCGGCCTTGCGCTGCGAACCGCCGCGCGGCAGCTTCTCGGTTTCGTTCCGGTCGCCGGGTGGGCTGTAAAGGGCGGTATCGCTTATGGCGGCACCTATGCGATGGGCGAGGCGGCGAAGAAATACTTCGACTCGAAGCCGGCTTAAGGGAGAAGGGTCAGGCTGTCAGCCGGCCGGTAACTCATAAGAATCCCGGCATCTTTGCATATAATCACGTAATCCAGTACATTTTATGGGCAATAGCGAATTGCCCTGTTTGTTTTGAGAGCGTCAAGTTTTAGCAGCATTTTAAGGTGGTAAAAGAATGAGCCTATGGCCGCAGGTGGAGCGGGTTTTGCGGAGGGTCGAGAAGCCGACCCGCTATATTAACAGCGAACTTAACTCCGTCCATAAGACAGTCACCGGAGAGGGAGTACTCGTAGCCTTAGCCTATCCCGACGTTTATGAAGTCGGCTTGCCAAATATGGGCCTGCAGATACTCTATGAACTCCTGAACAGCAGGGAGGACGTGGTTGCGGAGCGTACGTATGCGCCGTGGCTCGATATGGAGGCGGTTATGCGCGAGCAATCGATACCGCTCTTTACACTCGAAAGTCACACTGCGCTCACCGACTTCGATATCTTGGGGTTCACGCTCCAACATGAGCTCATCTATACGAATGTCCTCAACATGCTCGACCTTGCCGGGCTTCCGGTCCTCGCCGCCGAGAGGGGCGATGAGCACCCGCTGGTGATAGCCGGCGGGCCCGGAACGGTCAACCCCGAGCCGATGACACCGTTTATCGATGTATTCGTAGTCGGCGAGGCCGAAGAGCTTATCTTCGAATTAGTAGACGCCGTCAAAGAGCTTAAGCGGGCGCACGCCGGCAGGGAAGAGGTCTTGCGGCGTCTGGCCCGGATACCGGGCGTTTATATCCCGACGCTCTATAGCGTCGAATACAACGACGATGGAACGGTCGCTAAGATAGAGGCGGCGCCGGACGCACCATCCTCAATCATAAGGCGTATCGTAAAAGATTTCAGCGCAATCCCGGTACCGCAACGGCCGATTGTCCCGTTTATGGACGCGGTTCATGACCGATGCTCGGTAGAGGTGATGCGCGGTTGCGCCCGCGGCTGCCGTTTTTGCCAGGCCGGCATTATTTACAGGCCGGTCCGTGAACGCACGCAGGAGCAGGTCGTATCGGGCATCACCCAGATACTGGAGACCACCGGCTATGAGGAGATATCTCTTTCCTCATTGAGCAGCGCCGATTACAGCGCGGTCGAGGGCACCCTAAAAGAGCTGTCCGAAAGGTATGACGGGCAGAACGTATCGCTATCGTTGCCGTCACTGCGGGTAGATGCTTTCTCTTTAGGGCTGGTCAAAGAGATAGCCAAAGTCAAGAAGACGGGCCTGACCTTCGCCCCGGAGGCGGGGACCCAGCGGATGCGTGATTTTATCAATAAAAACGTCACCGAAAAGGACGTTTTGAATACCGTTACCCTTGCTTTCCAGGAAGGATGGCAAAGAATAAAGCTCTACTTTATGATTGGTCTTCCTACCGAGACCGAAGAGGACTTGCAGGGCATCGTCGAGCTTTCGCAGAAAGTGGTAGAGGCCGGATTGGCGACGCTTTCAGGGGCGGCCAAGTCTCGTCTTACGGTCACGGTCAGTGCCTCAGCGTTCGCGCCCAAGCCCCATACGCCGTTCCAATGGGTCGCCCAGGACACGCTCGAGGAATTCGAAGCGAAACAGGGATATCTGGCCGCGAGGCTTAAGGGCAGGCACCTCTCACTCAAGTGGCATAACGCGAAATCGAGCGTGGTGGAGGGTGCGATTGCCAGAGGCGACCGGCGCGTCGGGGACGCCATATATCGCGCCTGGTTTTTGGGGTGCAAGTTCGACGCCTGGACGAAGGAGTTCAACTACGAGAGCTGGCGGCAGGCGTTCGCTGACACCGGCCTGGAAGGCTCTTTTTACGCAGGCAGGGAGCGGGGCTTCGACGAAGTCTTACCCTGGAGTCACATCGAAACCGGTGTCGACGCAGAGTTTCTGAAAGAAGAGTTTTATAGGGCGACACGCGGCGAGAAGACCGGGGATTGTCGTTTTGACGGGTGCAGTGATTGCGGCGTATGCCCCAATCTGGACGCGGAGAATATCATTTTCTAGCTGGAGATGAGTCGATTGGCAAAACTACTTCTACATTATGGGAAAGACGGGCCCCTGAAATATCTCTCGCACCTCGAACTCATTCGCGCGTTCGAGCGCTCATTTCGTCGAGCCGGGATCGAGGTTGAGGCCAGCGGTGGTTTTAACCCGAGGCCCAAGATATCATACGGGCCTGCGCTACCGGTCGGTACGAGCAGCCGCTCGGAGTATCTCGTCGCCGAGGTCAAATCAACCCTTTGCGATGACGACATAATCGAGCGGATTTCTCGTGTGCTGCCGAAGGGATTAGGGGTGTTCAGGGCGAAATATATTGCGGAGAAGCAGTCGTCCATAGCGAGTGTTATCGAGTGCGTGGCATATAAGGTCGAGGTTAAAACCTTAGCTAGTGCCGGAGAGCTTTCATCGCTAGTCGAGATCTTAAGAAACGAGGAGCGGCTGCTAATAAAGCATAAGGGAAAAGAAAAATGGGTAGATTCTAAGGAGTCGATTTTAGACTGGAACATCGAAGAGGCAGGCGGCGGAAGACATGTTTTTCTTATGCTTCTCGCTGCGGGTGAAAGAAACAGCGTGCGGCCCGAGGTTCTAATCGATAAGCTGAATCAGAGTTATCCCCATGTGCAAGATATAGAGGTAGTAGGCATAGAGCGCGTCGCGGAGTATGTTAACCGGGATATCCCGTTAATAGATATTTATGATTTCTACAAAAATGTGACGATTGGAAGTGAGTGTGAAAAGTCGTGAGCTGATGATCTCCGTCGATGACTTCGAGACCAGAGCCGCTGTTCTCGAAGACCGTGAACTCGTCGAAATATATCTGGAACGCCGCGAAACGCCATCGATTGTCGGGAATGTCTACCTTGGCAGGGTCAAAGACATCTTGCCCGGGATGCAGGCGGCGTTCGT
>MELI01000063.1:1960-2545 GCA_001767575.1 Candidatus Aquicultor primus | reverse complement strand
ATGTCGGGGAGATCGTATACCCCAGGGAGAACGAGGATGAGCCGATGCCGCCGATTCAGCATCTTCTTAAGCCGGGGCAGGACATCCTTGTGCAAATAGTGAAAGAACCGATGGATTCCAAGGGAGCCCGGGTCACCACGCAGATAACACTACCCGGCCGCTACCTGGTCCTCTTGCCGTACTCAGACTTTCTCGGAGTTTCACGGCGCCTGCCCGAAGACGAGCGTCACCGGCTTAAAGAGATTTGCGAACAGATAAGGCCGCGAAACAAGGGCCTGATAGCGCGCACGGCGGCCGAGGGGGCCGAAGTCGAGGAGCTCAGAGAAGATGTCAAGCGGCTGCTGCTCTACTGGAGAAAGATAGAGCGCAAGGTAAAATCGTCGGCACCGGTCAAGCTCATCTACCAGGAGCCGCAACTCGCACTTAGAATAGTCCGAGACCTTTTTTCTCATGATTTCAAGCGCCTGCTTATCGACAACAAAGACGACCATGGCCAAATCATCGATTTTCTCGAGTCGACCGACCCCGAACTCAAGCGAAAGGTCGATTTATACACCGACGGCTTGCCGCTATTCGATAAGTACA
>MELI01000063.1:1138-1948 GCA_001767575.1 Candidatus Aquicultor primus | reverse complement strand
ATATCGAGAATGCGATGAAGCGCAAGGTGTGGCTCCGTTCCGGCGGCTATATCAGCATCGACCATACCGAAGCGTTGACCGCGGTCGACGTCAACACCGGCAAATATATCGGCAAGACCAATCTCGAACAGACTATTTTCAAGACTAACCTCGAGGCGGCCGAGGAAATCGTCCGGCAACTGCGGTTGCGTGACATAGGCGGCATTATCGTCATAGACTTCATTGACATGCAGGACTTGGACCATCGCGAAGAGCTTTTTAGCACCCTCAACACGGCGTTAGTGACGGATCGGACGAAGACGAGGGTAATCGAGATATCCAAACTCGGCCTGGTCGAGATGACGCGAAAGAATGTTAGCCAGGGTCTCCTCGACTTCCAAGCTGAATCTTGTCCTTGCTGCCATGGTTTAGGCGTCGTGCTGTCTGAGACGACGCTCGGGATTCAAATCTATCGGCAAATCAAGAAACATGCCGCTACGCACTCGGCGGAATCGTTTATATTCAAGGTCAACCCACACGGGAAGGGTTTTCTTGAGCGCGAAGGCAGGCTGGCGGGCGATATCTTGGAGCTGGGTTGGGGCAAAAGGGCCTATCTGGTCTTCGACGAGACGATTGCGCCCGGTAAGCCGGAGATGGTCGAAGAAGGCTCCGGGGAACAAATGGAAAAAATTTTTAAGAACCCCACATAATCACATTCCTAAAAACGAACAAATTCGAAATAAAGGCCACGTAAACCTGCTAATCCTAGTATTTTCCTAGGATAATGTGCAAATTTTTCCACATACCCCCAGGGTTATTGTTGCACGTAAT
>MELI01000063.1:0-976 GCA_001767575.1 Candidatus Aquicultor primus | reverse complement strand
GAAGTTTGTACAAAATTTCACATTGTCAAAAAGCTAGCAAGTGCATGAGCATAGATAATAGGCTCGAGTGCGGATAATAAGAGGCAGGAGAGGCGGCACCTCTCCTGCCATACCATAAGAAATACCTGAGGGCAGGTTTCCTTTAGGCATTTTCATTTTACTACAGTTTGAAGCTTTGTTAAACCGGTAGTTTGTCAAATCAATAAGCCTTGCCAGATGGATTTTCTGCAGATAGATTTTCGCATAGACCGAAACCGCCCCGTTGCTCAAGCGGGTGTAAATAAGCTGAACGAGGAGGTGAAGATTGATAATATGATTGAGCGATTTTCGAAGACTAAATATTTGCATTACAAAGGGGGAAATTTAGTGAACAAGCGTTTTTATTGCTGGCAATCATGCTGCTGGTCATTGTGGTTTTATCCGCTTCGACAGCGCTGGCCGGCAAACCGGTAAGCCCAACGGTTAGCATCACGGCTCCGGCTAATGGCGCGACCGTTTCAGGCACTGCTGTTAATGTCTCAGCTAATTGCACCGGTGGCATAGCGGGCACTACGGTTACAGGTGTCACCTACAAAATCGATAGTGGTTCAGCTGTAGCTATGTCCGGTCCCAACGGTTCTGAGTCCGGCACCTGGAGTGCCAGCTGGAACTCGACAACAGTCGCAAACGGTTCGCACACCATCGCGGTTACCGCGACAAACTCGGGCGCCAAGACTACAACATCGACCATCACAGTAAATGTCCAAAACGGCGTGTCAAACCCGCACGAGAACCTGCTGTGGAGCGGCTACCCCGCGAACTGCCGAAGCTGCCACGCGTCGCAGTTCTCGGCGATGTACGGCGCCTTGCACTACCAGTGGCAGGCCACCGCGCCGGACAACATCAACAGCACGGCGCTTCAAGGCAAGATCAACAGCGCGATCAACGCGTACTGCGTCAACATCAACGGCAACTGGGGCGCGCAGTGCGGCTTCTG
>MELI01000062.1:50956-56114 GCA_001767575.1 Candidatus Aquicultor primus | reverse complement strand
AAGAGGTCGCATCCGGGACCGAACTTGCCCACAACGCCGGTGAAGCCATTAAAGAGATGATGGTGTCCATCAATAGAGTCGTTACGGAAATCGCCGGGGTTTCTACAGCAGCCGAACAAATATCGACATCGTCAGAGAAAATCGCTTCTGCGATGGATCAGATAGCGACAATCACCGAAGAGAATTCAGCTATAACACAAGAGGTTGCGGCATCTTCGGGCCAAGTCGAAACAGTCGTAGAAACGATTTCACAATCGACCGCCCACTCCGCCGCATCGGCGTCGGAGATCTCTGCGTCAACGCAGGAACAGACAGCTTCAGTCGAAGAGATAGCGGCATCGGCCATCGAAGTCTCGAATATGGCGGATGAGTTAAGTGGATTGGTCGAAAAGTTCAAGATAGCTTAAGGCGGATTAGTGGGAGGTTTCACCGTGAGCGAGGAGCAGACGTTCGAACAAGAACAGCTCGTTGTTTTTGAGGTAGGCGATGAATCGTTCGGTATCGATATATCGCTGGTGCAGGAGATAATCAGGCTTCAGCCGATAACCGAGGTGCCGCGAGCGCCGATGTATGTCAAAGGCGTTATTAACCTCAGGGGTAAGGTCATACCGGTTATCGATGTGCGCGAGAGGTTCAGTATCGGCATGAGCGAAGAGACAAAGGCAACGCGAATCGTCGTTGTCGATGTTCTCGGCAATATCGTCGGTATGATCGTCGACGCGGTAAGCGAGGTTTTGCGTTTAGCGACAGATTCAATCGAGCCGCCGTCAAACATCGTCGGCAGCGTCGGCTCGCAGTATCTAAGGGGAATAGGCAAACTCGAGGACAAGCTGATCATACTATTAGATTTGGACAAGCTTCTCGTCGAGATGGGCGCGAATTTGGTAGGGATGGCTGAAATCGCCTAACTCAAAGAAGCCCAGTAGTTATAGATGTTCGCGATATCGAAATTTATTCTCAGCGCTTTGATCGACAAAAAGGCGCCATTTATGGATAGAAGCATGATTTCCATAAGAACAAAGCAATAATGCATAAGTTTCAGCACCGGTTATACGGAGAGATTTCAACAGCAAAGGTTTGCTAAAATGCGGGAGTAGATATGGACCTAGTATTTGACGCCACACCAGATGACTTAAGCGTATTTCTACAGGAAGCGGATGAGCTGATGCAACAGCTCGACGAGAACGTTCTTCGCCTTGAGAAAGAAGGTCAAAACCCTGAGATAATCCAAGAGATATTTCGTGCCGCGCACACCCTGAAAGGCTCATCCGGCATGTTGGGACATGAGCGCATGGCAGAGCTAACGCACTCGCTGGAATCGCTCTTCGATAAACTTCGTAAAGATGAGTTGAGCGTGACCACCGAACTCATCGATGTTTTTCTCGATTGCCTGGATGCCCTCAAGATACTGAAAGAAGAGTGTATTACCTTTAAGGCAAGCGACATCGACATAAAGACCCTCATTATACAGATAGACGGGTTTGCTTCCGGGACTCCTGTCGAAGCGGGCGAAAACGGCGGCCCTGTTTCAATTGTTTTAGAAGACCACGAGCACGATGTTATCAATATGGCCGAGGTTAAGGGTTCAACCGCTTTTTCTATCAGAATCAAAGTCACAGATGATTGCATGATGCCGTCGGTAAGGTTCTACCAAGTGATCGAAGAGTTTCAGCCTATTGGGGAGATAATAAAGACAAACCCCGGCATGGATGTGATAGAGAACGGCGAATGTGGTACCGAGCTGGTGTTAATTCTTGTGACCGACGAAGATCAAAGCCGTCTCGAAAGCATCGTCAAGGCTGTATCCGAGCTTTCCGAGCATTCTGTAGGGGTTTACAGTATTTCATCGGATCATGACGAAGACGAACCTCAAAAAGTGGAAGAGACTGCTGCTGTTCCCGGGGATAAGAGGGTGCAGGACCTGGGACCCGATGCTCGCGGCAAGAGCGCACAGGAGTTGCAGCAGATGCGCACGGCCGCTGCGGTCAAGACTGTCCGTGTCGATGTCGAGCGTCTGGATCATCTCATGAATCTCGTCGGTGAGTTGGTGATCGGCAAGACCCGTCTCCAGCAAATCGGGAGCGATTTAGCGAATAGTTATCATGTGGGAGATTTGACCTCAACGCTCAACGAAGTGACGGCGCATGTCGGGCAAATCACGAACGAACTCCAAGAAGAAGTCATGCGCGCGCGCATGCTCCCTATAGAGCAGGTATTCAACAAGTTTCCGCGACTGGTACGTGATTTGGCGCGTACCGCGGGTAAGACCATCAATTTTGTCGTAGAAGGCAAAGAGACCGAGATAGACCGGTCTGTTCTTGAAGAGATAGGGGATCCGCTCGTACATATTTTGAGGAACGCAATCGACCATGGCGTTGAAACACCGGATGACCGGATAAAAGCCGGTAAATCGCCCGAAGGAAGCGTATTTTTGGGCGCGCGGCATGAGGAGAACCATATCGTCGTAGAGGTGTCGGACGATGGTCACGGTATGGACGTTCAAAAGATTAAAGATAAAGCTATACGCAAAGGATTCTTGACACAGGAAGCCGGCGATCAAATGAGCGATCGCGAAATCTTCGACCTGATCTTTCTGTCAGGATTTAGTACAGCCGACAAAGTATCCGAGATATCGGGTCGCGGTGTCGGCATGGATGTGGTTCGAAACAATATTAAGAAGATCAACGGTACTGTGGAGATCATATCCGAGCTCGGTGTCGGCACAAGGTTCGTTATAAAATTGCCGCTCACGCTTGTGATAGTCGAAGCATTGACTGTCGTCGTCGGTGACAGGATATATGCTGTCCCTCTCAACACAATAAAAGAGGTTCTAAGGCTTGAGGATGGCCACATCAAGATGGTCGACAAAAAGGAGACCATGTTGCTGCGCGGCAGCGTATTGTCACTACTAAGGTTGAGCGAGCTCTTCAGCCACACCTCGGCCGCGGATCGCGGAAGCGAAGACGAACTCCATGTCGTCGTGGTCGGCTACGGGGAAAATCGTATCGGTCTCATCGTAGACCGTTTGTTGAGCAAGATGGAGATAATGATAAAAGCGCTTGGGGATTACTTGGGGCTCGTTGATGGGATTTCAGGAGCAACGGTCTTGGGAGACGGACGTGTCGCCCTGGTAGTCGACCCAGTAAGTTTGATTGTCAAGTTTGATGCCGGCAAGAAGCTAAACGTGCCGCCGGTCTCCAAAGGCAAGAAATCAACCAGCAAGAAGATTGCATAGCAGGTTGGCCTTTTGCGATTAGGTTTAACAGGGAGAGATAATTGTGTCCAAGATGATAGGGAGCCTCACGTTCAAGCAAAAAGAGCTACTGGAGCGCATACTTAAGCTAAGTGCTGATAGCTCGGCTGTAGCTCTAAGCGAGATGACCGACAAGGCCATATTTTTGAAATCTCCTGAGATTGATGTGGTTCCGCTCGGAGATGTACCTGCCATAGCCGGAGGAAACGATAATCCAGCAGTCAGCGTGTGCCTCTTGCTCCTTGGTGAAGCCCGCGGGAACATTCTTCTTATGTTTCCTGGGAGAAGCGCATTTAAGCTTGCCGACCTGATTCTACAGGAAGACTCTGGGGACACCGATGAACTTAGCGAAATGGCCATCTCCGTGCTTGGAGAGGTCGGAAATCTGGTTAGCGCGTATTTCTTGAGCACTCTCTCCGATTATACCGGTTTAAGCATACAACCGTCGGCACCGATGATAGTTCACGATATGGTCGAAGCCATTGTAAGCTCCGCGATGCTGATTCTTGAAGAAGCTCCAGATGAGATTCTATATATAGAAACGAATATCGCCGACGAAAGCGACACGATCCAGGGCTACATGATGCTCTTTACCGATGAGGCATCGCTCCATTCGATTCTACATGCAATAGAGACGAGGTAGTACATGGCTGAGATTTTAGTAAACATCGGAATCGGCGACTTCGAGGTATCCAGAGATCGCAATACTTCAATCATCACGCGAGGACTCGGTTCCTGTGTCGCGGTGTGCCTTTACGATAAAGTCGCGAAAGTAGCCGGGATGGCGCACATCATGCTTCCCGTCGACAACGGCAGGGACGAACTATTGAACGCGAGATTTGCCGATACAGGCGTCCCCCGATTATTTGAGGCGATGATAAAAAATGGCGCGGAGCCCGGACGCATCACGGTCAAAATAGCCGGAGGTGCTCGAATGTTTAAGATGCCGGGTGGCAGTAGTTTGCTCGAAATCGGTGAGCGAAATGTCGAAGCTATCACGTCGGTCTTGAGCGAGCTTAAGCTCAAACTTGTGGCGGCCGATACTGGTAAGGATTATGGGCGAACTGTTGAATTCTCGGTTGCAAGTGGTGAACTAATGGTTAAAGCAATAGGTCGTAGCGTGACCGTAATTTAGGAGGCATGAGAATGGGAAAGAACGTTTTAGTCGTTGACGATGCTGCATTCATGAGAATGAAGATCGTCAAGCTTCTCACAGATAACGGGTACAGCGTCACGGGTGAGGCTGGCAACGGTGAGGAAGCGGTTATGAAATACCAGCAACTCAAACCCGATCTTGTCATCATGGATATTACTATGCCCGTCATGGATGGTATCGAGGCAATCACAGAAATCAAGAAGCTGGATGATGGCGCTAAAGTAATCGTCTGTAGCGCGATGGGGCAGCAAGGCATGGTCATCCAGGCCATCAAGTCAGGTGCAAAGGACTATGTGCTAAAGCCGTTTCAGCCCGACAGGGTTCTAGAGGCCATTAAAAAGCAAATCGGTTAGTTTTGAGTTCGGAGAGTGAAAAATTGCCACAAGTAAAAGTTCTCGTCGTCGATGACTCCTTTTTTATAAGAAAACGCCTTGTTGAAATGTTGAACTCTGACCCGGGGATCAACGTTGTCGATACCGCCGAAAATGGCCTGGAAGCAATCGAAAAAATCGCAAGACTTAGGCCTGATGTCGTCACGCTAGACATAGAAATGCCCAATATGGACGGGCTGACCGCGCTTGCACGAATAATGAAGGAAAACCCGACCCCGGTCATAATGGTAAGCACACTAACGGAAGCCGGATCTGAAGCGGCTATGACTGCTCTTACGAGGGGTGCGGTAGATTTTATACATAAACCTACGAGTTTTGGGGATACCAAGCTCTATAACATCAAGGAAGAAATCGTCG
>MELI01000062.1:40628-50937 GCA_001767575.1 Candidatus Aquicultor primus | reverse complement strand
GCGCGCGCGTTTGAGGCTTGTGCAAAGTACGCAACCAAGAACGACGGTAACAACTGATCTTGTCGTCGGGTCTGGTAAACACAGCGACAAGCTTGTCCTCATCGGTTCTTCAACGGGTGGCCCTAGGGCTCTCTTGGAGGTCTTGCCACGACTACCGAAAAATTTTCCCGCGCCAATTGCGATTGTACAACATATGCCGCCCGGTCCGTTCATAAAATCAATCTCAAAAAGGCTCGAGGCCGACTCCCAGATCAATGTGAATGAGGCTGGTAATGGTGACAGATTAGAGCCGGGTCGCGCCCTGATAGCACCCGGCGGTTATCATATGCTTATAGAGCAGGGGCAGGTTGTGAAGTTGAATCATGGGCCTTCTGTCAACTCAGTAAGGCCTTCGGTCGATGTCATGATGAGTTCAGCCGCCGCAGTCTACGGCTCAAATATAATAGGAGTGATTCTTACAGGTATGGGGCACGATGGTGCGGACGGTATGGCCCTTATCAAAAAAAAGGGCGGGCGCACCATCGCTGAAGATGAATCGACATGTATTGTTTACGGCATGTCGCGGTCTGTAATCGAAAATGGCGATGCCGACCAGGTTGTTCCCATAGAGCGGATAGCAAACGAGATAGTAAAGATGCTTTAAGAAAGAGGTTGCCGTAGTGGAGTTTAACGACAGTCCGGAGTATTCATACTTTGTAGGCAAGATTAAGAGTCTTAGTAGTATCGATTTGAGCAATTACAAGCCTTGGCAGATACAGCGAAGGCTCGCATTCGTCATGGACCAAGCCGGTATGAAGAATTACAGGGAATTCGCGGATATGCTCGCATCCGACAAGCAGAAGCTTAATGAGTTTGTTGATTGGGTGACGATTAACGTATCCGAGTTCTATCGCGACCAGCTGAAGTTCAAAGAATTGCAAGATGTTATACTTCCTGAGCTGCTAAGTCAAAGGAAAGAGTTGCGCATTTGGAGTGCGGGTTGTTCGAACGGGTCTGAACCCTATACCCTCACACTCATCCTTGAAGAACTGACACCCGGAAAGCACCACACGATAATCGGCACCGACCTTGACGACAGAATCCTACAAAAAGCCAGGCTCGGGTGTTATGAAGACCGTGACATACGGAATGTTCCGAAACATCTTACCAGTAGATTTTTCAAGTGCGACAATGGTCAAGCGATCTTAAGCGATGAGATAAAGAAACGCGTCGTTTTCAAAAAGCAAGACCTGCTAAATGATAAATACGAGAATGACTTCGACCTAATACTCTGCCGTAATGTAGTGATCTATTTCACCTCTGAAGCTAAAGACAAGATATATCGTAATTTTAGGGAATCGCTGACTGAGCAGGGTGTTCTTTTTGTTGGAGGCGCCGAGAGTATTCTGAATGCGAAGAGCCTAGGTCTACAGGTTTCGCGTCCGTTCTTTTATAGGAAGCTGCCTGATGACGGAGGATTACATGCCAAAAGAGTTAGTTGAGAAAATATGGAGGGCAATCGACGAGATGCCGCAGTTTTCGATTGTTGCCGATAAGGCTATGGTCGGCTTAAGAGAGCAGGCATTGAGCGGGGAGTCTTTGAAGACTCTCGGCATGCATGATGCGAGGTTCGCTCAACAGATACTCCAGATGACTAAATATGCAGCGTTTGGTTTTGGGGGTCCTGGAATGGTGTCCCAAGGGTCGGTGGCTCTTGAGGACAAGGACGTGCTCCGCGGAGTCATGCTGGCCTTTTCTTTGCAGGACTTTATCAGCGGTGAACTCAAAGCTTATGGGCAAATTTCCGGAGAACTCTGGGAGCACTCCATAAACTGTGGTCTTTCGGCCTGGATGATAGCGACGAAAACGAATTTCAACGATTTAGAACAAGCGTTTGTGGCGGGCATGATGCATGATATCGGCAAAATCGTACTCGACAAATTTTTATGTGAAGAAAGACTTATGTTTGTCGATACTATTACAGAAGATGCGCTAACCCCAGCAGAGGCGGAGAAGGCCTTGCTTGGGATAGACCATGCGGAAGCCGGAGCCCTCCTAGCGGAGAAATGGCACTTTGATGATGCCGTCGTCGAAGCCATAAGGTGGCATCACGAGCCGGAAAAAGCTAGTGACGGATCAGACCTAACGGTCTTCGTCCACCTGGCTGATTGTATGTGTATGAGTCTCGGGCATGCTCTACAAGAGGATGGTCTCGTTAGCTTATTAGCAGGCAATATACCGTCGTTGGATTAGTTTGGCGGCATATTGAAAGCCGAGCGCGAAGCTGAAGCTTTCAATCGAAAGGGAACACAGCTTTCGACATCGGCGATAAATGGAGGATATGATGGGGCAGGAAGTCGCACAAAAAATCTTAAAAGAAATAAGGGACTTACCACCGTTCTCAGCGATTGCAAATCGCGCGCTTAAGCTAACTAATGATCCCAGGGCATCGGCGGTTGATATAAGTCGCGTCATATCGTATGACCCTGCGTTTACAGCGCGCGTGCTGCGCATGGCTAACTCAGCATACTATGGGTTTGCCCGCAAAGTCACGACCGTGAGCGAGGCTATAGTCATTCTCGGCTATGAGACGCTCAAGAGCGTTGTTCTAGCGCTTACCCTCCAGAAATTCTATGACAACGAAGTCCGCGGATACGGGCTTGAAAAAGGCGATATGTGGAAACACTCGGTTGGTTGTGCGCTTGCTTCGCGCTTACTTGCGACCCAGGTAAAATATCCGGCCGTCGAAGAGGCATTTGTCGCCGGCTTGCTTCATGATGTCGGCAAAGTCATCCTTAACGAGTATGTAAGAGATGAAATAGACGAGATAATAGAGCTAGCCGGCAGTCAAGGACTCTCCTTCGCCGAAGCCGAAAAACGTGTGCTAGGCTTCGACCATCAGGATATTGGCTCCAAAGTTGCCGAGAAGTGGAATTTCAACGATACAATAGTTGAGGCCATCCGTTGCCACCACCGACCGGAAAGGGCCAAGAAAGAGCCCGAGCTTACAGCAATCGTCCATGTGGCGGATTTCATCTGCCTCAGCTTGGGTCTTGGAATAGGAAACGATGGCATGCTCTATCCGCTTAAAAAGGAAGCACTGGAGATTTTGAAATTAGATGAGCCGGAGATAGACAACCTGATTTATTCCGCTTATAGCATTGCTGAAGAGATAGAAAAGATTCTGACATAAAGCTCGGCCAGGATTTAGACGACATTATAGATGGAAGGGACGGTAGAGATGCTCAAAGCTGAATTTGTAAATCCGTTTCTCGAAGCCGCTTGCGAAGTCTTTGAGACCGAAACGGGTGCCAAACTGCAAAAAGGACCGATTTCTGTTCAGAAGTCATCGTTAACTTCTCAGGAAGTCAGCGTGCTTCTTGGTATAACTGGCGAAATCCATGGCCAGGTAATATACGGTATTTCGTCCAAGGCCGCGAAGAGGATTGCCTCCGCGATGATCGGTCGCAACGTCCCCTTGCTCGACGAGCTTGCGCAAAGTGCGATTAGCGAATTGGGGAACATGATTACCGGGTTGGCGACGGTCAAGTTTGGCGAGTCTTACTCAAGTCTGGCTATTACTCCACCTACGCTTATCATAGGTCAAAAGGTCCTTATATCCACGATAGACATCCAGCGGCTCTATGTCGTTCTCATGAGCGAGTTTGGAGATATCGAGGTAAGCATAGCGCTCAAAGAGCGTGTTAACGCAGAAGATATTTTGGCTTCCAAGAAGGCGGCCAGCTAGACACTTAAGGGCCAACCACAGGGAAAGGAGGTGCAATATGATAAGAGGGTTATACACCTCGGCTACAGGGATGCTTGCCCTAATGAACAAACAGGATGTTATCTCAAACAACCTGGCCAATGTTAACACAACTGGATTTAAACGAGATTATGCATCGATAACTTCGTTTCCTGATGCATTGTTATACGCATCTGAGAAAAGCGTCGGCGCGTCGGCTGCCCAGACTCCCCTCGGCTGGTTAAGTACCGGGGTCGGTATCGGAGAAACCGGTTTCATAAATACGGACGCCCCATTGCGTCACACCGGAAGTATGCTTGACGTCGCGCTGTCCGGCAACGGGTTGTTTGCCGTTGGGACCCAAGCAGGTGAAAGGTATACGAGAAATGGAAGCTTCGGAATCGACGGCTTGAGTAGATTGGTCGACCAGGACGGCAATCTTGTGTTGGGCGAAAACGGAGCCATAGCCATCAGTGGTGATGAGGTCTTTATCGACGAGACCGGAAATATCTATGTCGACGATACCTTTATCGACAAGCTAAAGATACGGCAGTTCGATGCCGATGAGTTAGAGAAGGCCGGAAGCAATTTGTTTATTTCACAAACCAATGGCAAGGCTTCCGGGGCTCGAGTTAGGCAAAAGTATTTGGAAGGCTCGAATGTCGACGTTACGATTGAAATGGTCGACATGATCACAACGGTAAGGTCTTTTGAGGCCAATCAGAAGATATTGAAGAGCCAGGACGAAATCTTGGGTAGAGCAGTGAATGATGTTGGCAGATTAGCGTAAGAGGCTGGACCGGAAACGGAGGTCTCCCCAGAACCGCCGATTGATAGAGGCGGGTCAAACCCCAACATCCCTTAAGTCACATTCTCTATGCCTGCCCTACGTCCGAAATTGCACGGATATAGTAAGAAGGAGGGTAGCATGATTGGAGCATTATGGACGTCGGCGTCAGGCTTGCTTTCGCAAAGAGCGGCGGTGGACGCAATCTCAAATAATGTCGCGAATGTTAGCACGACTGGCTTCAAGCGTAATATCACGCAGTTCCAGGATCTCAGCTATATGCAGGCTAACGCCTTAGGAGAGTTTGAGCCCGATAATTCAAGCAGGACGGGAATATCGATTGGCACGGGGGTTAGGGTCGCTTCGACCCAGAGAATATTTAATCAAGGCAGGCTGGAGGCGACCGACAACCCGTATGATGTCGCTATCGACGGAGCAGGGTTTTTCCGGGTTCAACTTCCAGATGGAACCCCTGCTTATACGAGGGATGGCAGTTTTAACGCTGATTCTACCGGCAAGCTCACCACGCCGCAGGGCTATACGTTGGATCCTGCAATAACCTTACCTGAAGGGGCAACCGACCTTAATATACTTCCGAACGGTCAGGTTCGGGTCGTTGATATCGAGACTGGAGAACTCCGCGAGGTCGGTACCATAACACTTTTCAAGTTCGATAACCCAAATGGCTTGCTAGCGGTTGGAGAAAACGTTTTCGTTCCGACTGTAGCCAGCGGCAATGTTGTTGAAGAGATACCTGAGAGTAATGGTGTGGGGCGGTTGACCCAAAACTTTGTCGAGGGCTCGAACGTGGAACTTGCCGATGAGATGACCCAGTTGGTCATCGCGCAACGTGCGTATGAGGTAAATTCACGTGCTCTCAAGACGGCCGAAGAGATGTTGATGATAGCTACTAACATCAGGGCATAGCCAATATCGTTGACAGGTTGAGGGTTTTACGGGATTGCGAGATACAACAAGGACAGTACAGTGCGCCGGCGTGGAGCCGGTTTGTGTGAGCGGTTGGTTTTACCCGCATTTGCGTTATTATCGAGACGGTTTTGCTGGAATGGTGGAGAAAGCGGCAGAACCTGACGATAACTATGAGCAAGTGGGGTGAATAGTATGAAGATCTCAAATGAGCAAGTCAAACAGGTCTTAGACAAGTATGTGCGGCAGGTCGAAAATAAAACGTCTGACCGGGCAAAAGGCTCGGAGCAGAAAACGGAAAAGCTCCGTCACAACGTTGATTCTGTCACCATAACGGCTCGCGGGGAAGAGGCTAACAAGGCAAGAGAAGCTTACCGTAAGCTCCCTGAAGTGAGAAAAGACCTGGTTGATGAGGTAAAAACCAAAATCAAGTCTGGTGATTACGAAGTAACCAGCAAGGAAGTGGCAGATAAGATAGTCCATCGAATGATAGTAGACAAGATGGTCTAGACTACACCAAGGGTGAGAAAATTGAAGATCGATGATGTTGCTCTAGTCGATGTACTAAGATGCGAGAGAGAATCGTACCAGGACTTGCTTGGATTAGCCAAGAAAGAACAAGAACTAATCATAAGACGAGACACAGAAGAGCTTTCAGAGGTTTTAGAGGCGATAGAGCGGATCATCGAAAAGGTGCGCAACCTTGAAGGACAACGTTTTGCTCTGTTGGGCGCGGATATTGACAGGCATTCGCCCCAGTTATCCCAGACCATTTCGTCCGTTTTGGCAAGTTTAAACGGCGCTTCCGCCGTTGAAGCTTGCCGGCTCAGAGACGAGATCCTCCAAATCATCGACGAGCTTAGTGAGACAAACAAGACCAATGCCGAGCTGGTTAATAGGAGTATAGGCTACATCGACTTCCTGCTCGACTCTTTGCTGCCCGCTGAAGATCCGTGTTACGGGAGCGCGGCAATGCCGCAGAGTCCGCGCGCGAGGATTTTCGACGGACGAGCATAACGAGGTGTTATAAATGGATGGTTTTTTTGGAATAGAAATAGCAAGAAAAGCGCTGCAGACGAGCCAATATGCTTTGGATGTAACTGCGCACAATATAGCTAACGCAAATACGCCTGGTTACACGAGACAGCGGGTAATCCAGGGAACGACACCTTCGTTTCCCGCACCTTCCTGGAACCGACCGCTTATTCAAGGACAGCTCGGTACAGGCGTGATGGTTCAATCCATTCAGCGCGTGCGTGACAGCTTCTTCGACGGGCAGATAAGACGGGAGAACCAGTCTTTGGGTGGATGGGAGGTCAAGAAAAATGGCCTCGAGCAAATCGAGACCATTTTCAATGAGCCCTCAGATGGAGGTTTGCTCAATATCATGGGGCAATTCTGGGATTCCTGGCAGCAACTGAGCAAAAACCCTGAGAGCACATCGACACGCTCCGGTGTCCTGGAGACCGGGCGCATGCTCGCGACAACATTTAACCAACTCGATAGCAAGTTGAGCAGGGTTCAAGATAACCTTAATGAGCAGGTGCTTGTTAAGGTCAATGACATCAATTCGATAGCGCGTCGCGTCTCGGAGTTAAACCGGGACATATTGCGGGTCAAGACATATGGTGCTGAGCCGAACGACATGCTGGATGAGCGAGATTTGCTCATCGACAAGCTTTCAAAGATGGTTGATGTTAAGGTCGCAGAATTGGATACCGGGGCAACGATCATATATATCAATGGATCGCAATTAGTCTCCGAGTATGGTTATAACGAGTTGGAAGCGGTTTCCAACCCCGGAAACGGTTTCTATGATGTGAAATGGAAAGCGTCGGGCATAGCGGCTACGATTTACGGCGGCGAAATCAAAGCGCTCACCGAAACGCGAGATGTTACGGTGCCGGCGTATAAGAGCGAACTCGATGTGCTGGCCGCGAGCATTATCAATGAGGTGAACTCGATTCACTTCAACGGTATCGGTCTTGACGCCTCTACCGGGTTGGAGTTCTTCTCCGGTATAGGCGCTTCAGACATGGCAATAAGTATGGATGTTTCTGATCCTAGAAGCTTAGGCGCATCGCTCAGCGGTGAGCCCGGCGATAATTCAAACGCGTTAGCGCTTGCCAAACTTAAGAATGGACTAGTTATGAGCGGTAACACGATTACGATGGATGATTATTACCGCTCGCTTGTAACGAACCTTGGGGTTGAGTCGCAGCAGGCGGCAGCGATGACCGCCAACGGTAAGATGTATTTTGACTTAATAGAGAGTCATCGACAGTCTGTCGCGGGTGTCTCCTTAGACGAAGAAGCGACCAATATGATCAAGTTCCAGCGCGCTTACCAGGCGGCGGCGAGGCTGGTCACGATGTTCGACGAGATGCTGGATGTTCTTATCAATCAAATGGTCAGGTAGGGGTGGTTTAGGTGAGAGTAACTCAAAACATGCTTTCGAGCACGATCTTAAAGAACATATCGTCTTCTTATGATAGGATGGCAAAGTATCAGACCCAGCTATCTTCCGGGAAACTGTTCAATCGGCCATCCGACAACCCGGTGGCCATAAACCAAGCGTTGGCTACTCGCGTCTCAATAAAGGAGACGCAACAATATATCAACAATGTCGACGACGGACTTACTTGGCTAAGCATGGCGGACGTGGCGCTCAGAAATGCTACAGAGCTGATGTATAGGGCAAAAGAGCTGGCCGTAATGGGGGCCAACTCTACCAACAGCCAGAGCGAACTCGACAAAATCGCTAACGAAGTAGACCAGCTCTTATCCGAGATGGTTGTCATAGGAAATACGAGTTTAGCCGGCAGATCTATTTTTGCGGGCCATAAGACGACGACTCCGGCATTTATACAAGTCGGCCTTCCGGTGCCCAGTGTTACTTATAACGGTGACGCTGGAGTTATCAACTACGAGATCGAAAGAGGAGTCAACGCCGCAGTCAATCTCAACGGGGATACGATATTCCAAGGCGGCGCAGACGTCTTCCAGGTTTTAATAGACCTAAGTGCTCATCTTCGCGCGGGGGACTATGCGGCGGTTTCGGGAGATACTAGTCTGGTCGATGATTCATTGGAAACCATAACGGATTCGTTGGCCATAGTCGGAGCAAAGATAAACCGTATGGATTTTGTCAAAGACAGGCACTCGCAGGATGTGCTTAGTTTGACTGAAATACTCAGCAATATCGAGGACGCCGATTTGGCGGAAGTCATAATGAAGCTCAAGAGTGAAGAGAACGTATACCAGGCGGCACTCACGTCGGGAAGCATGTCTATACAGAAATCGCTTATCGACTTCTTAAGATAGCTTTTGAGGATATGACCGGCGCAGGGCACAAGCGCTATCGTTATAATGCGCGTCTGTAAAGTCAACAAAAAGTGTGTAAGTGGTTCAACAAATGCTCTATTGGCGTTAATATTATTAGACAGAGGAGACACGGATGGATGCCCGAATTGTAGCGTTGATGCCCGAAGAGGCTCCCGAGAAAATCATGGTAAAGGTTGAAACGATGGCTAGAGTGGAGTTTACGACTACAAGGTTTGGAGTAGTCGAGGTAGATGAGGACAAAATAATACGATTTGTCGACAACATACCGGGGTTTCCTGATGCGAAGGAATTTGTTTTGATACCGCATAAGGAAAACAGCCCGCTGGCTTGGCTCCAATCGACTGAGTTGGCGGATGTCGCTTTTGTGGTAATCGAACCCTGGGTATATTTTAAAGACTATAACCCGACCATAAGCGAATGGGATTTGGAGAAGCTTGAAGCTACAGAAGAAGACGAAGCCGATGAGGAAGCTTCCCTTCTGGTTCTATCGATTCTGACCATCCCAGGCGACCCGGGAAAGATCACCGCTAATCTCGCGGCGCCCGTAATCATTAATCTTCGTAATAACTTAGCAATTCAGGTTATTTTGGCTTATGATGGCTATACGACTAAACACCCGCTGATATCCGAAGCCTAGGAGGAACAATGCTGGTTCTTACCAGAAAGATCAACGAGAGCATTAATATAGGCAATGATATCGAGGTCTTCATCGTCGAAGTCAAAGACGATCACGTCAAAATCGGCATCAAAGCTCCTAAGAATATTCCCGTCTACCGCCAGGAGATATACAAGTCTATTCTTGAGGAGAATGATCGCGCCGCTTCCACATCGAAAGACGCCCTTCAGAATTTAAGTGACCTTCTCGCCAAAGATATTTCTTAAAAAACCTTCTTGATTTTGTGCAGAAAATTTAAAAAGCTGACGATATAACTGTTAAGTCCAGTCTTGACTTGGGAGGATCTTTTCGAGCACCGGCCGGCCGGAAAGGAACTCTTGGATATAGCTGGCAATGGCAAGGATGCCAAATAAACAAGGGAAATTCAAGGAGGAAACAAAAATGGCTTTAGTAATCAACACAAACATGCAATCACTCAACGCACAGAGGAACCTAAGCAAGAGCCTCATGCCGCTTCAGACAGCGATGCAGAGGTTATCTTCAGGTCTTCGCATTAACTCCGCAAAAGACGACGCAGCCGGTCTTGCTATCGCAGTGAGAATGTCGTCACAGATCAGGGGTCTTAACCAAGCTATTAGAAACGCGAACGACGCGGTTTCAATGGTACAGACCGCTGAGGGTGCCATCGATGAGATGACGAACGCCCTCCAGAGGATCAGGGAGCTGGCAGTCCAGTCGGCGAACGCGACCAACACTTCGTTGGACCGCGGCGCGACCGACAAAGAGGTTCAGCAGCTTATCCAGGAGATGGATAGGATCGCGACCCAGACTCAGTTCAACAACCAGACGTTGCTCGACGGTACCCTCGGTACCAAGACATTCCAGGTTGGCGCGTCATCAGGCCAGACCA
>MELI01000062.1:33267-40514 GCA_001767575.1 Candidatus Aquicultor primus | reverse complement strand
ACGGGAGCAGCGTTGGCGCGTCCGTAGCTGGTTCAGCCAACGGCCAGGCCGCTAGCAGTGCATACGCGAAAGCTTTGGCGATTAACTCCAGTGGTATAACCGGCGTAACCGCCACAGCTGTAACGGGAACCAAGGTTTCTGATACCGCCAGCGCGGGCGTTGTCCTGGATGATGCGGGCGACTCTTACTCGCTCACCATCAACACCGTGACTGTTGCGTCGTACACCGGCATAACCAACATCTCGCAAACTGAGCTGATGGACCGCATCAACCTGTACTCCAACCAGACGGGTGTTACAGCGACTCTTAATGGTGTCGACATGGAGCTGACCGCAGCAGACGGTCGCAACATAAACTTGACCGCTGCCAAGGTAGATGCGGGCGCAGCCGATACGATAGCGTTTGCCGCCGGCACAACTGAGACGCGCGGTTTCATCAAGCTCTCAGCTGCTGACAACATCACCGTTACCGATGCTAACAACAGGCTTGGCTTCGGTGCGAGCGCTGTAATCGCAAAAGACGCCGGCACAATCAGCAGCGTTGACGTTACAACCGCAGACAATGCCAACGATACGATGAAGAGAGTCGACTCCGCGCTTCAGGTCATCACGACCATGCGTGCGGAACTCGGCGCTATCTTGAACAGGTTCGAGTCGACCAATTCTAATCTGTCAAACGTTCTTGAGAACATCACGGCAGCCCACTCGCGCATCATGGATGCCGATTTCGCGGCTGAAGCAGCGAACATTACTAAATCACAAATTCTCCAGCAGGCTGGTATCTCAGTACTTACTCAGGCGAATTCATTGCCTCAGAACGTACTGTCCCTGTTGGGCGGTAGGTAGATTTGGAGGGTTGAAGGGAGGGCTTAAGCCCTCCCTTCAAATACTATGGAAATGTGGAAGACAAGTTCAATCGATTTGAGCTTTAAAATAAAACAGAATACCGCACTTGCCAAGTCGCCCAAGCTTCCGCGTGCTGACGCAGCGGCAAAGGCAGACAAGCAGCCGAAAGTCGACCCTATGCCTGAAATCGAGAAGGCTCCCAACAACAAAGCGGTCTTCAAGCTTTTAGACAACAAGCAAACGGTCATCCAATTCATAGACGAAAAAGGCAATGTAACAAAGCAGATTCCGTCAAAAGAGATAATCGCGGCGGCTGAGCATATCCAGAAAATCATCGAACATCTTGTTGACAGAGAGGCGTAGTATATCATGGGTTTAGCGACTTCAGGGATTTATTCAGGCTTAGACGTCGAGACTATGATCACCGGTCTCATGCAGGTCGAGCGCCAGCCGCTCGTCAGGCTACAGAAAAAAGAGGCTAGTTATCAGGCGAAGATCAGCGGTTTAGGCTCATTGCTCTCGTCTCTATCAAGCTTTAAGAACTCCCTGAGCACTCTCAAAAGCGGCAGTATTCTCAGCATGAAAGCGGTTTCTGCAGACAATGATGTTTTGACTGCGAGCGCCGCAACCACTGCTGCGTCGGCTACTTACAATATAAAGGTCAGCAATATTGCCAGCACCCAGACTATTCATTCCGCGGCGTTTACAAACGAGACAGATGAAGTGGCCGACCTATCGTCATTTGCGACCCAGAAATTGCAGATACAAGTCGGCGCTTCGGCGCCTGTCGCAATAACCATCGATGCTGCGAACAACACGTTAACCGGCGTAAAGGATGCAATCAACAGCGCTAATGCCGGTGTCAAGGCATCGATACTAAACGACGGAACGGGCTACAGGCTGGTGCTGTCTTCAACAAGTACGGGTGCTGCGAATAGGATAGTCATACAGGTTGACGAGGATGGTAACGAGGTATTCGATGATGCAGACGATACTGACATGACCGGGCTTTCAAGGCTTGCCTTTAACCCTGGCAGCTATGACATCGATGGAAATCCGGTCGCGGGTGTTATCAACATGACGCAGTCTTGGGCGGCTAGGGATGCCTCTCTCGTTATCAACGGGCTAACAGTAACCAAGGCGTCGAATACGTTAAATGATGTCATAACCGGCGTTAATATCAGCCTGAAGAAGGATTCAGCCGGCAGTACGCTCACCGTGGATGTCTCCACAGACACCGATTCTATAAAGTCCAAGATGAACGCATTCGTATACGCATACAACAGCCTTTCAGCCACCATAAAAGACCTTAAGGGCAGCGGCACGGCTAAAGGTGTGTTGGGAGGCGATAATATCGTTAGCTCGATACACTCAAGTATCAGAGGTGTAACCGCCAATTCGTATAATGGAGTTACTCTGGTAGACATGGGTGTCTCAATCGATAAGCTGGGCGTGATGAGCTTGGACACGACGAAATTCGAGAGCAAATTATCGTCGGATTCAGCAAGTGTGATGAGTATGCTCAATGAAATGGCGACCTCTTTGGAGACACCGCTTGATGGTTATATCAAGGCCGCTATTCCTGACAAGCAAAGCGGATATAAGAATACAATTAAAACGATTACCAAGAGGGGCTTGGACATGGAGTTGAGGCTCAGTAAGACTGAGAATCTGCTTAGGAAGAAATTCGAAAACCTTGACCAGCAGCTAGCGAAGCTTCAGGGTCAGGGCAACTATATAACGCAGCTGCAAGCTCAAATGAAGAGTATCGGAGGCAGTAAATAATGATGCCAAATACGGCTTACGCGCAAAACGCATATACACATGCGATGGTCAATACATCGACAACACCGCTCGACCTTATCATTCTTCTTTATGATGGAGCTATAGGGTTTCTTAACAAAGCGTTACTCAGCATGAAAGACAATAACGTCTCTCAAAAAACTCAGTATATATCCAGGGCGATGGCGATTGTCGAGGAACTTCTAGCCTCGCTCGACCATGAGGCCAGTGGAGAAATCGCGGAAAACCTGCAGAGTCTCTATCTATACATGCAAAAAGAACTGACGATTGCCAATATTACTAACGATGTCGCGAAGATCCGGCAAATCGAATCGCTGCTAAAAGAGCTAAGAACTGCTTGGCGAGAGATTCGATAATCTTTTTAAAACTCAAATATACCCTCGAACCACCTTAGGATTTTCTAAGGTGGTTACGTGTTTTTGGAGGGTTGTTGAAACTGACGTTGTGGTCTTCGTTCTGAAAGAGCGACCGATGCGCGTCCATCTAGTTGGTCGATAGCCGTCAAACCCGCGTGGTAACTTTACAATGCGTCGCTTCTGTTATAGATTTTTGATAACATGGATATAGTATGTTTGGTATTCCTATGATCGCAGCAGCATTTAAAGTCTTTGTATAGAAGTGGTTGAAGAAGGGGTTGCAGGTGAAGGTTGTATTCGTTAACTCCGGCTTAGATTCGGCTGATAAGCCGTTTGATAGGTATATCGACCTGACCCTTTGCGATATGGACGTCGATTACAAGCTGTTCGATTTTGCCGCCCACATCAAATTCTTTGACGACGCGTTTAGTCACGCGAGAGCAGCATATGATATAGACTATTCATCTAATCAACTATATAAGTATTCAGCCGCTCCGCTTCTGCAGCTCGTCTCTGAGTTTGAGCCCGATTTGGTTCTGACGACCCAAGGCTGTTTTCTGCCGCCGATGACTGTCCGGTCGATGCAAAAAATGGGAGCCGCAGTTGTATTGTGGGTTCTGGATGATAATGGGGCGGATGAGACACTTAAACACGCGTATGTTTACGACTATGTATTCACATCCGAGTCGAGTCTCGTCGAAATCTACCTCGACTGCGGTTGTACCAATGTGTCTTACTTGCCACAAGCGGCATTCCCGGGCGTTTTTAAGAAACAGCCGGCTTCCCATTTTGAGTATGACGTGTGCGCTATCGGGTCGGGCGAGTGCGGCCCTACCGAGGTCATCGATGCGATAGCGGGTTTTCTTGTCGACAGCGACGTTCGAACGAGAATCATAGGTGAGCGATGGGACGTGTTGAAATCCGCACATATGCTTAATAAGTCGATTTCTAACCGGGCGATATACGCTGCGGATAGGGCAAGATACTATTCGAATGCAAAGATAAATCTAAATCTGCAGGGCAACCGCGATTTGACGCTGCGAATCAACGGGCAAGAATACAGTATCGTGCGCTCTTCGCCGGACCACAAGACCTTCGAAATTGCGGCCAGTGGCGGTTTCCAATTGATCGAGAGTGCGTCACCTAATCTTGAAAGATACTTTGAGGTCGGCAAAGAGGTCGACATCTTCGAATCGCCCATTGAGTTAGCCGATAAAATCGCGCATTACGTAGAGCATTCTGATGAGAGAGAAGAAATGGCTCGCCTTGCACGAGAGCGATGTTTAAAAGAGCACACTTACGTCAACAGACTAGAGTTTATACTAGAGCATGCGTTGCACAAGGATAATGGGGTATTGATTCAAGATGCCATAGCATCCGTAAACAACGATCAGGCGTATCTCTACGAAAAAAACAGGTTTAATTCTCGAAGAGACGACGAGATTCTTGCGAGGTCTGTGCCGCCAGACGCAAAGAGGGTTCTGGAAATTGGCTGCGGTGAAGGACTGCTTGGAGATATTTTGAGGTCAAAAGGCGTGAAGGAGATTTTCGGCGTTGAAGAGAACGAGGTCGTCGCGAACAAGGCCATCGATCGCCTCGACAAGGTGATCATAGGCAATATCGAGGAAGTGGAGCTTCCGTTCAGGAGTAATTTCTTTGATTGCATCATCTACAGGGGGGTGCTGGAGAACTTGCAGGAGCCCTGGCGGGCATTGTCAAAGCAGGGGAACCTCTTGACCCCAAGCGGAAAGATCATAGCTTGCATTCCCAACACCCTGTATTTACCGGTAATTAAAGATTTCCTAAAGGGTTGTTGGCGCTATAGCGGTAGCGGCACCTTAGACGGGACCCATCCCAAATCGTTTACCCTGCGAGAAATCGTTTATATGTTCAAATTGGCAGGATTTGAGATCGAAGCTGTTGAGGGAATTACCAATGGGCGTGTCGACTCCGAAGAGGCGAGTACGTTTATGAAGAGTATCAAGCCCTTGAACGTGGCGGCGGAAAGCCTGATCGCCGAGATTCAATACTCTCATTATATGATGGTGGCCAAAAAGGTTAGGGCCGACGATAGGGGGGGGGTGGGCTTGTGCCTGGTAAAAAGCTAGACGACGAGAGACCTAGCGACTGTGGTTTAGCGTTTGGTTTCACGAGCACAACCCCGGGTTTCCCAGCAGATGATTTGGGAGAAAGCGACCCGATAGAGGTCTTTGCTACACGCTATATGCAGGAGCCCTGGCGATTTCCGGATAAGCATATTGAGCTTGCGTCACTTTCGGTAGCTATGATAGTCAGAAATGACGAGACCAATATTGCACGGAGTTTGGAGAGCGTCAAAGACATAGCGAATGAGATTATTGTTGTGGATACAGGCTCATCCGACCATACCGTAGAAATTGCGCGAAGTCACGGTGCCAAGGTCGTTTTCCACCCGTGGAACAATAGTTGGTCTGAAGCCGGCAACATTTGTCTGGAGAACGCTACCTGCGACTGGGTGCTCTTTCTCGACGCCGATGATGAGTTGATAGCGGAGGACGTATCGAGGCTGGCTCAATTGATTCAAGACATCGATCATAGTGGATTCTACCTTGGTGAGATATATTACGTCGGGGAGCAGGAGGAAGATGGTGCCGTTTCAAGTCTTTCTTTCAGGCTCTGGCGGAACAAATCGGAGTATCGTTTCGCTGACGCAGACCAGGAGCAGTTGAAGGCGAGCGCTCGACATAATAACCCACGTGTTGGTGTCGCAGAGGTCAGGATCAACAATTTCGGCTACCTGAACAAGCCGAACACCAACAAAGTGCAGCGTGACCTTAGGATTCTTATGGGTGAGCGGGATGACGGCTCGGGCGATTTCAGTCTTCGAATCAAAGTCGGGGTCGATTACTTAGCGCAGGGTGATTTTAAGAGAGCGCTCGAGAGCTATAAGCGTGCTTTCGCGAATCTCTCGGGCTCGGATATTCAGAACGCCGCGAGGCTCGCGAATAACATGTCTCTGTGTCTTAAGAGCCTGGGACGGCACCGGCAGGCACTCAAACTGCTCAGGGATGCTCAAGACGCTTATCCGGAATACGTGGACCTATTCTACATGGAAGGTCTGGTCCATTTCGAGGAGCGGGACTATGAATCGGCTACAACGTGTTTTGAGACTTGCTTGACGATGGGTTCGCATAGACGTCTCTATTACAGTCATTCAGGTGTCGGAAGTTATATGGCAGCATACATGGCCGCCCGAACATGTTTGGCGCTCGGTAATGAGGCGAAGTCTTTATGTTATTATGAAAAAGCTCTGGCGCTGAATGCCGGGTATGGTCGGGCCGCATATGATTTAGGCCTGCTTCTATTGCGCAAAGACGGGCCGGAAAATGTCAGGCAAATTCTAGAGTCGCAGGTTGACCTGAATTCCGAGGTCGTGCTTTCTTCCTTATCGCTCTTATTTAGTCAAACCGGCTATTATGATATAAGCCTAATATATGTAGAACAACTAGCGGAAAAGGGATCTGCCCCCTCCCAAACGGCGCTCCTTAAGGGAGAATGCTTGTTTAATCTGGGGTATTTCAAAGAGGCAATCGCTGAGTTCGATAAGGTCGCGATATCGAGCCAACATTACTCTGCGGCATGCGCAAATAAGTCAGTTTGCTATATGCTCATCGGAGATAGCAAGCGAGCGATTGAGGCCATCGACCTCATCAAAAGCATCAAAGAATTTGCTCTGGTTCACGCGATTTATCGATCTGTAGCTTCTCTATCGAAAGGACGGGTTTCTTCGATTTCGCTAGATGTCGCCCAGAAAGATAGCGCTCTGCAAATTGTCGCTGACCTTATGGGGAAACTCTTAGAGCTGAAGAATCTGGATGTCTTTGAAAAAGCCGTAGCCTTATTAGACGAGCTAGGCCTGTCGCCGGGCGAGAGCAGTCTCTTTCTTGGGAAAATATATTATGACGCTGGTTATAACGAAATCGCTGTCGAAGAGCTGATCCATGCGTACGAAAGCGGAAGTGCTGATGGAGAGTCTTTTTATATTCTTGGTAGCACTGCGTTTGACAATGAGTTCTTCGAGGAGGCTAAGACTTTTTTCTTTGAAGCGCTGCATAGAGGAGTCGAAGAACTCGGGCTCTTCGTATTGTTAGGGCGCACCCTCATAAAACAAGGTGAGATAGGCCTCGCAGCGGAGGTCTTCGAAGCCGGCGCAGGCAAATATCCGAACGCCCCCTTAATTGCCGAGCTTAGACAGCATATATAA
>MELI01000062.1:24118-33229 GCA_001767575.1 Candidatus Aquicultor primus | reverse complement strand
TGCTCTTTGCCGAAGTTAACATTAGGTCGCGAGACCGTTGACAAGGAGCGAAGATGTCGGAAGCAATAGCTTTAAATATAGATTCTGAGGCGCGAGGCGAACAAAGGGTTGACAGGGCCGGGCTGGTAACAGGGGCCAAGGAATACCGAATGACAGAAGTATTCCGCACAAATCAAATCAACATCAACCTCCCCGAAGATTCCTCAGATCTTGAGCCGAAAATTGTTTTCTTCGCCGCTCGCATATAATCGTTCTAGAGCCGCGAGATAGGAAAACATCAAAAAGATGTTATATCTTATGGAAAACGATAGAATGGCTTGTGATTCGCACACAAAAAGCGCAATCAACCGCATCTTATGAAATAAGCTTCTAAAAAATAATAATTTGGCTAATTAGTTGATAAACAACCGGATTTTATCTTAATATATAGAAAGCCATTGCTTGCTGGATAAAGGATTTGGTGCTTAGCCAGTGAGACCAACGGCAAAGCCGGAGGATTGCGATGAAGAAGAGTATCACCGATATCATGACCGCAAAACAGCTTGCCGAATATCTGCAGATGAGCCAGATTACGGTTTGCAGGCTCGCGCGCGAGAAAAAATTGCCGGGCCTTAAAATAGGCAAGGAATGGCGTTTCCCCAAGGCGCTTATCGACAAGTATATAGCGTCGGGGAGCAATTTTGAAGAGGTCTTTGAGAGCTTGGAAGCGGCTGGGGGTGACCAGAATTGATTGGGAAATTATTTTCGGGCGATACGTTCGTTGCTCTGCAAAAAGGTATGGATGCTACTTCACTTAGACAGCAGGTAATCTCGGAGAACATCGCGAATATTAATACACCTGGCTATAAAAAGCGAGACGTCCTTTTTGAGGGGGAGTTGAAGCGTGCGCTGGATAAGAAGTATGATTCTCGAATGCAGCAGACAGATGCGCGACACTTACCGGGAGGAAGTTCGCTTGCGGGGGTCGGTGCGCGAGTCGACGTGCTTAACGCGACTTCGATGCGCGAGGATGGTAACAACGTCGATGTCGATGAAGAGATGACGAATTTGGCGGAAAACAATATCCGATTCAATACTATGGCACAACTGATCGCAAGCCGTTTCACGGGTCTTAAGAATGTCATCAATGAAGGAAGGAGGTAAGAAGTGAGTATATTTTCGACACTGCGGATAAGCTCATCGGGTCTTAGCGCAAATCGTTTATGGCTGGACACGATATCGAGCAACATTGCCAACGCAAACACGACGAGGACGGCCGAAGGCGGCCCATACCGAAGGCGGGATATCGTCATGACGCCGCAGGGTCGAGGCAGTTTTTCTCAATTACTTGGGAGCGCAGGCAGCACTTCCGCAGGACAAGGAGTCAAGGTAGCGGCCATATTGAAAGACAGTAGCGCTCCACGCTTGACGTACAACCCCGAGCACCCGGACGCAGACGCGAATGGATATGTAGCAATGCCGAATGTAAATGTCGTAACAGAGATGGTAAATATGATTGCAGCGACACGTGCCTATGAGGCCAACGTCACTGTGATGAACGCAGCAAAAAGTATGGCCATGAAATCGCTAGAGATATAGTAAAGAAGGTCGGCTGATATGGAAATAGTTCCCATTAAGCTCAATCCGATACAGGGTGCGGCAATCTCACCAGCTAAGATCGAGAGCCCATCAGGGAAAGTCCTTGGCTCATTTACCGAGGTCTTCGATCAAACAATCAACAAAGTATCTGAATTGCAGAAAAGCGCAGATACAGCGGTCGAGAAATTCGCCGCTGGTGAGCTTGATGTCCATGAAGTAATGATCGCAGTAGAAAAAGCAAGCGTCGCAATGCAGCTGACAATCCAACTCAGGAACAAAGTAATGGAAGCGTATCAGGAAGTAATGAGAATGCAAGTTTAAGGTGGGTGAGAATTAGCTCATGGCATCGCCCCCTGGAATGCTTGAAAACGCCAAAACAGGCTGGGATAAGCTGGACATAAATCAGAAGATGATTATCTTGATGACGATCATCTTATTTGTCGTTGCGCTGGGTTCGCTCTTCTATTGGGTCTCAAGACCATCATATTCCGTTCTTTTCTCGAATTTGAGTTCCGAAGACGCAGGCGCTATCGTAGCCAAACTCCAAGAGAAAAAAGTTCCCTACCGTCTCAACGGTTCGAGCATAATCGAGGTTCCGAGCAATCAGGTACATGAAGCCCGCATCCAGTTGGCCGGCGAGGGCTTGCCCGAAGGAGGCACGGTCGGTTTCGAGATATTCGACCAGACCAATTTTGGATTATCGGAGTTCGCTCAGAAGCTCAATTATAGAAGGGCCTTGGAGGGCGAGTTGGGGCGAACCATATCGCAGATAAACGAGATAGAGGGGGCTAGGGTGCATATAGTTTTGCCCGAACCTTCGCTCTATAAAGACAAGGAGAACCCGGCGACGGCGTCAGTCGTAATAAAACCGCGTGCCGGTGCCAGGCTCGCCGATAGTAAGGTTCAAGGTATTGTAAATCTCGTCTCGAAGAGCATCGAAGGGCTAAAAACCGAGAACATAACGGTTGTGGACACCACCGGCAATATTTTGAATGAGGCTACCGGAGATTCGTCGTTCGCATCGGGTGGTAATTATACCAAGACCCAGCTGGGTGCGAAGGAAGCTTATGAGGGAACGCTCGAGAAATCAATAGAGTCGATGCTCGGAACAGTCTTGGGAAGTGAGAGCAACGCCGTTGTGCGAGTCTCGGCCGACCTCGACTTCACCCAGAAGAGCACGGCGAGCAAAATCGTCAAACAAGAAGAGGAGCCTGTAGTAATCAGCGAAGAGGTCGACAAAGAGAAATACGAGGGCCAAGGAGCTTCACCAGGAGGCATTCCCGGAGTCACATCCCAGGTGCCAAGCTCTGCTACTAGCGAGCAGCAGGCATCTGCGACATACCCGAGTGGTAGCCAGAGCGATGGTGACTCAACCTATTCGCGGCAGAAGAAAACGACCAATTATGGTTTTACCGAAATCAGCGAACAAGAGGTGAAGCCACCCGGCGAGCTCAAAAAGTTGTCGGTCGCAGTAGTCGTTAACAACGATGGAAGCAAGCCGATTCGTGATGAGACGATTGAGGAATTGGTGTCAGCGGCTTGCGGTATCGACAAGGGCCGGGGTGATGTGCTAACCGTTAGCAGCGTGCCGTTTGACACCGAATGGATGAAAAAGGAAGAAAAAGCTATCGCTGATGCCCAGCAAAGGGAGATGTACGCGGAATATGGCAAATATGCATTGGTAGCGATTCTGGTTATGGTGGGCTTGTTCGCACTCTTGAAAGTCATCTCTAGCGTAAGGCCTGCAAGGCAACCGGAGTTGTTGGCACCACGCTCGGTAGCGGCGGCTGGGGTCGCGAGTTTAGATCTCGGAGATATAAATATCAGCAAGATTACACCCGAGAAGAAGAGAGAGATGCAGATTGAGCAGCGAAAGTCGCAGCTCACGAAAGAGGAGATACAAAACCTGGCGAAAGAGAGACCTGGAGACGTCGCTCAGTTGCTGCGCATCTGGTTAAACACGTAAGGGCTCTGCTATCACAGGCTCCAGCACATGGCGCATAATGCCGGCCTTTTGTCTTAAGACCTATGTCTTATATTGTAATGGTCAAAGAGAAAGCATTTTAGTTTTATATAAAGTATCACGGGGGTTGATTGCAAGTGGTGGCAAGGATGCGTTCGGCAGGTCCTAAGCAAGGAGTATCAGACAGGCAAAAAGCCGCAATTCTTCTACTCGCACTGGGACCGGATTTGTCGGCACAGGTGCTAAAGAGGCTCAACGAAGGCGAAGTTGAATTGCTGGTTGCAGAGATAGCTCACGTCGAGAAGTTGCCACAAGGAGTCACCGACAAGGTTCTCAGCGAGTTTCATGATTTATATGAAGCGCAAGGTTTCATCACCTCTGGCGGGCTCGAGTACGCGAGCGACATTCTGGAGCGGGCGCTCGGCAAGAACAAAGCCCGTGAGATTATTGAGCGCTTGAGCGCTACTCTTGAAATAGCCCCATTTCATTTTTTACGTAACGCCGATCCGAACGAAATACTAAGTTTTATAGAGGACGAGCATCCGCAGACGATCGCGCTTGTCTTAACCCATCTTCGCCCGGAGCAGGCATCGTTGATTCTAAAACAGCTCGAGACGGTCTTGCGGGCTGAGGTGGTGCGGCGCATCGCTTTGATGGATAGGACGACACCGGATATCATCGCAGAGGTGGAAAACATTCTCGAATCTAAAGTATCGTCTCTTGCCAGAGGTCAGGAGTATGCCGCCGTGGGTGGACTCGATGCCACGGTCAAGATACTCAACCAAGTTGACCGTGGCACAGAGCGGGCCATTCTTGAGATTCTTGAGGACGAAAACCCCGAGCTTGCCGATGAGATAAGGCGCAAGCTATTTACGTTCGAGGATGTTATCAACCTCGAAGACCGTGCAATTCAGCGTGTTCTTCGCGAGGTCGAGACCAAGAGACTTGCGCTTGCGCTTAAGACTGCAAACGATGAGCTCAAAGAGAAAATTTTCGCCAACATGTCGCAACGAGCCGGGGAAATGCTCCGCGAAGATATGGAGTTTCTCGGTCCGGTTCGCCTGAAAGACGTGGAGCTTGCGCAGCAAGAGATAGTAAACACCGTCCGCCGCCTGGAGGAAGATGGCGAGATCATCATAGCGCGCGGCGGAGAGGAAGAGATAGTTGTCTAGAATTATTCGCAACCGCGACAGCGTAAAGAGCCTGAGTTTTGACAAGCTGGCTTATGAGCCCGGTGTGTCTGGGCTTGGAGGTGGCCCCGAGGCCTTGGCCGATGCTCACGCGGAAGCGGCCGCTATTATAGAAAAAGCGCAAGCGGATGCGGTTGAAATCAAGAACCAGGCCGGCGAGGAGGGATATCGTGATGGCATGGCGAGGGCGGCGTTGCATGTCGCCGAGACGACTCAAGCGATAATCGCACTAGCCCAAGAAGCCTCCGAGCAAAAATGGAAGTTTATTCATGGAGCAGAAACAAATATCGTCGAGCTGGCGCTGGATATAGCAGAAAAGCTCGTTGCCGAACAAGTCAAGCTTGATCCTAAGACCGTAACGAACATCGCTAAAAAAGCGTTGCTCTTGGCGGTGGAGCGGGAGCATATCGTGATAAGGGTCAACTCCGAGGACCTCGAGGTGATGAAGGAAGCGAAAGAAGATCTCATGTGCGCCATGGATGGGATTCAAAAAATAGAGTTGATCGCAGACCGCAGGATAAGAAGGGGCGGATGCGTGATAGAGACTAATGCCGGTAATATCGACGCCGGAATCGAGTCTCAATTAAATGAGGTCAAGCAGTCCTTAAGGGGAGCAATCGACGTTGATTGATTCGCAACAGCGCAAACCGGATTTCGTCAAGCTACACGATGCTGTCAGGAGAATGTCGGCGATAAAGCAGAATGGCCGGGTTACTCAGGTTGTAGGCCTCGTAATCGAATCGCAAGGGCCACCTGCTCAGGTCGGCGAACTCTGCTATTTGCATATATCTAGAAACCAGCCTCCGGTCGAGGCTGAAGTCGTCGGTTTTAAAGAGAATAGAGTGCTTCTCATGCCGCTTGGAGATATGAGTGGCATCAAACCGGGCTGCGAGGTAGTGGCGAGCGGCAAGTTTCTATCGGTAGGAGTCGGCAAGTCCCTCTTGGGCAGAGTCATAGATGGCTTAGGTAATTACATAGATGATAAGGGTCTGATCTTTCCCGAAAAGGAGTACCCGCTCCACAACCAACCCCCAAACCCACTAAAGCGCGCGCGGATCAGTGAACCTCTCACTCTAGGAGTTAAGGCACTGGATGGGGTTTTGACATGCGGTAGGGGGCAAAGAATCGGTATATTCGCCGGCAGTGGTGTCGGAAAAAGCACGCTTCTCGGCATGATCGCCAGAAATACGAATGCGGATGTCAATGTTATCGGGCTGATTGGTGAGAGGGGCAGGGAGGTTCGCGACTTCATCGAAAAAGATTTAGGCGAGGAAGGTTTGGCGCGTTCGGTTGTGGTTGTGGCAACATCCGACAAGCCGGCGCTGATACGTCTCAAAGGTGCTTTCGCGGCAACGGCGATTGCCGAATATTTTAGAGACCAAGGCCTCGACGTGATGTTGATGATGGATTCTGTGACCAGGTTTGCTATGTCACAGCGCGAAGTCGGGCTCGCAATCGGTGAGCCTCCGGCGACCCGCGGCTACACACCGTCTGTCTTCGCGCTCCTGCCGAAGTTGCTTGAGCGCTCAGGTACCGCTCAATATGGCACGATTACAGGGCTTTATACAGTTCTAGTTGAGGCGGATGACATGAATGAGCCTATTGCCGACGCAGTTCGAGGAATTCTCGACGGGCACATCGTCTTATCTCGAAGACTCGCCGCTCAAAATCATTATCCGGCAATCGATGTCTTGCAGAGCGTAAGCAGGGTAATGCCCGATATCGTAAGTAGAGAACACATGGCAGGCTCGGGCCAATTGCGCGACGTGCTTGCCACACACAGGGAGGCCGAAGACCTCATCAATATCGGCGCCTATGTCAGTGGCAGCAATCCGCGAATCGACTACGCTATAGGTTTAATAGATCAGGCGAGAACGTTCTTGAAACAAGATGTTGAAGAAGCGCTTCCCTTTAACGATACGGTAGCTGAGCTACTGGAAATATTTGTCGAGCAACAAGAGCTCTAAGGGACATTATGAATAGATTTGTCTTTAAGCTAAAGTCGGTTCTCCATCATCGACAGAAGAAGGAAGATCTGGTGAAGAAGGAGTTGGCCGAGGTCAAGCGGTTGTATGTGTTTGAAAAAGAGCGCTTGACGCAGCTCAACGTTCGCCTTGCCGACTCACATAAAGCCCTACGTGAAAAGCAAAAATCCGCTATAGATGCGACCGAGATATCGGTGCATGTAAAATTCATAGAACGATTGGAGCGTCAGATAGAGGTCCAATTATCCCGGGTGGCAAGCCTTGCGACTGAGGTCAGAAAAGTCCAAGAGCGCTTACTCGAGGCCGCGAAAGACCGGAAGGTCTTAGAGAAGCTAGAGGAAAAACAGCTTAGTGAGTATAAGTTGGAGGCCGAACGAGTCGAGCAGGGTATAATCGATGAGATTGCGACAGTGCGCCACAATAGGGACGATGGGAATCCGCTAAGGAGGGATCATGCCGAGCAATCTTGAGCGAGTCGTCTCGCGCATTTACGAGATACAAAATCGTCTGAGCGTTTTTACGCCGTCTCAACAAAAAGTGTCTGAGACTGGCGAAGGGTTAACCTTGGGTGCGGTCGCAGGTGTTTTGGAGTCTGAGGCCGAACAAGGGCCGGCTTTCTCGCAAACCCTTGATATAGCTCAGAAGTTGCGGCCTGAGACAAAACGTGCGGCGTCAAATGATGAGGGCGCAAGTCGAGTGGGAATTGCTAAAGGAAAGGGCGACAGTGCTTTTAGCGGCTTTATCGAAGCGGCGTCCGGCAGGTATGAGCTCGACGCAGAACTTATACAGGCAGTCATAGAAGCCGAGTCCGGCTTTAATGAGCGAGCTAAGTCACCGGCGGGAGCAATGGGTTTGATGCAGTTGATGCCGGCGACCGCGCGGTCCCTGGGAGTAGAAGACGCACTAGACGCCTCGCAAAACATCGATGGCGGAAGCCGTTATTTAAAAATGATGCTGGACCGATTCGGTACGGTCGAGCTTGCACTTGCAGCATATAACGCAGGCCCTGGGAATGTGCGAAAGTTCGGTGGTATACCGCCGTTTAAGGAAACGCAGGCCTATGTGGAGAAAGTCACGCGACGCTGGAGAGAGCTTAAGGGGTTGAGCGGATGAGCGCTGACAAAAAGAAGAAAGGCGGAGCTAAGCTCAGCATTATCTTGATATTGGTATATGCCGTAGTCCTACTTGGTTCGCTCAAATACACCGGCGTAATAAAATTTCCGGCCAAGAAAAATACTAATGTCGCAAAGGAAGAAACCGATAAAAAGGATAAGAGTGGGTCGACTACAACGACCACAGCAGCGGGAACCGGATCCGAAACAACGACGACGACAACGACGACGATATTAACGACAATGACGACGTCTGAGGATCGAGCAACGGGGGAAGATCAAAGTACGGACAAGCTTAAAAGACTGGTGAAGATCTACGAAGCTATGGACCCCGGCCAAGCGGCCATTATTATGTCCAAGCTTACCGACAGTGAAGCTGTGTCCATATTAAGCGCGATGGATGAGGAGATAGCCGCCGAAGTGCTGTCTGCCATGGATACGGATCGTGCTGCCACTCTTAGCAAGAAACTCGGCCTCTAGCTATTTGGCCGATTTCGCTGAAGGGAGGTGAAAATATGAACATAGCTCAGCTTCTTATCTCTGGCTCGATTCAGAGCCAGTCATCCGCGCAGACACAAGGAACGGACTTAAAAGAGGCCACTCTAGATTTTGAGGGTCTGCTCGCCGGCATGATCTCCGAGAACATGAACGCGACATGTTCAATCCCGGCCAATGCGGAAGCCGGCGTGCTCGGGAATATCCCGGCATGTCTACTCTCCGACCAAAAGATAAGCGAGGAACAGCTTCTAGCGCTGCTCCAACAAGTGGGCGATGCTTTGACTACTCTCGGCGACAAGCTGGAGGAGATAATGACATCGTTGCTTGGCGGACACAAGATCGAGCCTCAGATTGAAGAACTCAAAGGCGCAATCACCGATTCGATATCCAAGCTTAGCGAAAGCCCGGAGCAGATGAAGGGAAATCATCTTATACTGAAGGCCCTTTTTAGTCTCAAGGATGTTCTCAATGGCGAAGGAGCACAGATTGCACTCGAGGAGTCTGTTGAAACCCTTCCGGATCCGTTAAGGCTCAAGCTCAATCTCCATCTGAAAGATGCGGCAAAGACAGGCTCGGCTGAGGGCTCTGAAGCGGATACGCTGCGCTTCAAGCTTATTGCGCATGTAATTAATGCGGACCAGGCTCCGGCGGATAAAGCAGGCGCATCTAACCAACACGCTAACATGGTTATCACGCTGCGGGGTTTAGGCAATATCAACGCGAAAATGATGCACGCCGCACCCGCCGCTATCAAAAACGATGCGGCACGGCCTCTTGCTGAGAGT
>MELI01000062.1:22179-24056 GCA_001767575.1 Candidatus Aquicultor primus | reverse complement strand
CAAACCTACGGTACCCTTTAATGCGAGCGAGAACACGCAAAATCCGGTTCGTGCTCAGCAAAGCGGAGTAAATGATGCGATAACGGCCGTGATCGACAACGATACGCTTGTCCCGCCGGAGACCATATCCACGAAGGAAGGCCGTAGAGTAGAGGATACGAATACCACCAAGGCTCAAATAGAAGATACGGCGCTTGTCGAGGTCGCCGGATCGGAGGTTGACGAGGGTCGAAGTGAGATCGGTGCGTCACATGACTCACCCGGCGAAACGAACCTTCAAGTCAACGGCTCGGTAGCCGAGGGAAATGCAAGCGTTTCCAAGGGTAGTTTTACTCAGCATATGGCGAATACTGCGGAGTCGGCAAAGGCAGGTGCGGCCGATCCCCACGGTGTCGTGCGTCAAGTAAGCGATAATTTCGTCGAGAAATTCGACATGCTCCTGGCTGCAGGCAAGGGCGAGGCTAGAATCCAGCTTCATCCCAAGCATCTGGGCGAGCTCAAGATACATCTGCTAGTCGAAAACGGCTCGATGAAGGCGGTACTCGACGCGTCATCACACCAGGTAAAAGAATTGCTCGAGGCGAATTTGCAGAGTCTTAAGCAGTCTCTTGAGAGCCAGGGCATTCAAGTCAGCAGGTTCGATGTATCCGTTGGGCAACAGCAGAGTCGCGGCGGACAGGGTCTACAAAAGAACCATGCCGGCACACCGGCGGAGAACGGGTTTGCTAATGTCGAAGGCGAAGTACCTAACATCAAGGCCAGCATCAATATCGAAGGCAACATGACCTTAAATTTGTTGGCATAGGAGGCGATTATTATGGCGGTAGGCGCAGTCTACCAGGCTAGCTCGACAGGCGTCGAGAGTGGCCAGAACAAGACGATGACGCTCGGCGATGGGCTCGGCAAAGACAGCTTCTTGCAGCTTCTGATAACCCAGATGCAGCATCAAGACCCACTGGAGCCGGTCAAAGACACCGAGTATATCGCGCAGCTTGCTCAATTCAACTCACTCGAGCAGATGCAGAACTTGAACGACAAGTTCGACAAGATGCTTAAATGGTCGCAGATGACCCAGGCAAGCAGTTTGATAGGCAAGGAAGTAGATGGTGTCACGCTAGACGGTACCATATCCGGAGCGGTCAAGGAGGTTCGCTATGTTGAAGGTGAGCCGAAGCTCGTCGTCGGGAAGACGCAATTAAGCCTGAGCGAGATTGCCAGAATCTACGAGAAAGCGGCCCAGGTGCCGATAGCTAACACTAATGCCTATCACGAGAAAGCGGACGAGTTGCCGATAACAGATGCTAGTGCCTAATAACTAGAAAAGTTTTGAGTATTTAGAGAAAGGAGGTTAAACGTGACAGACAAGATTTTCGTGCACCAGCAACCTATACGGCCGATAGAGCGGATAGAGGGAGACAAAAAGCAGGTCAACAAGACCGCCACACCCCAAGGACCATCGTTTAAAGATGTTCTGACGCAAGAAATCGGCAGCGAGCTGAAGTTCTCAGCTCATGCAAAGGCCAGGCTGGAAGCGCGAAATATCAAGCTGACCGAGTCACAGTTAAGCCGGCTTAATACCGGTGTAGACAAGGCGGCGAGCAAAGGCGCGCGTGAGTCGCTCGTGCTCGTCGATGATGTAGCTCTCGTGGTGAGCATTAAGAACAAAACCGTTATCACAGCGGTCGATGATAAGAATTTGAAGGAAAACGTTTTCACAAACATCGATAGCGCCGTGATTATGTAGGTTGTTTTGAACTGGACCTCTCTGAGGAAGTTCGTAGTCGCCGATCGACAGAGGCGACTGATCGAGGCCAGTTCACCACGGGCGAGATTATTAAAAACTACGGATTATTTAGGAGGTTGATGCGCTATGATGC
>MELI01000062.1:15488-22138 GCA_001767575.1 Candidatus Aquicultor primus | reverse complement strand
TCAACACAGTCGGCTTCAAATCGAGCCGTGTTACGTTCCAGGATATGGTCTACGAGTTGACCAGAGCGGCAAGTGCCCCTTCAGAAGGCCTCGGCGGCTCTAACGCACATCAGGTCGGACTTGGCATGATGGTCCGCTCTGTCGATACGCTTATGACCCAGGGCTCTCTCGAGTCGACGGGCAAGTCAACCGACCTGGCCATCCAGGGAGAGGGCTTCTTTGTCCTCGACACCGGGCAGGGTAAGGTATTCAGTAGGGTCGGTGCGTTCGACGTCAACTTGAAGAAAGACCTCGTCGACCCCGCGACCGGTTACTATGTCATGGGCTGGGAGTCCGGCAACAACGCGGCGAAACCTGGCGTAATCGACCCGAGCATGAGCCCGACGCATATCAATATTCCGATGGGGCAGTTGATGTTGGCGAAAGGTACGAGTAATGTTACTTTTACCGGTAATTTGGACGCGGATGAGGCTACCGGATATATCGCGAATGCAACGGTTCAGGTTTACGACAGCCAGGGCACCGCGCACAACTTGACGTTTGCTTTTGAAAAACAGGCTGCAGCAAACACCTGGAACTATACGATTACGACAGTTGCGCCGACAGGGATTACCAGCGGTGGCTCAGGAACGCTCATATTCAACGCCGACGGCTCGATCGATAACGAGATCGTGATCGACCCGGAAACCTCAACGATTCCAGCGCTTGTGGTCGATCCGGGAAACGGAGCCGATCCGGTCAATGTCACCCTGGATTTTGCACGCTCCATCCAGTTCGCGTCTGATAAATCCGACATTGCCGCACAGTACCAAGACGGTTTCCCCATGGGTGTTCTTGAGAACTTCTTCATCGGAGTCGACGGCGTAATTACGGGCACCTTCACCAATGGTATGAACCAGGAACTAGGAAGGATAGCGCTGGGCGTTTTCGGCAACCCGGCCGGTCTTTTGAAAGCAGGCGCTAACGCGTTTAAGCAATCGAATAACTCCGGTGAGCTTCAATATGGTGTCCCGGCGACCGGTGCGAACGGAACGCTCGTCTCCGGCGCACTCGAGATGTCAAATGTCGATCTCTCACGGGAGTTTACTAACATGATTATCACCCAGCGCGGCTTCCAGGCGAACTCGCGAATCATTAGTACATCCGACGAGATGTTGCAAGAGTTGGTCAATCTTAAGCGGTAGTTTCTAACGATTAAATGCTACGCAAATTAGCAGCATAACAGCACTGTAGAAGGGCGGCAATGCCGCCCTTCTATTTTACTAAGGTCAGCAAGTAATCTTGCCGATAAGAATAATCGTAGATTGAAAAGCAGCAGTTCAGATTGGGTCGTTATCGTATCAATAATAGCTAGATTGACGAGGTAGACCAGTGATTAAGTTGACACGGATAGACGGAAGCGAATTAACAGTAAACGCAAATCTAATCGAAGTAGTAGAAGCAACCCCCGACACAGTAGTAACCCTAATAACGAACAAAAAGTTTCTCGTAAAAGAGTCACCGCTAGAAATCGCCGCCATGGCGGAAGATCACTACAAAAAGGCCGGAGGGCCTAGGTTGATAGTGAATCTTGCGCACACCTCCCATTCCGAAGATCACCTGGACTCGAGGCTCGCAAAATAGTGCGATTTTTCGTGCAAAGAAGGTGCATTTGTGGATATCACAACGATAATTGGTATTATTATCGGACTCGTGCTCGTGACATCAGCCATCATGGTCGGCGGCGACACGTCGGTGTTCTTTAGTACACCGTCGTTCATGATCACTTTCGGCGGGACGGTTGCCGCGACGCTCATTCACTTCAAGATGAGCCATATCATGGGTGTCGCCAAAGTCGTCAAGAATGCGTTTTCCGACCCAAAATTGAATTCCGCTGAATTGATAGCGACGATGGTGCGTATCGCCGAGCGCGCCAGAAAAGAGGGCCTGCTCGCACTTGAAGAGGATGTTAATGAGATAGGCGATAGTTTTCTGGAACGAGGCATGCAGCTCGTTATCGACGGCGCGGACCCTGAATTGGTTCAAGAGGTCATGGAGACCGAGATTATATATGTCGCGGAACGGCATGCGCTTGGCAAGAGTATTATAGAAGCGATGGCGTCATACGCACCGTCTTTTGGAATGTTGGGAACGCTCATTGGTCTCGTTAAGATGTTGCATCAGCTCAATGATCCCTCAAAAATAGGTCCGGGTATGGCTATAGCACTTCTGACAACACTGTATGGTGCGCTCTTCGCGTATTTGTTCTTGAACCCGCTCGCAGGTAAATTGGGCGTCAGAAGCGCCGAAGAAGTCCTACGCAAGGAGCTTATTGTCGAGGGAATTCTCGCGGTACAAGCGGGCCATAACCCTCGAATGATTGAAGAAAAACTCAAGTCGTTTCTCTCTCCTGAAGGGCGAGAGAGCGTCGATATGATTAGAGATCGGAGGGTACATGCCGAACAACAGACTCCGGTCGAAACGGCGCCTGGATAGCAAGCCGCGGGTGCCGGATTGGGTAGTCACCTATGGCGACATGGTAACACTTCTTCTAGTCTTCTTCGTAATGCTCTTCTCATTTTCCGTAGTAAGCCCTAAGAAATTCAGCTCGGCTGTAGGCTCAATACAAGAAGCCATGAGCGGCAGCAATGGGAGGCAGTTCAAAGTAATGGATATGCCCGAGAAATTCGAGGTCGTGTCGCCCGGAAGCGGTGACCCTGTTGAGCAGTCTAAGGGCTTTGGACAGCGCTCTCCCATTCAAAGCTTGAAGGAACAGTCGAAAATCGGCATCCCTCAAAGCGAGGTTCGGGCCATGGAACAACTAAAGCATCAGCTCAAGAAGCAGTTCGAGGGTACGCCGTTAAGCGCTAGCATCAAGATGGAAGTGACAGAGCGAGGATTGGTGATTCGGTTAAACGAGAGCATTCTCTTTGAAAAGGGAAAAGCGGAATTGCAGCCGCCGGTATATCCGGCGCTCAAAATAATCGGCGGGACTTTGGCGTCTACAAACTATTCGATAAAGGTCGAGGGTTATACGTGTGACCTGCCGATAAGCACGCCGCAGTTTCCCTCTAATTGGGAGTTGTCTACGGCTCGTGCCATTTCGGTTCTGCGCTTTTTTGTAGAAAACCAAAACATCGGGTCGTCGCGTTTATCGGTATCTGGTTATGGCGAGTACAAACCCGTCGCTCCGAACTCTAGCGATGCGAACAGGGCTCAAAATCGCCGGGTCGAGATAATAGTTCTCTTCCCAACATTGAATATTCAAGAACCAAGCTAATGACTTAAGGAATGAAAAGGTGATGTTTGAATGGCTGTAGAACAAGCTGTCAGTGAAGTAAGAGAGGTTTCCCAGGTGGAAGCAGTTTCGGAGCCGCAGAAGGCCGGGCTTATGTCAAAACTTGGAGGGCTCAAGATACCGATCATTATTTTAGTGGTGGTATTGCTTGCCATCGGGACTGCGCTTGTCGTAACCAAAGCGGTAGGCGGAGCAAACAAAGAAAAGGAAGCGAGTGAGAAGAAAGCGAAAAAAGAGGTAGTAATCGGTAAATTCATAACTCTTGATGCTTTTACCGTAAATCTTGCCGGAGGGCAGAACTACCTGCAAACAGTGATTGCTTTAGAGCTTGACAGCAAGAATATCGAGCTGGAAACCGAAGTGAAAGAGCGCAAGCCCCAGATCAATGACGCTGTCTTAACGATCTTAAGCGCTAAGTCGATTGACGCGATAGCGGACAATGAGGGACGGGAAAAGCTTAAGGACGAGATTAAAAAGTCGGTAGACTCTTTGCTCGGCTATGGTAAAATTGAACGTGTCTACTTTACTACGTTCATTATGCAGTAATATTTTTACCATAGATGCGGTAGGGGTTTGCCATGGCAGGAACGCTTTCACAAGATGAGATCAATGCATTGTTGACAGCATCGTCCTCGGGCGTGTCACTCGATCTTGAGGAAGAGGCTTCGCCGGCACCAGCGGGCTCTAGGCATGTTCGCATATATAACTTTAGACATCCGGATAAATTTTCAAAAAGTCATTTAAGCACCATGGAGCTGATTTACGAGGGCTTTTCGCGCCACCTAAAAGCAGCTCTTTTTATTTATGTTCGACAAAGTATCAACTTCAGTCTGGCCTCCGTCGAACAGCAGTCTTTCGAGGAGTATCTCGAAGCACTTCCCACACCCAGCTCCCTGATTACGTTTACCATGAAGAGCCTTCCGGGGAGCGCAGTTCTGGAGATAAGTCCCGAGTTGACCTTTCTCATACTCGACAGGTTGCTTGGTGGCCTTGGCGACCAGCCGGTCAAGATACGCGATTTGACCGAAATCGAGCATGGAATAATTCGCAAGGTTGCCGACAGGACATTGATGGCGTTTAGAATGGCGTGGTCTGAGATCTATGACGTTGAACCCAACATCGAGTCTCTCGAGACCAACCCGCAATTGCTTCAGGTTGTCCCACCGAACGAAATCGTCGCCGTGGCGACGCTTGAAGTCAGAATCGGCGAGGCGACTGGGGCAATGAGCATTTGCTTGCCGTATCTAACGCTCGAACCCATTATGCCGAAGCTAACTCGCCAGACGTGGTTTTCAGCAAGATTCGAGCAAAGAGATAGCGAGAACATCGAAAGCGCGAATGTCCAGGAGAGCCTCAACAAGGTGTTTCTGCCCGTGTCGATAGAGCTTGGCCGGGCGAGATTGACGGTCAAAGACCTGCTGGCGTTGAAACCGGGTGATGCGATAGAACTTGACACAGCCGCCAGCAATGATATAAGAGTCTTAGTCAATGGAAGACTCAAATTTCTCGCGCGACCGGGCCTCATCGGGAAACGATTGGCCGTAAAGACGACTACGACTGTTGAGTGAGGAGAGGCGCAGTATGAGTAAAAAAAAGCAAACAGTAGAGCTTTCAGAGATTGAAAAAAGTGCTGTTGGTGAAATCTGCGACTTGATGACCGCGTCTCTTGCTAAGCTGTTTAGCGAGAAATTGGGGGACGATGTCGGTATGAGCCCGTCCGTTGTGGATGTGGCGAAGTTTGAGAGCTTGGCGACGGCGGTACCCGTCCCGGTTTTGTTGATACAGCTTAGTTGTTCGTCTGGTCTCGATGGACAACTCTTTCTGTTCATTAACGGAGAAGGACTTCCAGCCGTGTTCGACCTGGCGATACCTGAAAGCGCAAAAGACATCGGTGCAGATGACGACGTGATTCTTGAGAATCTCAAAGAGATTATAGGCAGCGCGATTTCGGAAGCGATGAGCAATTTCGCTGAGAGCATGGGCCAAACTATCGATTGCAGTGTCATCGATACCTTGATTCTCCAAGATGAATCGGGCTTAGAGAGCATAAGTTTCATGTATCCGGACGGGAATCTCTTGCTGGCTTCAGCGGAATTGACCCTTCCGGCCGCAGGGGCGAATGCCGGTTATCTCATCCCAACTGAACTCGGCAGGCAAATCATCGATATGCTCTTGGGCGACGTGCAAGCGGCCGATACAGTCGCGCCTGTTCAAGATACTCCTGAGGATTTGGTGGATGACGATATTGAGGTTGTAGCCGGCGATGAAGCGGTGACGGAGAGCAAGGCCACAGTCGAAGGCGTCGTTCACCTGGACGAAGCCGATATACCTCCGATATTCGATGACGATGATGTGTTTATTCAAGAAACGGTTCCTCATGTCAGAGATTTGCAGCCGGCGGCTTTCGATGTGTTGGGTGCGGATTTAGGTGGCGGAGGGTCGAACAACATATCGCTCCTTCTCGACGTTGTGCTCGATGCCTCGATAGAGCTTGGAAAGACAAAGATGACTATATCCGACATACTGCGGTTGGGTAGGGGTTCAGTAATCGAGCTCGATAAATTGGCCTCTGAGCCTGTCGAATTTCTCGTGAACAGTAAGGTAATCGCGAGGGGTGAGGTTGTCGTTATCGATGATAACTTCGGTATTCGTATAACCGAAATAATGAGTCCGAAAGATATGTTGGAGCAGCTCTAAGCTGCGGCTTAGCGCCCTGTCTATAATAAAAACGTGTAGGTTGTCCGGTGACATGCCGATAACTTTACTGAGGAAGGGCTCAAGCTCTCATTTCAAAAGCTCTCCTTCAGGGTTTCCGGTTTGTCCTGCTGCCGAGCTCTTCCTCCCCCCTTTTATTTTTCGCGCACGGGCAGTAACGGGCCCCTGCAGCGCATTACCTGGAATCCTTGTGTCGTTGTCGTTTGCGGTCCTACGTATGCTCGAATTTTCGCATAGCTGTCGTATAAAAAAGAAAACAATCGTCAGGGTATAGATATGGAATTTTTGCGACTAAACGCCAGGAATATGGTGATTGCCGTCATTGTACTGCTGTTCGCCGCGTCTGGTTATTATGTCTATCAAGCACGGACGATGCCTTGAGCACAGTGTGTCGCCGATAACTACCAAGTACTTCAAGCGCATGCAGGGGAAGGTTTCTGAAAAAAATATTCATACGATTCTGCTCGGATTTATTGACAGGCGATGATTATTTGTTTAATCTCTTAGTAACAATAGTATCATAGTTGCAGGAAGTACATCGACTGTTCTCTTGATATAGCATATCGTTATTGGGAGTTTTATGCGGCAGACAATGAGAAATGCAGCGGTAATAACCCTTATAGTGGCCTTAATTTTGTTTATCTCTGTTGCGGTAGTC
>MELI01000062.1:1712-15402 GCA_001767575.1 Candidatus Aquicultor primus | reverse complement strand
ACTCATCGGTGGTAAACAGACCTTCATGTTAGACGTTCGGCTTGCGAAGATAATTACCAATCTCTGAGCACCTCTTTTCTTTCTAAAGCTTGGTCGTATAGCAATCGAAAAATATGCCGGTAAGTGCTTACATATTATGCCAAAATATGGTATATTGTTAGCATAAAGCGCATGCTATGATATCGCACCTGGTGCGTGGAGGTGTTTTTTGAACGTATACGAGCTCAGTTCAAAGCGAAAGTGTATCTGCACGGACCTGAGGAGATGCCCGGCGAGCCATTACCACAACTGCGCAGCATACAAGAACGGCACAAACTGCTGGGACTCCGAAGACATCCCGTGTTGCAGACGAAACGACAAGAGCCGTTGCAGCTCCTGCAGCATATACCGGGCAAAACTGCTCGGCACAACTTCTCAAACCTATCCTCGAACGATCTAGATACCAGCATCGACCAGCGAGTATGTTTTAGGCCAAACAGCTCGTCAAATCGGACAATCTCCATCAACAGAGAACGCGGTATTTTTTGCTGTTTCAGGTTTCCCGATAGGTCGTTCTCCAGGCTGGCCAGCTGTCGCTACCAGAAGGTTTTTCAAAGCCGCAATCCAATCTCGCCCGTCCCGCTCAAGATACTATTATCTAAGGTCGATTTAGTAGTATAAGTACGATTGCAACTAATAAGGGATTGGTCTTGGAATACCGGCAGCGATTGGATATCCCACAAAAGAAAAAGACCTATGACGAGCTTCGTGTGCTCATCATAGGGTTCAGATGGATTACGCTGGTGCTAGCACTGGCTCATGTACTTGTGGCTCGATTGACGCCGGGTTTTGATGGGTTGTTGATTGCAGCTGTGGCTCTATCCCACACCGTATTAGTAACATTTCTCGTGCTGAGAAGAGTTAGTCGGCGAGCATGGTTCGTGATCCTCGATGCAACTACCTGTGGCTTATTGCTGTTTGTCAGTGGCGCCTCATTGGGTGGTTATGGAGCCTATGCGGCGGGCTCGGTTTTGCTTTCCGCTTTTCTCTTTGGGAGCATGGCCGGCTTGTCTAGCGCTACCATAGTCGCCATATTTTTCGTTATGACGCGCTATTTTGCCCCAGCGCCTGACCTTGTAGTCGCGTCGACCGGTTATGGTCTTCTTGTTGACTCCACCTATATCGCAGTTTTGTATATCGTAGCGGTCTTTTTTGCACAAGTGTCCCTTATTATTAAGCGGCTTAAAGATACTGCCTTACGGCTCGAAGAGAATATCGATACGCTCTCATCCATTTATGACGTGGCCTCGATGATATCCTCAAAATTCTTTCTCGATGATATCCTCGAGTCGGTGGTCGACCAAGCTAAGCGAATCATCAAAACAGATAAGACGGTTTTGCATCTCATCGATATCGACGAGAGAAAGCGCGCTTTGAGCCGGCATATGGTGGCGGTGAGAGGAAGCCGCAGCGAGCATCCGGAATCGTGGTGGCGGACGCAGATCGAGGATATCGCCGAAGAGGTCATGGCAAGCGGGCATGAGCGGCTTATCGCGCGTGCGCCCGAGGGGGCCGGGGGAGCCGGTTCTTGGCTCTTGTGCGTTCCGGTAAAGGTCAAAGACCGATCGGTAGGGCTTCTTTCCGCGATGAACTCATATGACAACGGATTTACCGAAAACGATATTGAGGCGCTCAAAATCCTAGCTAGTTTCGCGGCGGTGGCCATTGAAAACGCGCGTCTTATAAACCGGGCGCAACTACTTCTCGTTGCTGATGAGCGTAATCGTATTGCCAAGGAGATGCATGATGGGCTGGCGCAATCGCTCTTCAGCCTGGTGCTTAATTTACAGGTGTGCCGGAAGAAGATAGATGATGATCCTCAGTCGGTCAAGGAGAAGATGGGCGAGATGCAGACCGTCGCGTCACAGGGCATGGCTGAATTGCGCCGCTACATATATGATTTGCGCCCGAAGAACCTTGAGGATATGGGCTTAATCGGTGCAATCGGCTTTCATATGGAGGAAATCAACAAACTCAATGGGTCCGCTGGGCGTCTGCGGACTTACGGCAAACGGCGCAGCCTGCCACCACGCGCTGAATCTGCGATTTACAGGGTTGTGCAGGAAGCCACTAATAATATTGTCAAACACGCTAAGGTCGATAACTTCACGGTTTCTCTAAAGTACCTGGAAGACAGGGTCGAACTATTAATAAGAGATAAGGGACAGGGTTTTGATGTCGAGAGTGCGCTTATGGCAGCGGAAAAACGCAAAACCTTCGGCCTCATGAGCATGCGCGAACGGATTGTAGAGCAGGGGGGCGAACTTAGGATCGAAAGTGATCCCGAAGGCGGAACTGCGATTCGGGTCAGCCTTCCAGTCGAGGAGATATGTGTTGGATAGAGTCAGAATTCTTATCGCCGACGACCATGAGCTGGTGCGCCAGGGTCTGAAAGCGGTTCTGGAAATCGAAGACGGTATCGAGATCGTCGGTGAGGCGTCTAGCGGACGCATGGCCATTAATAAAGCGCAGGAGCTTGATCTCGACGTTATATTGCTCGACCTGCGTTTGCCTGATATCGATGGCGTGGAGGTCTGCGCTCAGATAAAAGAATTTAAACCCGAAGTAAAAGTCGTGATTTTGACGACTTTCGATGAAGTAGAGGACATCCAAGGCGCCATGAAGGCAGGAGCTTCAAGCTACATATTAAAAGATATCACCCCGTGTGACCTGGTACAGGCGTTGGATGCCATTAATAAGGGAAAGACGGTTCTCGACCCTGGAGTCGCCGACAAGCTGCTGGCACCGGTCACTAGCCGCAAGGCCGAATTCTCTGCTGATATTCTCTCCGACCGCGAGTTGGAAGTCCTTGAGTTGATGGCCGAGGGCTTGAAAAATAAAGATATAGCCGAGAGATTGTGGATAAGCCAGACGACCGTAAAGACGCACGTCAGCCACATTCTGCAGAAGTTGGGCCAGAGCGACCGCACTCAGGCCATACTCAGTGCGATAAAAATAGGACTCGTAGAAGTTCCTGCGAGAGCAAGATAGCTAACCTCCCCTGTAAGGTTTTGACCCACACCCTGGGATCATAGCGAGGCGCCGCATTATTGATACCCGCGATTCGTTCTGTTAAGTTCAAAAAAGAATCAGGCATGATGCGGAGGCTGCTCTGGAGCTAATACCGATATTTTCAACAGCATTGATAGTGGCGTTTTCTGGTGCCATGGTACCCGGACCCTTGTTGACCGTTACGATAAGTGAGACGGTGAGACGAGGTCAGGTCGCAGCCTTTCTATTGATAGTCGGACACTCGTTGCTCGAGCTGGTTTTAGTGGTCGGGTTTGCCTTCGGCTTGCTGACGATTTTAGAGAGCCCTTTGATTATCAGGTCTATCGGGGTGTTGGGGGGTGCCTTTCTTTTATGGATGGGCTACGGCCTCGTTGCCGACTCATATCGGGGACGGATATCGCTCGATTTTGATGGTAGTGAGGCGTATTCTTCGGTCGGTCCGGTAATCCAGGGTGTCGTTACAAGCATTTCGAATCCCTATTGGACATTGTGGTGGGTGACGATAGGGGCCGGTTTCGTCCTCTCCTCGCTCAAGTATGGTCTCGCGGGGCTCCTTGTCTTCTACATCGGGCACATTCTGGGTGACTTTGTCTGGTACGCGGCGATAGCCTATTCAGTCGCTACCGGCAAGCGTTTCTTGAGTAACAAGGTCTATCACGGGATTCTCTTTGCCTGCGGGCTTTTTCTAATTGCGCTAGCCGCAACGTTCATCTTCGATATCCCGCTCTTTTGATGTATGCTTGCTTTCAAGAATTCCCGACAGGAGCTGGGATGGAGTTCGCGCGGATGGCGCATAGGTTTTGCAGCTCACTAGGGATGCGCGAGACAACTAGCAGGCGGCGTCTCGTACTGCATATTTTGACTTATAGGTAAACTGAGCGTATTATATGGTCGAACTGTTGTAATTTGGTTTCTTGTGCGCGTGCGATGTGAAAAGCGTATCCGCGCATGTAAATCCTTAAACATCCAGGAGGCCACGTGTTCAAACGTCTATTTCTTACCTCGCTCGTTTTGGTTTCAATCCTCAGCGCTATGGTCTTATCGGGTTGCTCGGAGCCGGTTCCAACAAAGTCAGAAGGCGAAGATACCATCAAGATAGGTTTGATCTTGCCGATGAAGGGCGAGCTAGAGGTGTACGGTGTACTCAGTAAGCGGGCAATCGACCTGGCTGTTGATGAAATCAATGCTCAAGGCGGTCTGCTCGGTATGAAAGTCGAAACCATCGATGGCGACGACGCCTCTAACCCGAATGTTTCATCGCACATCGCTAACGAATATACGCAAATCAGGCGCGTATCCGCAATAGTCGGACCCTTCACGACGCAGTCGGCTTTGACGGCGGCTCCGGTCGCAAACCGGGACGGCGTGCCGCTTATTACAATTCGCTCGTCTGAGGCGAATATCACGGCGATAGGCAAGTATATATTCAGGGCCGGCTACGTCGATTCATACCAGGGAACGATGCTCGGCGAATTCGCCGGCCGTGAACTCAAGGCAAAGAAAGCCGCTGTCATATTTAATACTGAAGACCAGGATGCGCAGGCATTGGTGGACGCTTTCAAAAAAGCGGTGACCGCATACGGGGGCAAGGTCGAGACAGTCCAGTCGTATGGATCCGATGTAACCGATTTTTCCGCACAGCTCAAAGAAGTCGCCAAAGTAAAGCCGGATGTTATATTACTCAACGACTATGATGACAAGTCGAGCTTGATCATGAAGCAGGCGGCCGAGTTGAACATCACGGCAAAATATCTCGGAACCGATTTCTGGAACGCGTTTAGCTTGGTTAAAGAGGCCGGTGCGGCAGCCGAAGGAAGCTATTATACGGCGCATTTTTCCGCGGACGACCCCAATCCAAAAGTACAAGATTTTGTCGAGCTTTATGAGGGCGACTATGTTGCTAAGCCGGAGCTTTCCTCGGCGCTCAGCTATGATGCGATGCACCTTCTATTTGAGGCCATCAAGCGCGCTGATTCGACCAGGCCCGAGAAGATCGCGACCGCTCTTGCGGGGATAAAGAACTTTGAGGGCGTCACCGGCAAGTTTACCTTCGATGAAAACCGCAACCCCATCAAGGGGAGCGTTATTATGACCATTAAAGACGGCAAGCCGGTTTTCGCCAAAAGGATGGAGCCCTAAGGCGCGGTCGACTTAGGTAGCCGGAGGCATGTCTTTGTTGCAGCAATCAGAACACGGCGCTTACTTACCAGTAGGCGCCGTGTTGCATTCCGGCCACAGCGCGTCTGCGATGAGCAGCTGTAAAGGCAGGTTGCGGCGGTGCCGGACTTGGCAAGAGCCGCTAAAGTCATTATACTTGTAAAGGTAACGGAAGATATCTGGAGCCCGCGAGGGCGTTTTTTATTCTGGCTGGTGATAACGTTGGTCGGCGCAAGCTTTTTCGACCGCGTTCTGATGACGATTAACAAACACGATATGCTTCGCAGAGGCGAAAGTGTGCTCGTTGCGGTTTCCGGGGGACCGGATTCTGTCGCGCTTCTTCATGTTCTGAAACGACTCCAACCCGTCCTAGACCTAGACCTCATCGTCTTTCATCTCAACCACAAACTGCGCGGGCTTGAGGCCGATGCCGATGCGCGGTTTGTAGGTGAATTTGCCGCCGGCATGGGCTTAAAGGTCATGCCTGTCGAGTGCGATGTACGCCTGCTTATGGAGCGGGAGCGGCTTTCATTGGAAGAAGCCGCCCGCGAAGCCCGTTACCGGGAGATGGAGCGTCTGGCGGCGGAGCTCGACATCGATAAGATAGCGTTGGGACACCACGCCGACGACCAGGCCGAGACCTTCTTGATGCGCCTGCTTCGAGGTACGGGACTCGAAGGGTTGGGTTCGATAAAGCCGGTCAGAGACGGATATGTCAGGCCGCTTATCGATGAGACCAAAAGCGAGATATTGCAGTACGTCGAGGAACATGCCCTTGAATACCGGGTAGATGCTTCAAACCGAGACGAGTCCATTTTAAGAAACCGCGTCCGGCACAAGCTCATGCCGCTTCTTAGCGAATACAATCCGAGTTTTCAAGAGACGATTTTGAACACGATTGAGATTGTCCGCGAAGACCAATCGTTTATCGAGGAAATAGTCGCCGGCATCTTTAGCAGGCATGCTCAAAGAGAGCCTGGGTTGATAAGGCTGCCAATCGTCGAGATCACAAACCAGCCGCTTGCGATAGAGCGCAGGCTTGTTCGCTTGGCAATCAGGTCGGTCAAAGGTGATTTGAGGGGTATTGAGTTCAAGCATGTCGAAGGGATTATAAGCGGCTTGCGACACGGGTCTGGGCGCATGGAGATAGATTTGCCCGGGCAAATCACAGCGAGGGTCGAGTACGAGCAGCTGATAATCGGTGAAAGAAAGCTCTTTGAGGCGCTGCAGTTCGAATCTATCGAACTTAAGGTTCCCGGTGTGACGCGAATAGATGCGCTGGCGGTCGAGATAAATGCGGAGCTGTCTGAACCGGCGGGGCTTGTCTTCGGGCGCAACGGCGACGTTGCGCATCTGGACGCCGCGGTTGCCGGCTCGGGGCTGAAGTTGCGCGTAAGACGGCCCGGAGATTCTTTTAGACCGTTTGGCATGACCGGTGAGAAAAAATTGCAGGATTTATTTGTCGATAAAAAAATATCGAAACGAGAGCGGAATAGGGTGCCCATTATCGAATCGGATGGTAAAATTGCATGGGTGGCCGGCTTTCGAATCGATGATTCGTTCAGGGTCACGGAGCGGACGAAAGAGGTGTTGGTCCTGCGTCTGCTACGACTCTAAGCTCAGGCCGTTTGTCCTGTTCTATTTGGTGATATAGAATGGTTAAGTGCGACAGGCAACGCGGCTTTGATAATAAATGATGCGGCGGAAACGCGGAAATATTCTGGGGCAGGCTCCGGTGTGAAGGAACTGCTCTTGAAAGGGCGTTTCGACGGAGAGTATTATTTTTGATTTTAGAATGATTGGAGAGACGATGAAGGCGGAAATTATGGAGCAAATCCTCGCGAACGACATCGACGAGGTCCTTGTTACCAGAGATGATATCCGAGCAAAGGTCGAGGAACTCGGCGCTTTGATAAGCAAGGATTACAGCGACAAGAATCTCTTGATGGTAGGAATATTGCGCGGCGCCTTTGTTTTTCTGGCAGACCTTATTCGTGAGGTTCATATAGCCATGGAGACGGACTTTATAGCGATATCGAGTTACGGGTCATCGACCAATACCTCGGGGGTCGTTCGAATATTAAAGGACTTGGATGATGATATCGAGGGCCGGCATGTCCTGATTGTCGAAGATATACTCGATACCGGGCTCACGCTTAACTATTTAGTCAAGAACTTGAGTTCACGCCGTCCGGCAAGTCTCGAGGTCTGTTCCTTCATCATCAAGGAGGGTAAGCAACGGGTCCCGATAATGCCGAAGTACTCGGGATTTACCGTCCCCAACACCTTTGTCGTCGGATACGGGCTGGATTATGCTCAGAAGTATAGAAACATACCGATCATCGGGACGCTTAAGCGCTCTGCTTATGAAGACGATGGGCTCGTGTAAATTGTCCGGCGGGAGTAGTTGTGATAGCATTTTAAGTAAAGAAAAAATGAGGAGGAGCTTTTTTGAAGAAATTGTTTAGAAGTGCCGGCTTTTGGTTCATCATGGTGCTGCTGGTGGTTCTAGTTGTCATACAGAGTCTTAAGCCCAGCGCTAAACCGGAGGAGCTGGTCTATACCGAGTTTCTCAGCCAGGTCGACAAGGGTCGAGTGGCAGAAGTAGAAGTGTTCGATAAAGATAATCGGATTGACGGAAACTACAAGGCCGACTTTAAAAAGGGCGGCGACTTTATCGTCTACTATAGCGAAAACGATGATGAGCTAGTTAAAAATTTAAGGAGCAACAATGTTGTCGTCAAGGTCGACCCGCAGACGGAGACCGTTTGGTGGACGATTGCACTAAGCTTCTTGCCGTTCGTGCTCATACTGGGCATCTGGTTGTTCATGCTCCAGCAGATGCAGGGCGGCGGCAACAAGGTCATGTCGTTCGGCAAGAGCCGGGCGAAGCGGCTTACGAAGGACCAGCCAAGAGTTACGTTTAAGGACGTCGCAGGCGCCGATGAGGCTGTGGAAGAACTCGAGGAGATAAAGGAGTTTCTCGCTAATCCGTCGAAATTCCAGGCGCTGGGTGCAAAGATACCCAAGGGCGTCTTGCTCTACGGGCCTCCTGGCTCAGGAAAGACGTTGCTAGCGCGCGCCGTCGCCGGGGAAGCGGGCGTACCGTTCTTTTCTATAAGCGGTTCTGACTTTGTCGAGATGTTTGTCGGTGTGGGTGCCTCGAGAGTTCGTGATTTGTTCGAGCAGGCTAAGACTAGTGCGCCATGTATCATATTCATGGACGAGATTGATGCTGTCGGTAGGCACCGGGGTGCCGGTCTCGGCGGCGGGCACGATGAGCGCGAGCAGACCCTCAACCAGCTCTTGGTCGAGATGGACGGGTTTGACGTTAAAGATAACGTAATACTGATAGCGGCGACGAACAGGCCTGATATCTTAGACCCGGCGCTGCTTCGCCCGGGTCGGTTCGACCGCCAGATAATAGTCGACCGGCCGGATTTGATTGGCCGGAGGGGTATTCTCGATGTACATGCCAAGGGCAAGCCTTTCGCCAAAGATATCGACCTCGATGTGCTGGCGCGAAGGACACCCGGCTTTACCGGAGCCGACCTGGCAAACCTCGTAAACGAAGCCGCTTTGCTCGCTGCTCGCCATGGAAAGAAAGAGATCGACATGCGCGAGCTGGAAGAGTCTATTGATAGGGTTATGGCCGGGCCGGAGCGCAAGACGCGTCTTATCAGCGATCATGAGAAGGAGATTATCGCCTATCATGAAGCAGGTCACGCGCTCGTAGCACATGAGCTGCCCAACACCGACCCGGTTCACAAGATATCGATTATCCCGAGAGGAAGGGCGCTTGGATATACTTTGACCCTTCCGACCGAGGACCGGTTCCTAGTCTCGAAAGCAGAGCTTACGGCAAATCTCGCCGTATTTCTCGGCGGCAGGGTCGCCGAGGAGATGAAGTTCGATGACGTTACAACGGGAGCCCACGACGACCTGGAGCGGGCGACCAAGGTAGCGCGACAGATGGTCTGCGAGTTCGGCATGAGCGAGAAACTCGGGCCGTTAACGCTCGGACAAAAACAGGAGCAGGTGTTTTTGGGACGCGATTTTGCGTCGCACCCCGATTACAGCCAGGAGATAGCATTCGAGATAGATAAAGAGATTCGTCGAATTGTGGATGACGCGTTTAAGAAAGCAAAGACTATCTTGACCGAGAGGCGTGAACTTCTCGATGGCATCGCCAAGCATCTTATAGAAAGAGAGACTCTCGAGCGGGAAGAGCTTGAATTCATTTTCGACGGCAAAGAGCTTGCCCCCAAAGTAAAGGAGAGCACAAGCACTGCCACGCCGGCCGCAGAGCAAGCTCCCGCCAAGGGCAAAGAGCAAGGAAAAGAACGGATTGATATTCCCGGCAAGCTTAGGCCGGCCGAAGGATAATCTTTAAACCGAAGGCTCGAAATAAGCTGGATGATTAGAATAGGACAAAAGGCCACTACGACGGTGGCCTTTTTGCTGACCCATATTCGCAAATCGTCGGAATTGTGACATAATATGGTATGCTAGGCAATTCCGCTGAAAGGGGTTTCTTGATTGGATAGGGAGAAGATCGAACAGGGAGTAAGGCTTATCCTGGAAGGTGTCGGGGAAGACCTCAGCCGTGAAGGTCTACTCAACACGCCTCGCCGCGTCGCGGCTATGTATGAAGAGATTCTTCAAGGTGTGGAGCAAGACCCGGTCGCAGTCTTAAGCGTTACCTTCGGCGAGGACCATGATGAGATGATTATGGTCAAAGACATACCGATTTATTCGATGTGCGAACACCACTTGATGCCTTTTATCGGTAAGGCGCATGTAGCATACATCCCCAGTGAAAATGGAAGAGTTACGGGGATAAGTAAGCTGGCGCGCGTTGTCGACGTGCTCACTAAAAGGCTCCAAGTTCAGGAGCGGCTTACGACGCAAATCGCGGATGCGATGGTAGAGGCGCTCAACCCGCAAGGGGTCATGGTCGTCATCGAAGCCGAGCATCTTTGTATGAGCATGCGCGGCGTCAAGAAACCGGGCTCGACTACGGTCACTTCGGCTGTGCGAGGCCAGTTCAGAAAGAAAGCGGCTCGCTCCGAAGCGCTGTCGCTCATTGCGAACAGTATGTAGATAACGACTTTGTAGTAAGGGGGCTGGTGGTCGATGCGGCCAAGGGTTTTGAATATCGATTCGGTAGAATCCGTGCGCGAATCGCTGATGAGGATGCGCGTGTCGCCGGAGGGCGTCGATATCATGTCTCCGAAGGGGATATACCGGTTGGTCAAGATTACCGGTATCGACTGCAGGGCGGCGAACATCATCAAGCAGGAGATGTTGGCCCGAGGCGGCGAAGCCGCGGCACCGTATGAGCTCTACATGCTCGACGCGAGAAAGATAGATATGGTTCTGATGGGTACCGCCAAGCAATTCGAGGCGTTGCTCGACAAGCTTTCAAGACAACCATTCGGTCTGGCGGCGCTCGCTGAAGACATCAGGAAAACGCTCGAAAGTTATACAAAAAAACCCCCCACGTTGCACGCCGGCCGGTTTGCGCTGGAGCTGGCGTCGCGGACGCATATCATGGGCATCCTCAACATCACACCCGATTCGTTCTCCGATGGAGGACGGTATTTCAGCTTGGAAGACGCGCTAGCTCAAGCGAAACTTATGGTAAGCGAGGGGGCCGATATTATCGATGTCGGCGGTGAGTCGACGCGTCCGGGAGCGGCGGAGGTGGGGCTCGATGAAGAGCTGAAACGGGTCGTCCCGCTGATTGAGCGATTATCCGCCGAACTCGATGTCCCGATATCGATCGATACGTATAAACCCGAAGTCGCGAGGAGCGCGCTCGATGCGGGAGCGTCGCTCATCAACGATATAAGCGGCCTTCGCGATGCGGCGATGATAGAGCTGGCGACTGAGCGAAACGTCCCGGTTGTCATAATGCATATGAAGGGCATGCCCAAGGATATGCAGCAAGACCCGGTCTACGGAGACGTCGTCGCCGAGGTCATCGATTGGCTCGACGGGCAGGCGCGACAGGCGATGGCGGCCGGCGTGGCCGAGCATAATATCGTGGTCGATCCGGGTATCGGTTTCGGCAAGACCCTCGAGCACAACCTGGAGCTATTGCGGCGTTTATCTGAATTCAAGAGCTTGGGGTTTCCGATGCTTATCGGCACGTCGCGAAAGGCGTTTATCGGCAAGATACTCGATGCGCCGGCGGAAGAGCGCCTCGAGGGGACGCTCGCGACCATCGCCTACGCAATATCCAAAGGCGCGGGCATAGTCCGGGTCCATGATGTTAAAGAGGCACGCCGGGTGGTGGCTGTCGTAGACGCTATAGCCGGCGGAGCGGGTTCGTGACCGAGACAATCGAAGCCTATCTTAGTCTAGGCTCTAACCTGGGCGACCGTCGTCGCAACCTCAAAGAGGCACTCAGAATGATTGGCGAGACGGACTGTGTTTCCGTCGAGAAAATATCTCCGCTCTACGAGACGGGCGCGGTAGGCGGCGTCGAGCAGGGCGATTTTTACAACGTAGTCGCGCGCATTGAGACGAGCTTGTCCCCGCGAGAGCTGCTCCATTTGGCGCACCGAGTCGAGAAACGGCTCGACCGAGTCCACGGTGAGCGTTGGGGTCCCAGAACCATCGATGTCGATATTCTCCTCTACGGGGAGGCCTCGATTGACGAGAAGGACTTGGTCGTTCCTCACCCGGAGATGGAGAACCGGGCGTTCGTGCTGGCGCCGCTTGGCGACATCGCGCCGCTGCTGATGTTACCGAGCGGGCGCACTGTAAGTGAGCGACTTGCCGGAATCGAAGGTCAAACGGTCAAAATAATTGGCAGTTTGGATTGATGGCGCTATAATTGGCAAAGCAAGGGCGTGACCAAATAAAACTCGAGGTGTTATCTGTCTTGGATTGTAGCGATAATTTAGTAAACGAGATTCTCAGGCTGAAAAAAGAGAAGAACGCGATAATCCTGGCCCACAACTACCAGATAGGTGAGGTTCAGGATATAGCGGATTTCGTCGGTGATTCACTCGGTTTGAGCCAGCAGGCGTCCGATACCGATGCCGAGGTCATCGTCTTTTGCGGCGTTCATTTTATGGCCGAGACCGCGGCGATTCTTTCGCCTCAAAAGATGGTGCTGTTACCGGATATCGATGCCGGGTGTCCGATGGCCGATATGGTGACGGTGGACAAGTTAAGAGAGCTCAAGGCCGAGCATCCGGGGGTTCCGGTCGTCACGTATGTCAATTCCAGCGCCGAGGTCAAGGCCGAAAGCGATTACTGCTGCACATCGGCTAATGCTATAAAAGTCGTCAACGCGGTCGACGCAGACGAGATAATCTTTACGCCCGACCAACATCTCGGGCATTATGTCTCGACGCAGACGACGAAGAAGTTAATCCTATGGAACGGTTTTTGTCCTACCCATCGCCGGATTACCGCCCAGTCCGTCACCGCGCGCAAAGAGGCGCACCCGAACGCTAAGATAGTCGTTCATCCCGAGTGCATGGAGGAGGTCATCGCGCTTGCCGATGCGGTGGGGAGCACCGAGGGCATACTCCGTTACGTCAAGGCGTCGAGCGATACGGAATTCATCATCGGCACCGAGATGGGGATAATCCATCGCCTGGAGAAGGAAAATCCGGGCAAGATATTTTATACAGGCTCCGAACGTTCGGTTTGCCCAAATATGAAGCGGATAACTCTGGAAAAAGTTTTATGGTCGCTCCAGGACATGGAGTATGTCATCACGGTTCCTGAGGATATCGCGGCACTGGCAAAACGAGCTATCGACCGGATGCTTGAGATAGTCTAACTGTTCTGGTTTTAGCCGGCGACCCGCGCTACTCGCGCATAATCATTGTTGAGAAGTTTGCGAACATGATTCCCAGATATTTAGTAAATTATGATACGGATAATATCGAAAAGGTCTTCACCGAGGCGGTGGTTGTCGGAAGCGGCATCGCGGGCTTGACTGCTGCGCTTGAAATCTCGAAGCAGTTCGACGTGGCGGTCGTCACTAAGGGCGAACTCAAAGAGACGGCCACCTGGTATGCTCAGGGTGGCGTCGCTACTGCCGTGAGCCAGGAAGACTCTCCCAAACTCCACTATAGGGATACGCTCGAGGCCGGCGCCGGACTTTGCGACCGGGAGGCCGTTAGTGTTCTGGTGAGTGAAGGTCCCGACCGCATCGGTGACTTGATTCGCATGGGTGCGCAGTTTGACTGGCAGGGCGACCACATCGGCTTGTCCAGGGAGGGTGGGCACTCGCTGGCGCGGGTGCTCCATTCGGGTGACTCGACCGGAAGCGAAATCGAGGCCACTCTGATTCGGACCGCCAACGCCTGGCAGAGCGTTCAGGTCTTCGAGCACCGGTTCTCCATAGACTTGCTGGTAGATAAAGGGCGCTGTGTCGGGGTGCTTACCTTCGATGAGCCCACAGGACGTATAATCGCCCATTTCGCCAAAGCTGTGATTCTCGCAACTGGCGGGG
>MELI01000062.1:1304-1693 GCA_001767575.1 Candidatus Aquicultor primus | reverse complement strand
GACGACCAACCCGACGATATCGACGGGTGACGGTATAGCGATGGCTTACCGCGCGGGAGCGGTCCTCGCCGATATGGAGTTTATTCAGTTCCACCCGACCGCGCTCGACCGCGACGCTATGCCGAGGTTTCTCATAACCGAGGCCTTGCGCGGCGAGGGGGCTTATCTTAGAGACTGCAACGGCGAGCGCTTTATGGTCGGCAGGCACCCGCTCGCCGAGCTGGCACCGCGCGATGTCGTGACCAGAGAGATGGTCCAGGTCATGGAGCGTTGCCACGACAAACCGGTCTATCTAGATGCCACGCATATCTCCGAATCGCTGCTGCGGGAGCGCTACCCCAATATCTGGAGCCGTTGCCGGGAGGTAGGCATAGATATCTCGAAGGATT
>MELI01000062.1:462-1227 GCA_001767575.1 Candidatus Aquicultor primus | reverse complement strand
GGTCTCTATGCTACCGGCGAGACCTCCTGCACGGGCGTGCACGGCGCAAACCGGTTGGCGAGCAACTCGCTCCTGGAGGGGTTGGTCTTTAGCAAACGAATATCGATGTCGGTTATGAGAAAACTCGCGGCCGAAGAGGACCAGCAGGTTGAAGATAGCAGGTTCAAATATAGCGCGGACAAGCCCGTTATCGATATTGACATCGCTGCCGAGCGGCGTTGGCTCCAGAAGCTGATGACCGATTACGCCGGGGTCGTCCGCAACGAAGAAGGCCTCTTGTTCGCGCTATCCGAGGTCAACAGAAAAGACGATATTCTCAAAGCCGGCTTTATGGACCCAGCCGGGTTCGAGCTTCAAAATATGTTATGTATCGCGGGTTTGCTGATAAGATCGGCACTCACGCGCAAGGAGTCGCGCGGAGTTCATTACCGGGACGATTACCCGGAGCCGAGTGACCGCTGGCTGATACATCTTGAGAATCGCTATACGGAGGATATGGTTGCCGGATAATAATATGATGGAGCGAGCAATAGAAATAGCAGTGGCGCGTGCGCTGGACGAAGACCTTGGCGAGGCCGGGGACGTCACATCGAAAGCGACCATCGGACCCGGTCTTATAGTACGCGCGGAGATAATAGTCAAGAGCCCGGGCGTGATAGCCGGACTGGCCGTGGCGAAGCGGACTTTTGCCTATCTCGATGACGCGCTCGAGTTTAATGCTTTCTTCGAGGACGGGGCGGTAGTCGAAGCGGGCACCCGGATTGC
>MELI01000062.1:0-453 GCA_001767575.1 Candidatus Aquicultor primus | reverse complement strand
TGCAGCACCTCTCCGGCATTGCGACCGAGGTCGCCAAGTACGTCAAAGTTCTTGAGGAGACCGGCGTCGAACTGTTGGACACACGAAAGACGACCCCGGGGCTACGCTATCTCGAGAAGTACGCCGCGCGAACCGGCGGAGCGCGTAACCACCGGTTCGGCCTCTACGACCAGATACTCATCAAGGACAATCATATCGGGGTCACCCGGAACATTAGAGAGGCTGTGCGCAAAGCCCGCGACGCATACCCGAGCCTTATCGTCGAGGTCGAAGCAGAGACCTTAGACGAGGTGCGGGCGGCGGTTGACGCGCGAGCCGACATCATACTCCTCGACAACATGGACAAGATGCGCCTAAGGGAGGCGGTGGGGCTCATTGGAGACCGGGCGCTTAAGGAGGCTTCCGGCGGGATTACGCTCGCGAATATCGCCGATGTCGCCGCGACCGGCGTCG
>MELI01000061.1:6972-8724 GCA_001767575.1 Candidatus Aquicultor primus | reverse complement strand
TACCGTGGTCGAGTTGGCCGACAGGGTCTTGCCCGGGCTGGATTTCGAGATGTCGGCCCTGATTTATCAGCACCTCCTCAAAAAACAGGTCGGGGTGGTAACGGGGAACGGGGTGAAGGCGATATTGTCGGGCGAAGACTCTGTCACAGTCGAGCTGGCGGATGGGCGGCAAATCGAAGCCGACCTGGTGATTCTCGGGCTCGGTGTCAAACCGGAGACGACATTAGCCGCCGAGGCCGGACTTAAGCTCGGAGTGACCGGGGGAATCGCGGTCGACGAGCACTTGAGGACGTCCGACCCCGACATCTACGCGCTGGGCGACGCCATCGAGGTAATAAACTTTGTCAGCGGCGAGCCCGCTTTGATACCGCTTGCCGGGCCGGCGAACAAGCAGGGGCGCATGGTAGCCGATATCATCTGCGGGCGAGATCAAAACTACAATGCGACACAGGGAACCGCCATCCTCAAGGTCTTTGATATGTCGGTAGCCGTGACCGGGCTGAACGAAGACGCGCTCCGCCGGGCTGGACTCGATTACCGGAAATCTATCATACACACTGCGTCGCATGCGACCTACTATCCCGGGGCGAGCACCCTATCTATTAAACTGCTTTTTGCGCCCGCCGACGGCAAGCTGCTCGGCGCCCAGGTGGTCGGCGTGGACGGGGTCGATAAAACCATGGATGTGCTGGCGGTTGCGATGCGCGCGGGCATGACCGTCCACGACCTCGAAGAGCTGGAGCTATCGTATGCGCCCCCTTTTTCAAGCGCAAAAAGCCCGGTGAATGTCGCCGGCTACGTCGCCTCCAACATCCTCAAGGGCGATTGCGACGTCTTCTATTGGGACGATATATTCGCGATGGATAAAGAAAAGAGCATCTTGTTGGATGTGCGCTCGTCGTTTGAGTTTAAGAAGCTGGGGACTATAGAGGGCGCCCTGAATGTCCCGATAGATAAACTCAGGGATAACATCGATGATCTTCCGAAAGACAAGGATCTATACCTTTTCTGCCAAGTAGGCTTACGGGCATACCTCGCGTGCCGCATTCTCAATCAGAAAGGCTACTGGGCCAAGAATTTGAGCGGCGGCTATAAGACTTTTAAAGCGGCAAACGAAGTAAGCGCCGGCAATTAGAACATGACGCTCGAATAAAATCTTCCTCTTGCACTGACACCACCCCTTTCATCGTATAAAATAGAAGAAACACGTTAATATTACCGGCAAAAGAGGCATCATGATAAAGGGAATTGGCGTAGATATCGTCGAAATAAGCCGCATAGAACAGGCGATTAATCGGCGTTCGAAATTTACTCAGCGTTTATTTACCGATTTGGAACGAGATTATTGCCTGAGCAAACAGAAACCGCACCTCCATTTCGCTGCCCGCTTTGCGGCCAAAGAGGCTGCGGTAAAAGCACTCGGCACCGGTATGCGCGGTATGAAGTGGACCGACTTTGAAGTGCGCAGGGATAAATGGGGCCGTCCCTACCTGCGTCTCAGCGGAAACGCGGCGAATGCGGCGCAGGAGCGCGGTGTTTGCGATATTTTTTTGAGCCTTTCTTTCAGCCGCGAAGCGGCGATTGCCTCGGCGATAGCTGTGGGGATGGAGTGATATTGCGCGTAGTCACCAGCGATGAGATGACGACGATAGAAGAGCTGGTCGAAGCCTCTCATGGTTTAGACACCGGCTTATTGATGGAGCGGGCCGGGGCCGCGGTCGCCGAAGAGGCGGCACGCATGGTCTCCGAACG
>MELI01000061.1:4386-6919 GCA_001767575.1 Candidatus Aquicultor primus | reverse complement strand
CGCGCTTGCCCCGCAAGAGACACTGTCGACCCTTGCCAAAGCGGCCTATGAAAAAATGCCGCCCGAGGTTAGCGTCTTAGCGAGCGGGGACAGCCAAGCTCTCGACAGCGCGTTTGACGATGCCGAACTCATAATCGATGCTATCTTCGGGTTTAACCTCAAGGGCGCGGTTCGGGGCGCCGCGGTCGACGTCATAGATAAAATCAACGAGTCGCACAAGCCCGTCCTGGCGGTAGATATGCCCTCGGGCCTCGAGGCCGACACCGGCAAGGTCCACGGCCGCGCGGTCAAAGCCGATGCGACGGTGACCTTCACGGCTCCGAAGGTAGGCACGATGCTATACCCCGGTCTTGAGCTTACGGGCGCACCTATTGTCGCCGATATCGGAATCCCCGAGGAGCTAATCGAAGAAAACAGCGGTTATCGCTATCTCGATGCCGAAGAAGCCGGCGACTTGTTGCCGGTGAGAGACCCTATGGCTCACAAGAAATCGGTCGGGCAGGTACTGGTAATCGCCGGTTCGCGCGGGATGAGCGGCGCCGCTGTCTTGACTGGTCACGCCGCCTACAAGATGGGTGCGGGTCTGGTGGCCTTCGCACCGCCCCAGGGAATCGCACCGGTTTTAAACGCCGCACTACTCGAGGCGATTGTATGGCCGCAGCCCGAGACTGAGGCCGGGACGCTCTTTTGGGATGCGCGCAGCTCGTTGCTGGAGCTTGCCGGCCAATACGATGTGGTCGCGCTCGGACCGGGGCTCTCCACCAATCCGCAGACTGTCGAATTCGTCGAAAAATTAGTTGCAGATATAGAAAAACCACTCGTCATCGATGCCGACGCACTCAACGCGCTCGCCGGTGACGCGGGTATCTTGAAGAGCAGGGAGGCCCTGACGGTAATCACGCCCCACCCCGGTGAGTTGGCGCGTCTATACGGTGTGTCCAGCAAAGACGTGTTGGCGGACTGGCTCGGGTTCGCCCGGCGTGCCCAGGAACGATTCGGAGCGGTCGTCGTTTTAAAAGGCGCATCTACTGTTATATGCAGCGCCGAGGAGACGACCATTAATGTTACCGGCAACCCCGGTTTGGCAACCGCCGGGACCGGCGACGTGCTGACCGGTTTTATCGCGGCCTTAATAGCGCAGGGAGTCGATGCCTACAATGCTGCGTGTCTGGGGGTTTATCTCCACGGTTTTTCGGCGGATATCGCGGCCGAGGATATCGGTGAGCTATCGTTGATGGCGTCTGATGTCATAGAATATTTACCTGAGGCGCTGGCTTGGGTGATGGGGTAGGAAAGCCCGCATTCAAGGTGGAGTCCTGATATAAATAGTTTATAGTCCAAAGCGAGAGGGGTAGTGGAGATGGTCCAATTAAAGACCGAGGTCAAGGATATCATGACCAAAGAGGTTATCACGTTTAAGCCGGACCTGCCGGTAAAAGAGGCCGCAAAAGAATTATCGGAGGCCAATATCGGCGGTGCGCCGGTCTTAGATGACGAAGGCCGCATCATCGGCATCGTCGTCGAGAGCGATTTGATAATGCAGGAGGTCCGGCTTCATTTCCCGACCTACGTGCAGCTTCTCGACAGCTACATATATCTTCCCGGAAGCATGAGCCGTTTCGAGAAGGAGTTCAAGAAAGCGGTAGGCGCCAAGGTCAAAGATGTGATGAGTACCGATGTGGTCACTATCGATGCCGGCGCGACCGTCGAAGACGCGGCGACGATGATGGTCGACAAAGACATAAACATGCTCCCTGTAATGGCCGAAGGAAAGCTGGTCGGCGTGGTTTCGAAGCGCGACCTTGTCAAATCGATAGGTCGGAGTTAGGCCGTTTTTAAAAGCGCGGTCTTCTTAGGGCCGCGCTTTGGTTGCAGTTAACATTAATAACACAGAAGCTTATAGAAACGAGGAGCTTAACGATGATTACGCGGCCCCTGAGGGCTGAGATAGACCTATCCGCCATCAAACATAATTTCCACGAGGCCAAGAGGGCCGTCGGTGAGAACGTCCGGGTAATGGCTGTTGTAAAAGCCAACGCCTACGGACACGGACTCGTCCGCGTGGCCAAGGCGGCGAGCGAAGCCGGAGCAGCATCGTTTGGCGTGGCCATACCCGAAGAAGGCGCGATTCTTCGCGAGGCCGGCATCGTTGAGCAGATTCATGTCCTCACCGAGGCGGCGAGCGAAGCCATTTCGCTCATCCTCGACAATGATTTGACGGCAACCGTCTTTTCGCGCGGCTCGGCGCTCGCGCTTTCGGACGAAGCATTAAGGCGCGGGCGTGTCGTGCGTGTCCATATCAAAGTCGATACTGGGATGAATCGCGTCGGTCTAACCCCCGAGCGCGTCCCCGAACTGATTCGAGAGATGCGTTCATTGCGGGGCTTGGAGATACAGGGGATTTTCACGCACTTCTCCGAGGCGGACGACCCGACCAGCGATTACACAGCTTATCAGATAAGTCGTTTCAAGGATTTGATTCAAAGGCTCGAAGCCGAAGGGATTTGCCCGCCGGTCAAACATGCGGCGAACA
>MELI01000061.1:1710-4289 GCA_001767575.1 Candidatus Aquicultor primus | reverse complement strand
TTTACGAAGAATCTCGCCCGAGGTGAGGGCGTAAGCTACGGTAGGACATATAAGGCGCCTTGCGATACGGTAATCGCCACCGTTCCGGCCGGATACGGCGATGGATACTCAAGGCTGCTTTCCAATAAGGCGGAAGTGCTTATCGGGGGGCGCAGGTATCCGGCGGTCGGAAATATCTGTATGGACCAGTTTATGGTCGATGTCGGTCCGGACTCTACCGTCAAGGCCGACGATGAAGTCATCTTGATTGGACGCCAGGACAATGAAGAGATTAGTGCGGACGAGATAGCCTCTTTACTGGGTACCATCAATTATGAGGTCGTTTGTATGATAAATGGGCGCGTCCCACGGGTATACAAGGAGTAAAAGGTGTCTACCGCCAAAATCGTAGCTATTGCCGCAGGAATCTTGGTAGTATGCATCGTCCTGTTAGCGTTATTCGGTTTATCATTCTTTGTCGTAAAGACAACGGAGATTGAAGGACGAACCGGCAACGAGGAGGGTCGAACCATAGAAGTCACCAAAGGAATCGATGATTTGATCGTCTCCCTGTCCGTGAAGCCTAACCCGGTGGCGGTTGGCGAAAACCTTGTTCTCAACATATCAGCAGCAAACACGGCCAAAGAATCCCGCAAGCTCTCTTTTCGTTCGAGCCAGCGATATGATTTCTGGGTCGTAGACGCGAGCGGCGATGAAGTTTGGCGCTGGTCGGAGGGGAGGATGTTCGCGCAAGTCCTCGAAGACGTCGTTCTGGAGAGTTCCCGGAAAAGCGAATTCACCGAGAGTTGGAGTCTTATCGATTCGAAAGGCGCCCCGGTCAAAGCAGGCGAATATAAAGTTTTCGGCGCTGTCATTGCCGATGAATTGAAAAGTGAAGAACTCGAAATCGAAGTCGGGGTAAGAGCGGCCGCACAATAGTGCGAAACGGCCGTTGCTAAATCAAGAATATGCGGTTATATAAGAAAAGATGTTGCGGTGCTCCCGCTGTGGTGCGGAGCTGAAACATGACATAAAGGAGGTGGTAGAAGGGTAAACAGATAATGAGCATAGTCAACAGCAGCGACAGCGTAACAGAACATATTGCAATATTTGGGCTGACCTGTTTTCTAAGGAGGGATAGTGCATGAGTGAAAAGATCTGCACGAAATGCATGGCCGTGTTCGATGGGCAGAAGTGGTTTTACGACGAAGGTAAACACTCCCGGCTCACGCGGATGCGGCGTGCGGAAGAGACTCTATGCCCGGGACATGAACGTATCGAGAAAAGAAGAATAGACGGTGTCGTGAGCTTAAAAGGGGTATTCCTGAAAGACCATCTTGATGAGGCGATGAACCTTATTGAGAATATTGCCGACAAGCAAGTCCATAGAAACGTTGCGGCGCGTGTATACAATGTCCACCAGAACGGCGAAGGCATTACCGTGGAGACGACAGAGACATCGCTTGCTGAGCGAATCGGGAAAGAATTCGAGAAAGCGTTCAGCGGCGATTTAACTATTCAATGGCTGAGGGATTCCGAGTTTGTAAGGGTAAGCTGGCAGAGGGACTAGCGCAGCCGAGCGTGAAAGACGAGAGAAGGCCTTCAATAAACCGGAGGCCTTTTTTGTTTGATTTGCAGGCTTGGGTTTGTCAGTCGAGGATGATTTTGTCGATACGTGTTCGATGTGCTTGTTTACATCTGGTGCTCGAACGTAGTGTTTTGAGCCTTAATAAACAGCACTCTTTGGCAAAAAAACGCAAAGCTGGTAGAATTTAAAGGGTCACAAAACCGGAGAATAACAGTAGTTATAGTAGGTGAGTTTTATTCCCATATATGAATTCAAGTGCGAGAAATGCGGGTGCGTCTTCGAGAGATTGGTACCCGTCACGTATGCCGAAACGCCGGCCTGCGCCAAGTGCGGGAATACCCAAATCAAGAAGCTCTTCTCGTCGTTCGGGTTCGCCTCGGGTGGCAAAAGCGGTTTTGGCGGCGGATGCGGCTCGTGTTCGAGCACGAATTGCAGTACATGCGGACACTAGGTGGTTTAATGGAAGAACTTTCGAAACTGGCGGAATCATCGATCGGGTGCATGCTGTGTCCACTTGCGGAGCAAGGCCGGACGCAGGTCGTCTTTGGCCACGGCAATCCCCGCGCCGACATCATGTTTATCGGGGAAGCCCCGGGGTCCAACGAAGACAAGCAGGGCATTCCGTTTGTGGGCGCGGCCGGCAAGTTGCTCACGCAACTTTTGGAGACAATCGGTCTCGAGCGCGAAGATGTGTATATCACTAATGTCGTTAAGTGTAGGCCACCCGGCAACCGTGACCCGAAACCCGAAGAGATAGAGACATGCACGAACCTGTATCTCTTTTCACAGATGGACTTGATTGGGCCAAAGGTCATCGCCACGCTCGGTCGTTTCGCCTCGTCCGTGATTCTAGAGATGAAAAATGTAGCGATGGGCAGCATCCACGGGCAGAAATTCATCAAGGGTACCCATCTCGTAGTGCCGATTTACCACCCGGCCGCCGCGCTTCATTCGCGCGCGAATATGAAGCCGCTGACCGAGGATTTCGAAAATCTCCGGCTCTATGTTGAGG
>MELI01000061.1:0-1633 GCA_001767575.1 Candidatus Aquicultor primus | reverse complement strand
GAGCAGATGGGACTATTCTAGCGGTTGTGGCAGCGCGGGCATCATATAATGAAGTGTAAACGAGATTTTAGGTCTGTATGTTAACAGTCATAACACATTCACCCGAGGAGACCTGGGAGTTGGCTCGCAAGCTGGCTCCTATGTTAACGAAAGGTGATTTCATAAGCTTAAGCGGCGACCTGGGGGCAGGCAAGACGGTCTTTGCAAAAGGGCTTGCCGTCGGCCTCGGCATCGATGAGCCCGTTACCAGCCCGACCTTCACGATTATCAAGGAGTATGAAGGTAAGCTGCCGCTCTTTCATTTCGACGTCTACCGGCTGGCCTCCGCAGAAGAGCTCGAAGAGCTCGGCGCCGACGAATATTTCTACGGCGAAGGTGTCTCGGTTGTTGAATGGGGCGACAGGGTCGAGGAGATCTTGCCCGAGGAGCGCCTCTCGATAAGGATACTGCGCCCGGTCGACGAAGACCTTCGACAGATAGAGGTCACTCCCCACGGCGAACGGTGGAAGAAGCAGGTCGATAAATGGCTGGATGGAGCAGATCGTGTTGATTCTTAGTCTCGATACCTCGAGCCCGGTGCTGACGGTAGCGCTCCATAACGGGGATACAATAGTCGGCGAAGAGACGAACTGGATGCCCCGGGGCCACATGGCCAAGCTCATCCCATTCGTCGATGAGCTGCTGGTCGCAAAAGGCTTTAAGATAGACGATGTTACACATATTGTCGTTGGAAGCGGTCCGGGCTCATATACCGGTTTGCGAATCGGCATGGTCATCGCGCGCACTTTCGCCCAGCTCTTGGAGGTCCCTATCAACGGCGTCCCGAGTGCCGACGCGATTGCATATAGGAATATATCGGAGGTGGGCATCGTCTGCCCCATAATCGACGCGAAGCGAGCAGAGGTCTATACTGCGCTCTACCGCCCGACAGACGGTTCCATCGAGAGAATTACGGAGTTCATGGCGATTCACCCCGATGAACTCGCGAAAAAGCTTCTGGATGAGGGGTATGAGAGGGTTGTTTTTGCAGGAGACGCAGTCAGCCTCTACGAGGGAGTCTTAGCCGAGACGTTGGGTGAGCGCGCCGTCTTTGCGGCGGAAGCGGCATGGTGGCCGCGGGCTTCCGATTTGGCCACTCTGGCGCTGCCCCGCATTGTCGCGGGCGAGTTCGATGAGTTGTACAAATTGGCGCCGATTTACGTGAGACTGTCTCAAGCGGAAGAGATGTGGGAAAAACGACATCAGAGGTGAGCATGTCATGATAACGATAAAACCAGAAGTCCGCGAGATGACGGAGGTCGATGTAGACCAGGTCTACGCTATTGAAACCAGTGCACACGCCACTCCGTGGAGCCGCCTCACGTTTCAGCGAGAGATAGCTAATAAGCGGCACAATATGTGCCTTGTCGCGGTGCTCGGTGAGAGCGTAGTCGGGTTTGCATGCATGTACCATGTGCTCGATGAGGGGCATGTGACCAATATTGCCGTGTCAGCTCCATATCAAAACAAAGGCATCGCGACCTATTTGATGCTCGAAGCCGTCGAGCGGGTCACCAGACGGGGCATCAAGCGCTTGACGCTTGAGGTGCGAAAGTCTAATACCAAAGCGCAACATCTCTATATTAAGTTCGGC
>MELI01000060.1:18980-21586 GCA_001767575.1 Candidatus Aquicultor primus | reverse complement strand
AAAGTTGAATCGCTAATACAGCAAGGATTACACGCAAAGACTTACAACGGATGAAACAAAACAACAGCAACGGATGACTTACAACATAGAATAAAACACAAAAGAGACCCGTGTATCACGGGTCTCTTTCCTATGCTGCGCTGTGCGGATAGCACTAGTCCGCTTCTCCCTGAAGTCTCTGTATCGAAGCCTTGGCCTCGCGGTGCTCGGGCTGTAGAGACAGGAGTTTTCTATAAAAGCGCAGCGCTTCTTGGTTGTTTCCTAAGCGCTCCAAACATTGCGCCATCAACAAATTGCCATTGATATGATCAGGGCTCATATTCAAAACAAACTGCAGAATCGGAACAGCATCACTATATCGATTTTGGTTGAACATGACCTGCGCAAGGATGACTCGTGCGGGAATCGAGTTTGCGCGTTTGAGAATCGCCGCATTGAGCACTTGTTCCGCATAGACCAGCTCAGGGGCATTGGGGTTAGAAGTGCTCTGTAGAACCGTATTGGCCAGGTAAATGTAATGGTCCGCTTCCTCGGGCTCGAATCTGACAGCGTCTCTAAGGATGCTGATAGAGCTGCTGGTCAGGTCATAGTTCCCATACTCCCAGCCGGCCTTTTCAAGGTAAGCACCGTAGTCGTCATAATATTTACCGTTCTTGTAAAGGCCGATGGCTTTTTCGTAGCTGATAATGGTTGCATTGGGGTCACCCGCCGTGCTTAAAAATAGCGCCCGGCTGTAATGGTAGTCTGCTCTAAACATAGCAAGGGCAAAATAGGCCGAGATCGCTGAAAACAATACCAGCATAGCTACGGCCGCCTTAATGCTTGCGGTGCGCGCTCCTTGAAAGTCTATCGCGGTGTTTCTTGCGGTTGTTGTGGCAGAGACCAGCGCCCCGCATAGTATCCAAAAAACGCTGCTGCTTCCAACGACGCTTAAGCCAAGGAGAAGATAGATGAGATAACCAAAGATGGCGGAGAGCAGCCCGGCCGAGACAAGTCTTTCGGGTGCGCCGGTTTTTCGCATACTCTTGATTGAAATAAATATGGCGGCGGCGAGAAAAAGCATCAGCAGCAGCACCGCGGGGACGCCTACCGTTGCGGCCAGCTGTATGATGTAGTTATGCGCATTGTCTGCTACGGTCATCCCCTGCGTCATCTTAACGAACTCAAGAGTCTCATAGTTCCCGGAGGCAAGCCTAAAGGTGTCCGGCCCGGAACCCAGCAGCGCGTTATCGGAAATCATTTGAGACCCGGCCTTCCATATCTCAAGGCGTTGCGCTGCGCTACCTTCGGTAATTTGAGTCGTCGATTTAATGCGCGCAAACAGATTTGTGACGGTATGTCCCGAGCTAATTGAAAAGACTGCGAGTAGCGCAAAAATCGAAACGAATAGAAGACTTATGGCTAGAAGTCTTCGGATATCGCTGAAGACGGCTCGACCGCCGAGCACCATGAAAGCGAGGAGTGAGCCCGCAGCCCCAATCCAAGCGCTGCGTGTAAATGCGGTTAGCAAGCATGCGAAAACCAGAAAAAGGCTAAACCCTATCCACAAACTGTCTCGCTTGTTGCCCGCTCTCAAGAATTCAGCTAAAGACAACGGTATGACCAACACAAGGAAACCGGCCAGAAGATCCGGGTTGCCGAAAGTAGCAAAGCTTCTTCTTTCCTCAAATGGGACGCCGGTCCATGGAAGCGGGTCTAATCCAAAATACTGCAAAAGACCATACAGTGCGACTAATCCGCCTGAAATAATTATGGCTTTATTCAGGCGTGATACTCTGCCAAAATCTGAAAATACTTGAACCGCGAAAAAGTACAGTAGTCCGTAACTGATTAAAGTCAACAAACCCTCATAGCGTTCGTATCGACCATGAATGGCTGTTGGAAAGTGGATGGAGAAAATCGAGGAAATCAGTGCCAAAGCAAGAAACCCGACGAGCGCCAAGTCAAACCGGCTCCAGCGAAACTTAACTCGCTCCGTAATCAATATCTTACCCGACCAGAGCACGACAATTGACAGGAGAAACAGCCTCAACGTCAATAGTTTTGGCAGGTCGAACTGGTCCTGTAATAGCAGTAGTGGCCTGGACATCGCAAGCGGAACGATGAGAACGGTTAATAAAAGGATGTTAAGCATCCACCGGTTTAAATTCTGTTCCCGTGTCAGTTGCTTTTTTATGCCAACCACCCGCACCGCTATGCCGGCGCCGAATCATCATAATGATATTCTTAATCGCCACAAGTTCGCTCTGGTATGCCTCGACAAGTTAGGGGCACCATAAAAGCTACCCTGTATATAAATATACCGATTAGGCTCGATTCAAGCTAGAGGTTTTAGATTAAGTTAGCTCAAACCATAGTACAGGGCCGCCGGTCGGCCTGCGCAGAAAGAAGTTGTTTAATTATGGAATCTAAGAAGAAGCTTGCGAGCGACTGAAAAGCTTGTTTAGCGCAAGCTCATGGGGCGGTCGGCTTTTATGCGCTTGCCGCCGCTAGGATTGCGGATACCTCTTCTACCAGCTCCTTGAGGGCCCCGGTCGTGAGCGGCTGGATTTTGCCCGCCTCCGCCTTCATGACCGTCTTCGGGTTGAACTGTTGAAGTGTGTAGC
>MELI01000060.1:8742-18868 GCA_001767575.1 Candidatus Aquicultor primus | reverse complement strand
CTCACCCGGTCTGCCGCATCTTGCGCTTTTGCCACGAGATGGTACTTGTTAAAGGTTGTCTTGATGTCCATCGCGACCGCGGAGATGAGCGACTCGTCTATGAGGTCGCGCAATACGTCCGGGCGGGTTCCGTTGGTGTCGAGCTTGACTTGCAGGTCGTTCTTTTTGATGAGTCTTAAAAGCTCGACGAGCCCGTTATCCAGGGTCGGCTCGCCTCCCGATATGCAAACGCCGTCTATCCAGCCGGCTTTTTGGGCAAGCACGCCTTCGATGATATCCCAGGGGACATCGGGGAGCTGTCTCGCGCTGGTCACGAGTTCGGCATTATGGCAGAACGAGCAGTGAAAATTGCAGCCGCCGAGAAAGACGGTCGTAACGAGCCGCCCTTCCCAGTCGAGCATGCTAAGCGGGATATAGCCTTTTATGGCGAAATTTTGCTTAGTCTTTACAGCCATTCAACGATATCCTTCTTGCTCGGGACTTCACCGCGCCACGCGGCAAGCTCCCGGCCTTCGCTGTCGGTCACTATAATCGACGGAGTCGACAACACTCCGTAAAAGGCGCCCTCGGCCATCCCATCGACCTCATCGAGATTGAAAAGTTCGGTGTTACCGCTCCCCGATACCAATGCTTTGGCCGCCGGACACTTTGGGCACGCGTTCTTCCAAAAGACTTTGACTTTCCGCGACATTTATTGCATCCTCCAGCCTAACAGCCATATCCATTACCGGAGACGCTCGTCTCCGCTATTAATCCCGTCCTTATTCTATCTACCAGTTCGCCCGCTTTGCCTTTGTTCCAAGTCGGTATCTTAGAGTAATACCCTACGATTCTGGTTATGCCGTAGACCTCTTCCGAGCCGCACTCCGGGCAGGCATCCATGAGGCCTCGTGAGGTGCGCCGGCAGCCTTCGCATACCGTAAACTCCGGGCTGAACGCGATTTGCTCGGCGTGCGTGCCCTTAAAGGTCTTTAAGACGAAGTTCTCAATCGATTTTGGCGAAGGCTCTTTCTCTCCTAACCAAACATGTACAATCGCACCCGCCTCTATCAGCGGATGGAAGAGGCTCTGCTTTCTTACGCGCTCCACATAGTCTACCGGCGCCTCGACCGAGATGTGGATGCTGTTCGTATAGTAATACTCGTTGCTCTCGACCTTGCCTTTGATGACGTTCTTGGTCTGCGTCGGATAGTATTTCATATCGAGCTTGGCGAGGCGATAGCCGGATGATTCGGCTGGCGACTCCTCGAGAACCATCTTGATATCATACTGCTCGGAGAGTTGCCTGCACTTCAAATTCATGTGCGAGATGACTTTGAGGCCGAATTTCAAGGCTTCGTCCGAGTCGTGAAGCTGCATGCCGGTGTGCGTCTCGACCAGTTCGTTTAGCCCGAGAAGGCCGCAGAGATAGGTCAAGCGGTCCATCCTTAGATACGGTTCCCCGTCGCGGGATGAGCACAGCATCGCCAGCGGTCCGCGCGGACCCAGCTCCATCAATTCGCCGATGAAGGCCTTCTTCTGGACGTGCGCTTTGGCCACCATCTCCATTGTCCGGTTTAGCTCGGCAAAGAGCAATTCGTCGTTACCCATCGCCTTATATGCTATTCGCGGCAGGTTGATAGTGACATTTTGCAGCGCCGAGAACCTCATCTTCTCAGGGGCTTTGGCTTCCACCAGGTCTTGCTCGCCCAATTTCAGCTTGAGGCGGCAGCACTGGCTTACGGTTACCTCATCGCCGCGGTCGAAGACGAAGTAAGTGATGCCTTGCTTCGACGCGACATGGCACGCCAGCTCCAGGAATTCTTCCCAGCCGTTCGTTTTAAAGAACTCGTCGTTGATGTGGAGCAGCGGTTTCGGGAAGACGAAGGTCTTACCGTTCGCATCGCCCTCGAGATATATCTCGAACATGGCTCTGACGAAAGCCTGCGCTTCTTTTTCATACTCTTTATAGGTCTTGCCGGTGTACTCCCCACCCGGGCCCACGGCCGGTGTGTCCGCGAAGTGTTTCGGAATGTTCCAATAGAGGTTGAAGTCGGTAAAGGTGACTTGCGAGCCCCTGGCGCCGGCTAGTTGGTTGAACTCGTATATCAGCATCTGCGCGAGCTGCTTGATGTTATCATATGTTCGGCCGACGAGATACGGCGCGAAGAACATGTTGACGGCTTCCCAGCCGACCGCGCCGGCGTAGTGAGCCTGCAAGCTCGAGGCCATCTTGACCATGTGGCCGATTAAGACCTCCGGGTGACGTGCCGGTTTCGACGTGCTGGTGATATTGGGAAGCGACAAACCGAACTTCTTGATATATTCGAGCGAGTGGCCCCCGCAGTATGGTCTGATTATAAAGCCGAGGTCATGAAGGTGGAGATCGCCCATCAAGTGCGCGAGCGCCACATCCTCACTGAAGACCTTGCGCAGCGCGAACTCTTTAAGAATCGTCTCGGCGAGCGTAAGGTTTATAGACTCCGGATTATGGGTCGTGTTGCTGTTTTCGTTGTTGGCGTTGTTGATTATCTCTTCCACATCGAACATCGGCAAGCCGAGGTGCGAGTGTTTTTTGTGCATGATGGTCAAGTTTCTCTGGAGCAGCTCCAAATCGACAAGTTCTCTGATGATGCTCGTCGTTATCGAGCTGAAGTTGCTCTCAAAGAGTTTGTGCTCGACCGCATCGGCTATTTCGCGCGCGAGGCTTTCGCCCGCCCCGGTCTCTTTGATGAGTGAGTTAGTGATTTTTTCTTTGTCCCAGATGTTTATTTCGGCCTTGGAGGAGGTACTGACGAGGAGCGCGATGTCGGTTGCGCTACCCTCTTCGGGATGGGTTTTAACGACATTTATGATTCTCTCGTTCTTCAGCTTACTGTCAGGCTCTTTTGATTCTTCGGTCTCTGCTGCGACGCTGAACTTGGACATGACTACTATTACCTCCTATGAAACGGCCTGTACATTAAAAATACGCTTTGCCTCTGTTGGCTTCGAATATCGCTGCGAATATTAATGCGAATAAATAGTATGGCTACTGCTGAATGTTATGACAAGAATTACTCCGTTATGATCATAGATTTTGCTTCTAATCGGACTACGTTAGTATCTTCAATTCTTGTGTGAACTCTTCTAAATCTTTAAAGTCCCGATAAACAGAGGCAAAGCGAATATAAGCCACTTTGTCTACTTCTTTCAGGGCCCGGAGAACCCGGTCTCCGAGTTCCCGAGATGCGACCTCGTGCCTAAACTCGTTCCTTAGGCTACTTTCGATATCGTCCACTATCCGCTCAATTATCTCCCTTTCTACCTGCCTCTTAACAAGCGCCCTTAAGATGCCTTCCAGCAGCTTCGTTCTACTGAACGGCTCGCGTTCCCCGTTCTTCTTGATGATGGTAAGCGGTTGCTCTTCTATTCGTTCAAAGGATGTTACTCGTTTGCCGCACTCGAGGCATTCGCGCCTCCTCCGAGTCACGTCGCCCGCTTCGTTCAGCCTCGAATCGATTACCTTTGAATCAGCATAACCGCAGTAAGGACACCTCACGCTTGCACCTTGTTCACTGGTTATCCACAGGTTTATCCACAACATATTGAGTGTGTTACCTAAGTATACCACTATATATGGTGTCGACAATCCATATTCAGAAGAATCTTTTGCGCAGTTAAAATAACCGCTGCATAGAGTGCTTGAAAAATTTCAAGCGCTCCCTTGCCGACCATAAACATGGATGGGGCGTCAGCGTTCAATCGAACCTATGTTTGTGGGGAACATAGTTTTGTGTTATAGTTTTTACAACGATTTGCCGTAGCGGAGGAGGCACTATGGAGCGCATAGATTTGACCCAACGTCAAAAGCAAGTATTAGACTACATTCTTGCGGAGATAAGCAGAATCGGATATCCGCCATCGGTTAGAGAGATAGGACAGGCGGTAGGTTTGACCTCTAGCTCGACTGTTCATAGCCACCTGGCGGCGCTTGAGAAGAAGGGCTACATCAGGCGCGACCCGACAAAACCGCGCGCCCTTGAAGTCTTGGATTTTCGAGCGGGCACAGCGGGTGTGAGCTCGTCCAGGGTCAAAAGTCTTCCGCTGGTCGGACGGGTCGCGGCGGGTATGCCTTTGCTAGCCCAGGAGAACATAGAGGATATCATCGCCGTTCCGGTAGAGATAGCAGGCGATAACAGCTTTCTTCTCAAGGTCAGCGGCGAGAGCATGATAGACGCGGGCATATTCGACGGCGATTACCTGGTAGTGCGGCAGCAAAACAACGCTGACAATGGAGATATCGTAGTGGCGCTAGTCGAAGACGAAGCCACCGTCAAGCGTTTCTTTAAGCGAGAAAAGAGCTTCATGCTCAAAGCCGAGAACCCGCGAATGGAGCCGATCATCGTCGACGACCTTAGCATACTCGGCAAAGTCGTAGGCTTGATGCGAAAGCTCTAGCAAGACAGCCCTATTTGGCGCTACCGAGTTTCCGCTCCAAGGCAATTAATTCATCCGACGTCAAGCTGTGCTTCTTTATGATGCCGATAACGATGTCGGCACTGACGTTGCCCAATACTTTGTCGACGACCGAGTTTATCATACTCTCCGCCATATCCTCCTGGCTGACTTTCGCCTTATAGTAATAGGTCTTCGCCGCCCTATCCTGTTCGAGAACGCCTTTTTCGGCAAGCCTTCTCATTACAGTCATTATGGTTGTATACGCAAGACGTCTCTTTGGATAAAGTTCCATAAAGACATCCTTGACCGTATTGATGTTTTTTTCCCAGATTATCTGCATTACCGCAGCTTCGAGTTCGCCGAGGCCGATATCGGCCAGTTCCGGCGTTTCCTTTGTTTTAGCACGTCGCGCCATAGTCATCTCCCTTAGATATAGACGATTAGTATTTACATACTAGATGAAAATGCATGTACTATGCAATAGCTAATCTCACGGGCGGCGGTCGATATGCATGGAAATTACCGCCTTGAACACGGAGTATCAGCCTTTGTTCACTCGTTTGGGTGAAGGCGGCTTGCGTTGCGGTTTTTAGGTTAGCTCCCACCGTGTTCAAATTGCGCGTATTCGTCGAGGTCGCCTTCGGGCATATCGACGACGAGTTCGGTGCCCTCAGCCGTGTGCGTCTCCGATATGATGGTTCCGGTGCCGTATAGTCGCTGCAAAAAAGCCCCTTTTGTATAAGGGATAAGCAGGTGGAGACGGACGGTGCGCTTGCGAAGCTCCCGCTCGATGGCCTCCTGTATCCCCTCCAGACCGGTCCCTTTTAGCGCCGAGACGAGAACGCTTCCAGGGTAGACTCTCTTGATGCGTTCAAGGTCCGCGTCATCCAGGAGGTCTATTTTGTTGAAGAGCAGTATCTGCGGCTTTTCATCGGCGTCGAGTTTGGCCAAAACGTCCTCTACCGCTTTTATCTGCCCTTCCATACGCGGATGGCCCGCGTCGACGACGTGCAGGAGCAAATCGGCCATTCTGACTTCATCGAGGGTCGAGCGGAATGCCGCCACCAGCTGATGGGGCAACTTCTTGATGAACCCGACCGTATCCGAGAGCACGACCTCTTTACGATGGGCGACACTGAGTTTGCGCGTCGTCGAGTCGAGCGTGGCGAAAAGCTTATCTTCAACCAGCACTCCCGCTCCAGTCAGGGCGTTCAATAGGGTCGATTTTCCGGCATTCGTATATCCGACGAGCGATACGTTGAAGATGCCCTGTTTTTGACGTCGCTGTCGCTGGACCGCACGGTTCTTTTTGAGCTCCTCTATCTCGTTCGTAAGGCGCTGGATGCTCTTGCGTATCATCCTCTTATCCGACTCGAGCTGCGTCTCACCCGGCCCTCTTGTGGGCCCCCTGGTGCCGATTCCGCCCGATAGGCGCTCGAGGTGTCCCCACATTCCTTTGAGGCGCGGCAGGATGTAGTTCATCTGCGCCAGTTCGACCTGGAGCTTGCCCTCGGCCGAGCGCGCGTGCTGAGCGAAGATGTCGAGAATCAAACCGGTGCGGTCGAGAATCTTGATATTGGTCATGATGTCTTCGAGGTTTTTCTGCTGTGACGGTGAGAGGTCGACATCGAAGAAGACGATGTCCGCACCCGCGCTTTTGGCGGTTTCGAATATTTCCTCGGCCTTGCCCGGTCCGATAAAGGTGCGCACGTTGGGTTTTGAGAGCCGTTGGCTCACCCTGTCGATGACCTCGGCGCCCGCAGTGGAGGCGAGCTGTTCCAGCTCGTTTAAGGTCTGCTCGGCCTCCCAATCGCTCTCAGTGCCAATCTGCACCCCCACTATGACAGCCTTTTCGGCCTCTTTTTCGGTCACGAAACTCGTCTGTTTGATGCGCTTTCCTCCATTATAAAACCCGCTGCTAAAATAGTTATACCGCCAATGGTCTTTTTGTATCAAAAAGAGACTTAATCACGGCGCACTCTAAATGCGAGACCGGCCAATATGGCGCATATCCGACATCCCGGCCAATAAAAAAGCCGGCGTTGTCGCCGGCTTTTTCCTAGACAATCCTTAAACCAGCGTCCTTATTCTATCGAGCGCCTCGACTAGGCGGTCGTCTTTGACGCTCAAGCAGATTCTAACGTATCCCTCGCCGGATGGTCCGTAAGCGTTGCCCGGCGATACGATGACGCCGACGCTGTCGAGGACGTGCGTCGCAAAGCTCGCCGAGGTATAGCCCCCCGGGACTTTAACCCAGACGTAAATCGTAGCTTTCGGTTCGCGCGCTTCGAGCCCCAGCTTGCCAAGCGCATCCATGACCAGGTCGCGGCGTTTCTGGTAGATGTCGCACATCTCTTTTATAATATCTTGCGGACCTTCGAGCGCTTCGATTCCCGCATGCTGAATGGCGTTGAAGATGCCCGAGTCGATGTTGGTCTTGACCCTGCCTAGCGCTTCGATAACTTTCGCGTTTCCGCAAGCCCAACCGATTCGCCAGCCGGTCATATTATAAGTCTTCGATAAGGAGTTGAACTCGATGCCGACCTCTTTGGCACCCGGGTACTGCAGGAAGCTCGGTGCGACGTACCCGTCGAAAGTGATTTCCGAGTATGGATTATCGTGAGCGATGATTACTTGGTTTTTCGCTCCCCAGCCGATAAGGTCTTTGAAGAAGTCGTCGCCGGCTATGGCCGAGGTCGGGTTGTTCGGATAGTTCAACATCAGCATCTTGGCCGCCTCGCGAGTGCCCGCGTCAATCGCATCCAGGTCCGGGAGGAAGTCGTTCTCCTCGACCAGCGGCACGTGAACCGGGTTGACACCGGCGAGAATGGCGCCGGTGTTATAGACCGGATAGCCGGGGTCGGCGATGAGCGTCGTATCGCCGGCATCGAGCACGGCGAAGTTTATATGCGCGATGCCCTCTTTCGAGCCGATCAGCGGTAGGACTTCGGTGTCCGGGTTGAGGTCGACATTGAAACGCTTTTTGTACCAGCCGGCAATCGAGCGCCGGAAGTCGGGCATGCCGAAATATGATGGGTAGCGGTGGTTAACGGCGTTTTCGGCTTGTTCCGCAAGTTTATCGATTATGTGTTTCGGCGTCGGCTCTACAGGGTCGCCTATTCCCAGGCTTATGACATCTACTCCCTGTGCGCGCTTCTCCGCAACCCTTTTGTCGATTTCCGCAAACAAATATGGTGGAAGGTTGTCGATTCTCTTTGCAAGTTTCATTACCGCTACGTCCTCCTCATTTCTATCATGCAGCTATATAGCCCTCTCGTTCGGCATAACAATTTGCTTTTAAAACTAACACATATTGCCCTGGTAATGCTAGGCATTAATGGTAAATTCGGCCAATAAAGGGTTCTAGCACCAGGAAATGCTCGATCCAGGTTGAGTAAACGCCAGATGCTATGGTTTGCGGGGCGACCCGTCACTGTTGCAGTCATGAGGACTAGTGTTACTTAACGTCTATTGATCCCGTGAAGACCTTTTTGGCGGGCCCCTCCATCAGTATGCCGTCATCCTCATTCCAGGTAACAGAGAGGTCCCCGCCGGGCAGATGTATGACCGCGAAACGGCCGGTCTTGTCGTTGAGCGCGGCGGCGACCAACGTAGCGCAGGCACCGGTTCCACAAGCGAGCGTTTCCCCGCAGCCCCGTTCCCAGACGCGCAGCGCGATCTCATCTTTCGATATGATTTGCGCGAATTCGACGTTTGTTTTCTGTGGAAAGTAGTCGCTCGTCTCGATAACAGGACCTAGTGTTTGTACAGGCGCTTCTTTTACATCATCGACAAAGATGACGCAATGAGGGTTGCCCAGCGAAACACAGGTCGCTCTGATAATGGTATCGCCGAAGGTGAACTGCTCATCTATTGCCTTTTCGGCTTCGACGCGAACCGGTATCTCCAGCGCTGCAAGTTCGGGTGCGCCCATGTCTACCTTTGCCCCTATCGCTTTTCCGCCGTCAAAGACCAGCTCGACCTGTTTGTGTCCGGCTCTGGTCTCAATGATGAGGGTGGACTTGTCGGTCAACCACTCGTCTACCAGGTACTTAGTGTAGCACCGGATACCATTGCCGCACATCTCGGCGAGCGAGCCGTCCGAATTATAGTAATCCATAAAGAAATCGGCGCTTGCCGAAGGTCTGGCGAATATCAAGCCGTCGGCACCGATTCCGAAGTTGCGGTCGCAGAGCCTCGCTATTTGCTCGACAGTCAGAGCAATCGCGCCGTCCAAATTTTTAATTAATATGAAGTCGTTTCCCAAACCCTCATATTTGGCGAAATTCAATAACATGGTTACCCTTTCAAAGTAAATCGGCCTCCAAGATGGGCTAATATCTCTTCGGCAGCCGCGCCTGCGGATTTCTCCGTCATGTCGACCCACGTTATGCGCGGGTCGGCCCTGAACCATGTCATCTGGCGTTTAGCGTATTGCCTGGTTCTCGCTTTTATCGTCGAAATCGCGTCATTTAAAGACATCTCGCCTTTTATGTGGCGAATAACTTCTTTATACCCTATGGCCTGCTGTGATGTCAAAAATTGTTCATAACCTGCGTCGATGAGCGAGCATACTTCGTCGAGCAAACCATCCGCGACCATGCGATCCACACGAACATTGATGCGCTCATGTAGCAGTGCCCGCTCCACGGTTAAGCCAAACATCGCCAGGTCATAACGGGAACTCCGGTTCGACCAAGCCTTATGAAAATCGCTAAATGGCCGCCCGGTCTGCTCGATTACCTCGAGTGCGCGAATGATGCGTCGCTTGTTCTTGGGGTGGATGATATTTTCGGCCGCTGGGTCTTTAGTGAGCAGCTCGCGGTAGAGCGTCTCCGGCTCTGTGTCGGCCGCGCGGTCCTGCAAGCGCTCCCGTATCTCGGATGTGAGGTCTCCCGCCGGGAACTCCAAGTCATCTATGACGGACCTGATATACAAACCGGTGCCGCCGACCAGGATAGGCAGTTTGCCGCGCGCCGCGATCTCTTTTACGGCAGCGTCCGCGAGGAGCTGGTACGCGGCTGCGCTAAAAGGCTCGCTCGGTTCGATGATGTCGATGAGGTGGTGCGGTACCCCGGCCATTTCTTCGGCGGTAGTCTTAGCCGTCCCGATGTCCAGGCGCCGATAGACCTGCATAGAGTCGGCCGATACGATTTCGCCGTCGAGCTTTTTCGCCAGCTCTACCGAGACGGCGGTCTTGCCGGTCGCAGTCGGACCGGCGATTACCATCAGTTTACTATTCATACCTGGTCACTTTGAATCTATATAAATCGGTCTGGTCGTGTACGGGAATGCCCGCTTTTTGCTTGGCGATAGCCAGTTGATGTTCGACCGTATCTACGCCCTCTATATTGGGCAAGAGCAAGCCGGTCTTCGAGCCTTTTCTGACAATCACCCCGTATAGCTTGGGGTCGAGGTGCGAAATAGAATCTATTTTTTCCGGTGCGTCCAAAATATCCACCGAGTATTGTAGGAGCGGCAGCTCCGCTTCGCTGATAGGCGTAAAACGGGGGTCGGCATGGGCGGCCTGGACGACATTGGCCATTATTTCTCGCGCGATGTTCTCTTCTGTAGGCTGAATCGTTCCGATGCAGCCCCTGAGCTCGCCATCGATTTTAATACAGACAAAGGCCCCCGCGCGTCGGTCGAGCAATTCCTTGAGGGTATTTTCGGGTGGCTCGACGACGTGTCCAACTCTAATATATTG
>MELI01000060.1:1530-8735 GCA_001767575.1 Candidatus Aquicultor primus | reverse complement strand
CTGAGTTTGGCCAGCTTGACGGGCTCGCTAAACTCCGGCGCCGCCGGCGGCTCCTCGGCCGCGTCGTCATTGGAGTCACAATTCACCGGTGCCGAGTCCTCGACCTCAGTCTCGTTCGCCTCGGGAAAGACTACGGCCGCTTCTCCGAAAGCCAGCACCATAAATTCGCGTTCAGCGTCGGGTCGCCCCGGGAGGACCGACGCTACCAGGTAACCGACGCCAAACGGTCCCTCATAAGAATGGATATTGGTGTGAACTTGCAGCCCATTAAAGCATCCCGCGAGCGCGTATATCGAACGTAGGCCGCATTCGCCGGCATCTTCGACAAGCATCGGGTCGAGTTCGAAGAGTTCATTGAAGTCTCCTGTGTCGATTATCCCGTCTATCTTCGCGTCGAAGTCGATTCCGCGCGGGTTAAAGCCGGCAGGCGCACCCGGGGTGAGCCGGTGCGAGAGGTCGCCGCTGGCGATGACGGCCACTCTTCTGCCGGCGCGGTTAGCGGCTTTCTCGATAGCGACGCCTAGCGTGTAATGCTCGTCCGCTCCCGCGTAGCTCACAGCGAGCGATACCACCGGGACGTCGATATATTTTTGAATGAAGTAAAGCGGCACAAGGACACCGTGGTCGAGTTCCTCCGACTGGAATAGTTTGATGTGGTCGTTTCCGATTTTGGTCAGCGATACGCTGTACCTCTCGGCCTCGACAAACAACGCAGCGAGTAGCTCTTCGTCAAGATTTGCTATCAGGCGGATATTCGGGGCACCGAAATCCTTGAACGAGCCGGCCAGAATGCGGGTCGCTTTGACCGCAATACTGTCGGCAAAACCGGCGCTGTGCGGCGATATGACTATGAGTGTCTCCGGATTCGCCTTAGCGACCTCGGCGCATATGACATCCATCGCCCGCACTGTCGACGATACGCGATCTATATTATCCCTGCCTATCTCGGGGATTATAATAGGTGGGTGAGGCATCAAGCAACCGATTACAACAGGCATTAGCTCCCCCTTTGCCGCTCAAAACGGCATGACCACGACACTAGCTTTTAACTGCTACTTCGAGTAGCTCACCACGTAAAGACCATGTTTTAGCTTGGGTTATTCGGGTAACCGCCTCCGTATGGACTAAGTCGGCCGATCCTTCGAAATTGACTATTTTGTTAGTCCGGGTTCTCCCGGTCAGTATGCTATCGTCTCTTTTGCTGACGCTTTCGACAAAGACCTCCAGCTCTTGGCCAAGGAGCGCCAGATTGTTCTCAAGGTTTATCCCGTTCAGTAAGGCTAGCAGCCGGTCGAATCGCTCCGATTTTATACCGGCGGGTACCTCGTTCGCCATCGTCGCTGCCGGCGTGCCCTCGCGCGGCGAGAAGATAAATGTAAACGCCGAATCGAACCGTGCTTTTTCGACTACGTCCAGGGTGTGTAAAAAATCTTCCTCGGTCTCGCCTGGAAATCCCACCATAATGTCGGTTGTGATGCTGACTCCGGGTATCGCTTCATATATCTTCGAAATAGTCGCTAAATATCCTTCTTTTGTGTATTTTCTGTTCATGGCCCTAAGAAGCCTGTCCGAGCCCGCCTGTACCGGTAGATGAACGTGTTCACAGATCTTATCACCATTTGCGATGGCGTAGATGATGTCGTCGGTCAGGTCTTTCGGGTGCGACGTCATAAAGCGTATCCGGCTTAGCCCTGCCACATTGTTGAGTCTGTTCAAGAGCTGCGCGAACCGGCTTCCGCCATAGATGTCGCGCCCATAGGAGTTGACGTTCTGACCCAGAAGCGTTATCTCTATAACCCCTTCGGAGACAAGTCGCTCGACCTCACTGACTATATCCTCTTGCGTTCGGCTTGTCTCGCGCCCGCGCGTATGCGGGACGATGCAATAACTGCAGAAGTTATTGCATCCGATAATTATAGGAACCCACGCATGGTGCGCTTCTTCGCGCGCGCTCGGCACGGCGGTCGGCAATATCTCTATCTCATCGGCGACTGCGCAGACCGCACGCCTGCCCTGCTCCGCTGCTTCGACCATGAAGCCGAGATTGGGCATATTGTGTGTGCCGAATACGATGTCGACATGGGGGCACTTCTCTAAGATAAGCTCGCGCTCGGCTTGTGCGACGCATCCGCCGACCGCGATGATAAGGTCCGGGTTGGCTTTTTTATCGGCCTTCAGGTTGTTCAGGTTTCCAAAAAAACGGTCTTCGGCGTGTTGGCGCACAGCGCAGGTGTTGAAGATGATGACATCGGCTTCTGTGGGGTCGCCGCAGGGCGCGTAACCGCGCTCTATGAGGAGTCCGGCCATGCGTTCCGAATCATGCTTGTTCATCTGGCAACCAAAGGTCGTTATATGGAATTTCTTCATGGCAAATATTGTAACAAATGTGCGGCAAAACTTCAGTAGCCAGGCGCCGCTTCCGGTAGGGCCGCGCGCTATATCAGCGCTTAGCAGCCGCTGAGAGAGAATCGACGACCTCGTCGGGGACGAGAAACCGCCCTAGTCGCTGACCATGTGTCGAGACCGGTCCATGGCAATCGGACCCTCCGGTCACCACTAGGCCTTTCTTCTCAGCAAGTCTCAAATAGCGTTTGGTATCCCGCTCGGAGTGTTCAACATGGTATGCCTCGAATCCGTCGAGGCCAAAGGCGATGAACTCATCGATATGCTCGTCTAGTTTAGCCAGCCCCGGGTGTGCGAAGACCGCAAGACCCCCGGCGTTGTGAATAATCTCTATCGTCGCCTGCAGGGGATAGACGAATTTCTCTAAAAAACAGGGAGCTCCCCGTTTTAGAAATTGTGTGAAAGCCGCTCTGAAGTCGCTTACGTAGCCGCTTCTAACCATGGCCCTTGCGATATGCGGTCTACCGACCGAGGCGTTCTTGGCTTGTTCAAGCACGTTCGAGAAGTCTATATCCACACCAATACCCTGGAGGCATTCGACGATGCGCCTGGCGCGTTCTTCTCTGGAGGCGCGAAGACGCTCGAGTGAAGCTAACAGGTTTTCGTTCTTGTCGTCGACATAGTATCCGAGGATGTGGATATCTTTGCCCTTATAGCGCGAGCTCAGTTCGATGGCGGGTATTATGCCCACACCGAGTTCGGCTCCATAGCGCCGGGCGTCCGCGAGCGCCGCTACCGTATCGTGGTCGGCGATGGCAATAGTCTTCAGGTCGGTCGAAGATGCGATTTCAACGACTTCTCTTGGCGTGAAGCTTCCATCTGACGCCGTTGTATGAATATGTAGGTCAACCGGCATGCGCGCCCCTTAAATCGAGAGTGGTCAATGGGCTTGGTTTTTGCACAAAAAAAGGCTGTGCAAAGATTATCTTAGCACAGCCTTATACGCTTTATTAAACCGTTAACAAACTATTAGATATTTATCTGCTGGCCGATTGCTACTTAGGTTCTACAAGCAACCTGATAGCGGTTCGCTCTTCGCCATTGATCGTAATGTCTGCAAATGACGGCTTGCATACCAGGTCGAGTCCGCCGGGCGCTACGAATCCACGCGCGATGGCTATAGCCTTTACTGCTTGATTGAGTGCGCCGGCTCCTATTACCTGCATTTCTGCGGCTCCGCGCTCTCTTACCACTCCAGCTAAAGCGCCGGCCACGGAGTTGGGGCTCGATTTTGATGAAACCTTTAGTACTTCCATAAAGTCCTCCTTAGCGGTCTACGTCTAAATATTATGACACGCCGTAATACTGTTATTCGATGCGGTTCTAAGAAAGTCCTGCTATAATTTTGCAGATATGTTAATAATTCCCTTTTGATTGTAGCTTAATCGTTACCCTAATACAATCCCTATCTGCACAAACCTCGGGATCAGGCGATATTTCCATAAAATACTTATCGCCGATAATTTTAAGTTCATCGCTAACCTTGTGCGCAATATGCTCAAGGTCTGCTTGTGATATCCTTTTTGCCAGAGGCTCTGTCTTCATAAGATCTATTCTCTTGCGTTCAGGCTCTTCTTGTTCTTCCTGCTTGGCTGTGAGCGTCTCAAGTAATGGCTTGAGCGTGACGATGCGCTCGCTCATGATCCGTTGCGCGTTTCTTATAGAGACCCTCAGTCCGAGCCTGCGTTCCGCGATATCCGATAGAATGCCGGCCGCTTTGATCGGTTTTAAACACCGCCAGATCTTGTAGTCCTCGGACTTCGCGCTTGTCCCGCGCGCCTTCTCGTCGAGGCACATCATGCGCACTGTCGCCAGTACTTCTGTCGGTGAACCGAGATATATTTCAAGGTGCTGGTGGTCGAGGTTGAACTCAAGCACCGTTCGTATTATGTTATGCGGTCCCTTGATGATTATCGGCTCGCCATTGCGATACTTTATAGTCGGATATGTCGACTGGTCTTTTCTCTCGCTTAGAAGGCCTGTGCTCGTCTGCACTCTAAACACTGTACCCCTTCCAGGTGCTGAAAAAACCAAGTCGATCTCGTCGGAGACCTGTTTTATCGAGAAAAGCGCCATGCCGCGCCCGTGGATTCCGTACCGGTCGGTAATGAGGTTTTCGAGCTTGGATGTTACCCGCGGCTCAAAGACTCTTTCGTGAAGCTCGGTGGGTATGCCGTCCCCGTCGTCGGTTATCGTCACTTTGCGGATGAGGTTGTCCTCTTTGGTCGATGCGATGAAGATTCTTGACGCTCCGGCGTCGCGGGAATTTCTCAGCATCTCGAGTACGATGTCTTCCATCGATTGGATATCGTGTTTAGCTTGCCGGCGTTCGGCCTCGCTTATGTTAAGGCGAACGAAACCCTGACCGAGGTCTTCCTCTACTTTGAGGTATTGATTTCCGGTTAGGTTTGCTACGAAGTTTATTAGGGGATTGTTCTCTTTCTCTGCCATGATGATACCTGCCGCTAGCACTATGTATTTATCTCTATTGTCCTGCGTATATAGGGCTTTGTCAATTATAAGAACGATGAGCGCGCGCGATTTTAGCGTGTTCTCGCGCCTCTATTTGGAAAGCTCTAAGACGTTTTGCCAGACCTTATAACTTTGAAAGCATTGAATGAGTGCAGAAAAAAATAGAGGGCCGTTTCCAGCCCTCTATGCATTCGTCTTTAGCCTACTTCGCGTACTCTATGGCCCGGTGTTCCCGAATGACTATGACCTTTATTTGTCCTGGATATTCGAGTTCACCCTCGATTTGCTTGGCGATGTCTCTGGCCATCAAGTCGGCCATCGCGTCATCGATTCCCGCCGGTTTTACCATGATTCTCAGCTCACGCCCTGCTTGCATGGCGTAGCATTTCTCCACGCCGCTGTGTGACTCGGCGATTGCCTCGAGTTTCTCAAGACGCTTGATATAGCTCTCGAGAGTCTCTCTGCGTGCGCCGGGTCGTGCGCCCGAAATCGCGTCCGCAGCCTGAACGAGCACCGCCTCCACCGTATTCGGGTCTATCTCCCCATGATGAGCTCCGATGGCATGGACGATTTGCGCATGCTCATTGAAGCGCTTCGCCAGCTCGGCGCCGATTACCGCGTGTGGTCCTTCGACTTCATGGTCGATAGCTTTCCCCAGGTCATGGAGGAGTCCTGCTCTTCTCGCAAGCTTTATGTCCGCGCCTAGCTCTGCTGCCATGATGCCTGCCAGATGTGCTACTTCAATCGAGTGCTGCAGGACGTTCTGACCGTAGCTCGTCCTGTACTTGAGCCTGCCCAAGACCCTGATAAGTTCATGGTGCAGACCGTGAATGTCGGTGTCGAACGTCGCTTGCTCCCCGACCTCGCGGATATGCGCGTCGACTTCTTCGCGCGCTTTCTCATACATCTGCTCGATGCGCGCCGGATGAATTCGTCCATCCGCGATAAGCCGCTCCAGAGTAAGCCTTGCGATTTCACGCCTGACCGGGTCGAAGCTCGACAGGATGACCGCTTCAGGCGTATCGTCGATGATGAGGTTGATACCGGAGATATTCTCGAATGTGCGGATATTGCGTCCTTCTCGCCCGATGATACGTCCCTTCATCTCGTCGCTTGGCAGGGGCACAACCGAGACGGTTGTCTCAGCTACGTGGTCAGCCGCGCAACGCTGGATGGCGAGTGCGATAATATCACGCGATTTTTTGTCCGCCTCATCTTTGGCTTTCGCCTCGATTTCGCGGACCATCATCGCAGTTTCGTGTCTCGTCTCATCCTCTACTCTCTTTAAGAGCAGCTGGCGCGCTTCTTGCGCTGTCAAGCCTGCGATTTGCTCTAGCAAACGCATTTCTTTTTCGTAAATCTCGGATAGCTCACCCTCGATTTTCGCCATCTCTTTTTCTTTGTCGGTCAAGCCTCGTTCTCTTCTGTCGAGCCCGTTAGACCTTGAATCGAGCGACTCCTCTTTTTGAGTGAGGCGCTTCTCTAATCGCTGGATTTCGTTCCGCCGATCGCGCAGCTCGCGCTCATTCTCTGAGCGGATTGCATGAATCTCATCTTTGGCATTGATTAAAGCTTCTTTTTTTCGCTGCTCAGCTTCCTTTTCTGCTTCAGACAATATTCGTTTTGCGGCTTCTTCGGCGGAGGCGATTTTAGCTTCGGACGAAATGCGACGGATAGCGTACCCTGTCGCAACGCCGACTGCTGCGGCTATGATGCCTACTAAAACATAAATTAGCACTTGGTCCATTGCTGCCTCCTTCCTTTAAATAAAAAATACCGAGCTATTGCTCGGCAAAAATCTCTCTAAGTTAAAATAGTGCTCTGCAGCCAGCTGCGGCTATGCACTCGCCTCATTGCTGCACCATACAGGCTATTTATCGTTTCTTTAGTTTTTATAATCTATGTAAAACTAAATGTTTTTACTTAGTAGAGCATTTTTGCCTTCTACAACTACAATTATATACTAAAGCTCTAGAATTTTAGTGTCAAGGAATTTGCCTTTGGCGCAGGCTCTACCGTTCCTAAGAAATATAGGGTCGGCGGCGGCAATTGATGTCTTGTCGGGTTCAATCAGGATTCATCGAAGATGTCTTTGCAGACTCGATAAGCGATTGCCGAACTATAGCCTCTTCGCATCAGGAACTGGCTCAGGCGCCGTTGTGACCTTTGGGCATCCGAGCCCTCAAAGGAGCCTACTTTTCCTTGTGCCAGCTTAAATGCTCTCGCATATTCATTATCGTCGGATGAGTGTGCATCCAAGTGCTCGTCTATCATGTCATCGGCAATACCTTTTAGCTTAAGCTCATGTTTAATGCGGTGCTTGCCGTATA
>MELI01000060.1:0-1460 GCA_001767575.1 Candidatus Aquicultor primus | reverse complement strand
TCGCTGCAGCCGTCGTACACCGCCTGCGTTACGAGTATATCGCGGGCGCGGGCAATGTCTTCGCCCAGTTTGCTCGCCGCGTTGACCTCGGCGCCGAATACGTCGCTGTCGCCAATTTTGAGCATTCCGCCGAAACCGAGTCCGACGCACAGCAGGATTTTTTCTTCGTCGCTCTGCTTTTCGTTATATTTTTCAACCGTTTTCTGCATTTCGACCGCGCACCTTACGGCCTTGTTAACGTTCCTGAATATGACCAGAAGACTGTCGCCGTCAGCCTTCAGCAATATCCCGTCGAACTCATCGATAAGCGGGAGCAGCAGCCTCTCGGACTCGTATATGGTCTGAAGGAAATGGATTATGCCGAATTTCTCGACGCCGCGTGAAAATCCCGAAAGGTCGGTAAACATTACGGCCCACTCCTCGCCGAAAAGATCCCATATCCTTTCGTCGATAAGATCTTTATCTGCGCCGGATTTGAGGCGTTCGCGCATGAGTTTGTTCAGCCGTTCTCCGGACGCGCTGGTATTTAGTGAGGATTTACTAAGATTCATTTTATCTCTCCGTATAAAAAATAATAATAATTTGATGCCGAGGACTGGTTTTAAAGCGAGAAGTTTTCGCCGAGATAGATCTTGCGCGCTTCCTCTGAATTGGCTATATCGTCGGGGCGTCCCGCGATAAGTATCTTGCCGTTATTCATAACGTAGGCGCGGTCGGTTATCTGCAGAGTCTCGCGGACCGAATGGTCGGTTATAAGAACGCCGAGCCCGCGCTCCTTGAGTTTTTTAACGATCTGCTGGATATCGAGGACGGCTATCGGATCGACGCCGGCGAAGGGCTCGTCGAGCAGTATGAATGAAGGATCGGTCGTAAGCGCGCGAGCTATCTCGACGCGCCTGCGCTCGCCGCCTGAAAGCGCGTAACCGTAACTTTTGGCAATTTTAGTGATATTGAGATCGTTAAGAAGTTTTTCGCATTTTGCTTTCTGCTCGGCGGGCGTCAGATTGGTGAATTCCAATATGGCCATTATATTTTCTTCGACCGTCAGTTTTCTGAAAACGGACGGCTCCTGGGCGAGATAGCCTATGGCCTGCCGCGCGCGCTTATACATAGGGTCGTATGTAATATCGTGCCCGCTGAGAAGTATGCGTCCTTCATCGGGCATGATGAGCCCGACGACCATGTAAAAGGTCGTTGTCTTTCCGGCGCCGTTGGGCCCGAGAAGGCCCACTATCTCGCCTTTTAAAACCTCGAGCGAGACGTTGTCGACGACCCTGCGCTTTGAATATGTTTTTAATACGTTTACAACCGCAAGACTTTCCATTATTTATCTCTCACCTTCACGTCGCGTACCGCGCCGTCCGGGCCTATTTTTATTCTGACATTCGCGTTGGGATCGCGGGGCCTCGAGCTTTCGGAAGCGGCCGGAGCAGGGGCCTTATCGGATGCGGGCGGCGTGA
>MELI01000059.1:5079-9111 GCA_001767575.1 Candidatus Aquicultor primus | reverse complement strand
GATCGGCAAGACGAAGCACGCTGCTTTCTTTAAAAGTTCGCGCTTCTCGGCATCGCCGACCTCCCCGGTGAAGATTATCTGCTCACCATCGACTTCGGGCTCGACCTGCGTGGCGAAATAGTCCATATCTATCGGGTCGATTTTGCCGACCAGAATCAATTTCTTACCGAGCTCTTTGGCGACCTTTATCGCGAGATGAGTGCCCTTGTTGGGGCAGACCCTGCTGACCAGGATAAGGTAGTCGTCCTTTTCTTCGCGATACTCGAATTTCTCGACATCGACCGCGTTGTAGACGGTATTGACATAATTCAAGCCGTCGAGGCAGCTCTTCTGATACTCGCTGATCGCATTATAATAAGCAGCGTCTTTGAAGTGCTCATAAAACCGCGAGGTATCCGCAGTGAACGGGCCGTGAAGGGTGTGTAGCATCGGCGATCTTAATCTATGAGAAAACGCCACGCCCAGGAAACCGCTGTGGTCGTGGACGATATCGAACTCATCGGCGATTTTGTAGGCCTCGCTTACCTGCATCGCATCATAGAGTGTCATGCCGAGTTTAGAAGTCTCCCCCTCCTCAAATAGGTACTCGAGGTGGGCTTTGGTGTCGGAATCTCCGGTCGCCATAAGCGTCACGTCGTGACCACGGTTTGTAAGCTCATCGGCGAGCAGCCCTACGACCAGCTCGATACCGCCGTAGCCAAGAGGTGGAACCCGAATCCATGGAGGTGAGATTTGCAGAATTTTCATCGTTGCGCTCCCTGTTGTTGGTTTTTGGTCGGGCTATGCGATTTTTCACGTCGCGCATAGCGTTCTTCTATAGATGATGAGCCTTCGGCTCTCTAATCCGCTTCCCATTCAACGCCCTGCATCTCCTCGACCGCTCCGCGCGACATCAACTCTGAGACGCATTCAAGCGCGTTCTTGTCGAGATATAAGACGTTTCGCACGTTCTCCGTTATAGGCATGTCTATCTCGTATTCCTCAGCGAGCTTGGCCACCGCGGAAGCCGTCCGTATGCCTTCGGCGACCATGTTCATCTCCGCGTATATCCGCGTAAGGTTCATGCCCTTACCAAGCATCTCGCCGACCCGCCGGTTACGGCTGAGTTGGCTCATGCAGGTCACGACCAAGTCGCCGATGCCCGCTAGCCCCGCAAAGGTCCGCGCGTCGGCGCCCATCGCCGTGCCAAGACGTATCATCTCGGCGAGGCCGCGCGTCAAGAGTGAAGCTTTGGTGTTATCTCCAAAACCGAGCCCGTCCGATATGCCGGCCGCTATCGCGATGACATTCTTGACCGCCCCTCCCATCTCGACACCGGTCAAATCCGGGTTGGTATAGACGCGAAAGTACGGCGTCATAAATATATCCTGCAATTGAATAGCGATATTCTGGCTGGGGCTGGAGATTACTGTCGCCGACGGAATGCTCCGGCTCACCTCTTCGGCGTGGTTCGGCCCGGACAGAATGGCCACGCGATTTCTCATCTCCGGACGGAGTACTTCGCGCATGACCTGAGACATCCTCTTCAGGCTATCCTCTTCGATTCCCTTGGCAAGGCTGACAACGGCCGTCTCGCCCCTGATGCCGTCGCTCAATTGCAAGAGCGTCTCTCGCGTCACATGGGAAGGGGTCGCCATCACAATGACATCGTCCCCGTCCGCCGCATCCCCCAAATCATAGGTCGCATTGACCGCCGGGTTTATCACCACATCGGTGAGATACTTGGGATGATGCTTTGTCGTGTTTATCGCATCGGCGACCGAAGCGTCCCTCGCCCAAAGCTTTACCTCATACCCCTTGTTGGCGAGCAAGTTCGCTATGGCCGTTCCCCAACTGCCTGCGCCGATTACCGCTATCTTTTTCAGTTTAACCTTCCTCCGCTTCAGCTTTCGTCCCTATCTTCAGCTCTTCGCCGGCGAGAAGCCTGGCGATGTTCGAGCGGTGCCTAAAGATTATTAACAACCCCGCCAAGAGCGCGAATATTATGTACTCGGTCTTCGGATACATCAAATAGACCAATACCGGCAATATCATCGCCACTATTATCGAGCCGAGCGAGACATATCGCGTCACCGCTATGACCGCTATCCAAATGCCGAGCAGAATCAAGGCGACCAGCGGCCAGAGCGCCAGCATGAGGCCGCCCGCGGTCGCCATCCCTTTGCCGCCGCCGAACTTTAAGAATATCGAATAGCTGTGGCCGATGATGGCGACCAAGCCGACTACGACACTTGCCAGAGGCACCGCATCGGGTGTGCCTGCTAAGAAATATCTTACGGCAAATACCGGTATCATCGCTTTGAGGACGTCTCCGGTGAGCACCACCGCTCCCGCGACCGGACCGAGCGTTCGATATGCGTTGGTCGCCCCTATATTTCCGCTCCCATGCTCTCTTATGTCGACGCGAAAGAGGAGCTTGCTTACGACCAACCCGAAAGGCACCGACCCTAATAAGTATGCGAATACGACCAATGCTGCTGTCAGGTATGGCAATTAAGGCTCCTATTGCTGGTTCTTGTGGATTGCGGCAATAAACGACCGACAGCACCCTATGTATATTTACTTCTAAACTGGATGTTCAAAGGAGTGCCGATAAAGACGAACACGTCTCTAATCTGGTTCTCAATATACCGCTTATAGGAATCGCTAACAAGGTCCGGGTGGTTGACGAAGAAGACGAACACCGGCGGCCTTATTCGTATCTGCGCGGCATAGGATATCTTGAGCGTCTTCCCGCCCTTCGACGGCTGAAAGCCCTCCGATTTTATCTTCATTACCAGCCCGTTTAGCGCCGAGGTCGAAACCCTCTTTTCATATTCGCCCATTACTATGTTGAGCTGCTCGAATATCTTATGAATTCCCATCCCGGTCTCGGCCGATACCTTAAGGCGCGGCGCATAGTCCAGAAACCGCATCTTATTTTCGAGAACATCCTGGACCTTTGTCGCCCATTCCGGGTCATCCATCAAATCCCACTTATTGAGAATTAGAATGCTCGCGCAACCCCGGTCTTCAGCCAGATTCGCTATCTTCTGGTCCTGGGTGGATGGGCCTTCGACGGCATCTATAACGATAACCGCGATGTCGGCCCTATCGAGCGCCCTCAGCGACCTGACAAAGCTGTAATATTCGACATCCTCCTTGGCGCTCGACTGCCGCCTCAACCCCGCCGTGTCGATAAACCGGTAGATGACGCCGTCTTTTTCGAGGACCGTGTCGATGGTATCGCGCGTAGTGCCCGGAATATCGCTTACTATCGCCCGCTCTTCGCCTAAAATCTTATTTATAATCGACGACTTGCCGACATTCGGCCTCCCTACTATTGCGACTTTTACCTCATTGATATCTTCTATCCGCTCGACCGAAGGAATTAGCGCCGCGATTACGTCGAGCAGGTCGCCGACGCCGCGGCCGTGGTTGCTCGAAACGGGATGAGGGTCGCCCAGGCCGAGGTTGTAGAAATCGTAAATCGCCGCCTCGTGCGCCATATCGTCAATCTTGTTTACCGCGAGCACGATTGGCTTCTTCGACGCCCGCAAAACTTTGGCGACCATCTCGTCCTCGTGCATTTGGCCGACGATGCCATCCACGACAAGCACAATCACATCGGCTTCTTCTATGGCCAGCATCGCCTGGTCGGTGATGAGCTGCCCCATCGAGATGTCTTCCCCGAAATCGATACCGCCGGTATCGATCATCGTGAAGGTCTTTCCGTTCCACTCGGCTTCGACGTAGTTGCGGTCGCGTGTGACGCCGGCCGACTCGTGGACGATGGCGAGCTGTTGTGAGACTATTCTATTTACGAGCGTCGACTTACCGACGTTTGGCCGGCCGACAACGGCGACTAATGGATATGTCATCTTTCGCGTTTTACCTCCAAGTTCTGCAAAAACAAATCAAGCACTAAAACAATCGACTATTCGACTGTCTAAAAATTTAACCGGTTCCAATCGACTACTCTGCCAGGCTGTTGATAAAACCCGCGCCCGAGCTTTCGATGACTTTGACATTCAGGCCGAGATTTTCGGCAAC
>MELI01000059.1:4538-5038 GCA_001767575.1 Candidatus Aquicultor primus | reverse complement strand
TGAGCAGCACGTCCGGCAGATACAACAGGTCGGGTCGCTCGTGTTCTTTGAGCCATGCGCCGACCGCCGCGACTATATCGCTCCCGGTTAAAAGCCCGGTCACGTTGACATATCCCCCAAAGAATAGATTGTCCACCGCGATGACTTCCATATTAAGCTTATGAGTTCGCTCTAACTCTTCAATAACCCTTCTCAGAACGGGTGTAAAGAGCGTCCCCGTCACGACGGCAAGCTTTTGAACGGGTAATGTGTGGTCGAGCCCTTCCATCGCGACATGTGCCTCGTCGATAAACAAGCGCGACAAGCCTATGCCGTTCTCTATTTGCGGTAAATCATCGTAATGCTCGAGCGGCGGCAGGTCGTCGCCGGCCGATATATAGAACTCATCCGCAAGATAGACCCAGGCACGGCCCTTTTCGAGCTCGAATTTACGTTGCCAGACTGATACCTCTTCGATGAGCGCTTTCGCGTCTTTTTTAGAAAACGCGCTCAACTCATAG
>MELI01000059.1:2386-4508 GCA_001767575.1 Candidatus Aquicultor primus | reverse complement strand
GGTCGTCCACGGTCTTGGCGAGCACCTCGCCGTCGTTCAAGCCGGGGCACAGGACGATTTGAATATGGACCTCGATTCCCGCCTCCGTCATCCGCTTCAGGTGCCCGAGCGAGTCGTCGCCCTTCTTGCGCCCGAGCATGTGCGTCCTGAGTACGGGGTCGGTCGCATGGAGCGAGACATAGAGCGGGCTGATACGGTCGCCTATAATACGCTCGACATCATCGCTCCCCATATTGGTAAGCGTCACAAAATTCCCGTAAAGAAAGGATAGCCGGTAATCATCGTCTTTCACATAGACATCGCGGCGCATGCCCGGTGGTAGCTGGTCTATGAAACAGAAGACACACTTGTTCGCGCAGGTCTTTATGCCGTCGAAAAGCGAGGTATCGAAGACGATTCCGAGGCTCTCATACGAGGGGTTCTCGATTACTATCTTTAAGATACAGCAGCTCCGCAGGACCATGAGCGTTACCTCGCTCTCGGCCGCCGCCATCTCGAAGTCGAGAATATCGCGGAGCGGCTTCCCGTTCATGGAGAGTATCGCGTCGCCGGCTCGCAAATCGTGCTTCTCGGCGAGGCTCCCCTTTTTTATCTTATAAATCTCGGGAGGGGCCATATCAACCCGATTCCAGGTAGTCGATGACTTCTTTTAAAATCCAATCGGGGGTCGACGCGCCCGCCGTGATGCCTACGTTGCCGACACCTTCCAGCCAGACGACCTCTATCTCATCGGCGGTCTCGATATGATGCGTCCGCCGGTTTTTTTCCTTGCAGATGATATTGAGCCTCGTTGTGTTGGCGCTGTTCTTGCCGCCCACCACCAGCATCATGTCGACGCTCCCGGCAAGCTCGGCCGCCGCGCTCTGGCGCTGGCTCGTCGCGCTGCAAATCGTATTATAGACTATCAGCTCTTTCGTCTTGTTCAGCAGGCCGTCGACGACACTTCGCAGGTTCTCTATCGATTGCGTCGTCTGGACGACCACCCCGACCGTTTCCATGTCGCCGAGTCCAGCGAGTTCCTGGGCGTTTTCGACGACGACCGCCCGGTTAGCCGCGCACGCCAGCAGACCCGCGACCTCGGGATGATTTCGCTCACCCACAATTATCACGTCGTGGCCATCGGCTATAAGTTTCGCCGCTTTGTCCTGAGCCTTCGCCACAAACGGGCAGGTCGCATCGACGACTTCGAGCCCTTTGTCTGTGGCGATATCCATGATTTTCGGGTCGACGCCGTGTGTGCGAATGATTATCGTGCCTGCGGTGACCTCGTCGACCGAGCCGACCGCATTGACGCCTTGCTGTTCGAGCGCTTCTACAACCTGGGGGTTGTGGATAATAGGGCCGAGCGTATGTATTGGTTTAGACGAGCGCTCGGTAGCCTCGCGCGCCATCTTCAACGCCCGCTGCACCCCGTAACAATATCCCGCGTGTTTTGCCATCGTAATCTTCAAAGTTTAATCACCAGCGACTAGTTTACCAATATCTGCCATCATTTTACCAGTCAATTCCGCTTCTTTCGCTTTTCGCTCCGTTGCGACCAGGCTCTCGACCCGAATCGGCTCACCGACACGCGCTTTAAGTTTGCGCAGGCGCGGAAACTTCGCGCCCTCGGGCAGCACATCGCCTGTTCCGATAATTCCTACCGGCACTATCGGCGCGCCTGTCTTTACCGCCAGCATCGCCACGCCGGGCAACGCCGCGCCCAACCGGCCGCCCTTAATCCTTGTTCCCTCAGGATACATCACTACCGGTTTGCCTTCCGTTAGAAGCCTTATTGTGGTGACTATCGCCGCCCGGTCTATTATGTCCCGATTTACCGGAAACGAGTTCATCATCCGCAAGAACGTTCCGAAGACGGGGAATCTGAAGAGGCTCGCTTTGGCCATGAAATTTACCTCACGCGGGGCTGCCGCGAGAGCGCTCATAGCGGGGTCGAGGTAACTCGCATGGTTGGAGGCCAGGATGAAAGGTCCCTCTTTTGGGATATTTTCGCCGCCCTCTATCTTATAGCGGAAGAGAACCTTGAATAATGGTACGAGGATGAGATAAGCGATACGATAGTACATCGCTCTATCAACTCTTTTTGGCAAGGCCGATTATTTCCTGCACTACCTGGCCTATC
>MELI01000059.1:2093-2352 GCA_001767575.1 Candidatus Aquicultor primus | reverse complement strand
CCGCTTTTGCCAAGGGTCCGGTCGCTCGCGTGCTGTCGGTCTTATCCCTCTTGAGGATGTCACGTTCTACCGAGACGACCTCTATCTGATGGCCCTTTTCTTTCAACTCGCGCTGGCGCCGTTTTGCCCGCTCGCCGGGGAGCGCTTGGAGGTATATCTTAATATCCGCGTCGGGAAAGACCGCCGTGCCGATATCGCGCCCCTCGACCACCATGTCGGGATAGATATCCGCATAGCTCTGTTGTTTCTTAACGAGTGT
>MELI01000059.1:0-2063 GCA_001767575.1 Candidatus Aquicultor primus | reverse complement strand
CGAGACCGCCGCACTCACCTTCGGCTCCCTGATGGCCTCGGTCACGTCTTCGCCGTCTATCGTGACCGCGTAACGCGTGTCCTCGAGTTCGCTAATGGTAATCTCCGCATGTCTTGCCAGGGCCACCAGTGCGTCTTCGCTCGATATGTCGACCTTGTCGCGGAGCGCCTTCCAGGTAACCGCCCTGTACATCGCTCCCGTATCGATATATTTAAAACCGAGGCGCTTCGCCACCTCTCGCGCAACTGTGCTTTTTCCAGAGGCCGCCGGCCCATCAATCGCTATAATCATGCTTAATATCATAGCAAATCGGGATTTCTATGGCTATGGCGTGATGCGTTGGGGATTAGGGGATGGGTTTTTGTTAGCGGTGTTCGAAAGAACAGTAAAATGCGGCGGGATAATTAGGCGCGTTTAATGCGAAATCTACGAACGACCGCTATCCGTTTAAGACCTTAGGCTGCTTGCGCATTCTCTATGGCGGTGATACTTTTCTATTATGCTTACCGAAAACACTGGGTGTCTCTGAGAACTTGGCGTCGCTGAGCCGTTATTTTACATCTTACTAATTTATGAAGAGGTGGTATTTGTGCAAAAACCCTGGTCTGTCAAGCTATGTGGATTAACAATGAAGCGTGCCGTCGCAATACTGCTTATCGCGTTGCTCGCAAGCTCGAGTTTGCTTGTCGGTGGCTGCGGCGGCCTGCTTGGCGCGAAGGATAAGTCACCGTTTACCACCGATTTTGAAATTGCTGAAGGCAACATCGACTTTTTCCTCGCCAATGACACACTGGAGACAGCGATAACCGGCGGGCCGTTCTACAATGGGGCGCAGCCGTTGCCGTCCCAGAACACGACCGAGTTCGATACGGCGCGCGCGGCCAAGGTCGAAGAAATAAAAGCCGAAGCGGCGGCGCTGGTCAAAGCATGCGACGCGGCAAAACCGGTGCTGGCCGCTCTCAGGAGCGAGTACACCACGTTCTTAGATGGCGTCTATAAAGATGAAGAGGGTCTTGAAGACATCGCTCTTGAGACGCTCGATACAGTAGTGCTCCTTGGTACCAAGGAAATCCTCGTAGAAGAGCAATATAAATCGCTCGTTTCCCAAGAGACCACGCAGACCTATGCAGCGGCCATGCAAGACTATTTGGCCGCTTCCAAGGCCGTTGAACTCGCCGGCCTCTATCTTAAGGATGCCGATACACTGGCAAGCTACTCCGCGCTCATGGTCAACAACCTTGCGGGCTCCAAAAATGATAAGGTAAAGCAAGCCGTTGCCGCCTACGACGGCAAGATGGAAGCTCTAATGGGCGATGCGATTAATGCGCTCGAGCCGGTGGCGCAGCACGTCGCCAATGTCGACCTCGGGCTCAAGCAGCTCGCGAGCGCCGACTACTACTTCTCACTGGAGGCCATTGCGTGGATGAAGGCCGAGCAGGCCAAGCTCGACCCCGTGGTCGCCGGCCTAGCCCCACGCGAAGGCCTCGCCCAGAAGGACGTCGACGACATCAAAGTATTCTACGGGGCGTTCAAAGAACTCAACTCATCCATGGAGCAGCATGCCGCCTCTATAGACACCGGTAAACTAATCGAGGTGGCCGAAGCGCCGTTCCCCACGTTCGGAATCGCGAACGCTTACGCGGCACAAGACTATGAGCCCGGCAAGAACTACGCGGCAGGAACCCAAGTAATGCAGCAGCAAGCCCAAGCCGAGCCGCCCAAGCAAGGCTGGCTGTCGTCCGGCTGGAGTGCTGTTAAAACCGGCTTTGGCAAGGTCAAGACCGGGGTCGGCGTCGGCGTGGACGCGCTCGGGCTCGGCGTGCGCAACATCACCTCGGTGGGTGCGGGCATCTACTACGGCAACAGCGGCAAGGATATCATCGAGGACGTCATGACCAACACCAAAGAGGCCATGGATAACTACAAGAACGGCGTCTCCGGCGCGAGCACCTTCAAGACGGCAAACGACTATGTCGAGGGTGTCGAGACAGGCGCCGGCGAGATGGCGGGCGGTGCGACCGAGTGGACGCTGGCTAAGATATTCGGAAAAGGCAAGATATCCG
>MELI01000058.1:8225-10787 GCA_001767575.1 Candidatus Aquicultor primus | reverse complement strand
CATGCCGAGCGCTTTTACTTTCGGATTCTTGCCTGCATATAAAGTCTCTATCAACAGAAAAACACCGATGATAAAAGCGGCAAAAATGACGCGTACCGTAAAAGGACCCGCGGTTTGCGATATGCCTAAAGTGCCGGCGCGTATGAATATCACCGCAAGCAGGAGCAAAAATGATGCTAGTGCCGTACCGAGCGCGGTGTAAACGTGAACTCGCCGGTCCGCCCGTGAGGCGAAGTTTCCTATATATGCCAGACTGCTGGCGACACTGCACACCAGCGCCAGCCAAAAGACAACGACTGTTAGTTTTTCCAAAATACTCGCTCCCGGCCTAAGGTAAAAACGTTACCCATCTAGCTTTTAGCCCTTTCTCTCGACGGCTTTACTGAGCGAACCAAGCTCTCGCTTTACGGCAGCAAGTTTGTTTTGCAGGACTATTACGTAAATTAAGAGAACCGCCCAGATACTCATATAAACGCCTACAACGTAAGGCCAGGCCTCTTGAAATTCCATCTATCCTACCTCCAGCTCTTCTTTTAAGTACTCAATATCTTCGCGCGCCCGCAGCAAATCGAGGCGCATAATATAAAGCGAAGTCGCAAAAAGCAACATCCCGAACATCGATACCAGGAACGCGGCGAGCATCGGCCCCTCCATCGAGGCGCCCTGTAATGTGAAGACCTTCGGATGGACGGGTTTGAGTGAGTCGAGCCGCCCCGCTACAAAGGTCAAGGGCACATTTACCGCCGCGATAATCGAAAATATCGCGCCAAAGCGCGCTTTCGCGCTCTCCTCTTGGACCGAGGAGCGCAAAACGAAATATCCGGAATACATCAGTGTTAAGACTAAAAATGTGGTAAGCCGCGGCTCCCATTCCCACCAGACATTCCACGCCGCGCGTGTCCATAGAACTCCGGTGATCATCACCAGAAGCACGAAGATAAAGCCGACTTCGACCGCCGCATAACTCATCTGCTCGTAAGAGCGCTTTCTTGTACCGAGAAACATCGCGCCAAACAAACCTCCGAGCACAAGAAAGACGAACGATGTCTCGGCGACGGGAACATGGAAGTAGAAGATCTTCTGGCTAAACTGTACGAGTTCTCTATCATCGATTCTTACTACGGTATCCGGTGCTACAAAAAAGGCGAGATAGACTCCGGCCATGAGAAGCAAAGCACCGGCACTCGCCAAGATCAACGACGATTTTTTCACTCAACCACTCTCCTGTAAGACTGCTGCTATTCGCTTATCACATAATCGTAAAGAGCATACGCTACCAGCAAGAATATTATATCATAAACGGCGATAAACCGCATGGAACGGTAGACTTCGGCTAGCTCCGCACCCGACATAATACCGCCCGTCGCACTTACCGCCGCAATCAGGAGCGGGATGATAACCGGCATGAAAAGTATCGGCAGCATCAAATCGCGCGTCTTCGTATTTATCGAGATGGTAGAGAGTAGCGTTCCGACGCACGCGATACCGATATTGCTCAGGAAAATCGTTGCGACGAAAATACCGGCCAAACTCGCGCCCAGCTCCAACCTGAACAGAACAAAGAAAATCGGAACCGCGAAAAGCTCGACGATACTTAAGAAAAGCAGGTTGCCGAGCATTTTGCCGAAGAAGATAAGCGGGCGGTCGATTGGCGACATAAGCAGGCCCTCGAGACACCCCTCGTCTTTTTCGTGGACAAACGAGCGATTCAAGCCGAGCATCGACATGAATAGGAACGCGACCCACAAGAGCCCGCCGCCGACGCGGTCGAGGTCGTTTAAGATAACGGCGAAGGCCTGGCTGAAGACGACCATGGCCAGGATGACGAAGAGAAGCATGGCTATGACCATCTCTTTGGTGCGAAGCTCGGCCAGCACGTCCTTCTTTACGATTGCAAAGACCTGTTTTCCCGCCGACACCTTAGCACTCACCCTTAACCTTCCGGCGATATATCTCGTGGAACATATCTTTGTCGAGGTCCGCCTTGTTCTGATAGAACGCTATCTGTCCATTGTATAGGATCATCGCCTTCGAGCAGAGCGCGAGGCCGCGCTCGATATTATGCGTGATCATGATAAAGGTATGGTCTTGGCGGATGGTGTCGAGCAGGCTCTCTAAGATATCGACCGCATGGGGGTCGAGACCGGTATGCGGCTCGTCCAGAAAGAGGACCGACGGCCGGTGCAGGAGCGCGCGTGCGATAGCGAGGCGCTGCGTCATGCCCTTCGAAAACGTGCGCACGAGGTCGTAGCGCCGGTGGTCGAGCTCGACCTGCTCGAGCAGCTCGTCGATGCGCGCGTCGAGGTTGTCGACCCCGTACATGGCGCCGTAGAACTTGAGGTTCTCCTCGGCGCTCAAATCCAGGTATAGGAGCGGGCTGTGCGAGATGAGCCCGATTTTCGAGCGTATCGCAGCCGAGTTCTTATAAGGGTCCAATCCCGCCACGGAGACCGTGCCCTCACTCGGCGCGACCAGCGTCGAGAGTATCTTGACGAGCGTGGTCTTGCCCGCCCCGTTCGGGCCGAAGAGCGAGAGGAAGCCTCCCTTTTCGAGCTCGAACGA
>MELI01000058.1:7266-8074 GCA_001767575.1 Candidatus Aquicultor primus | reverse complement strand
ACAAAGTTATTCGGTACTTGCGAGCGCTTCATCCAGGACTTCTTCGTCTTCCCGCCGGCGCGCCGTTGCTCGCGGCCGTGTCGATTTAGGCCACATCGCGACCATAGTCCCGAGACCGAGCACGACGCTCCCTATCCAAACAAAGGATATCAGAGGATTGATTTTGATGTTTAGCGCGATTTGGCCCTTGTCATCGATTCCGTTAAATACGACGAAGACATCTCTAAACGCCTCATAGTGAATAGCCGCTTCCAAGGTCTGTTGCTGCTGGACTTCGTGGAAGACCATCTTCGGCGCTATCTCGCGTACCGGGGCGTTGGCTCCTTTGTCGAGATTTCGCATCTCAAAGATAGCGTTGGTCACTTGCTGCCCGAGACGGGTCGTCTGACGGTATTCTTTGAGCTTAAGTTCATAGCTGCCGGCTCGAACTGTCTCGCCCGGTGTCGAGCCGAGCGTCGCCGGGATGTCATGGACATACAACATGGAGCCGGCCACACCGAATATCATTATCGCCATACCGAGGTGACTTACATAGCCGCCCGTCTGGCTGCGATTGAACCTGAATATCGAGAATAGCGCGCTGCCCAGGCCGATGTCGAGGTTTTTGGATTTAGTCCGCGCACCCAGGTAAAACAGCTCGAGTACGGCGGTAGCGGCAAAGACCGCGACCACCATTGTCGCAAAACCCATCGGCTGGCTGATCCATCGTTCGCCGCCCCAGCCCAAGAAGAAGGCGACGCCGGCAACGACCGCCGCGCCAAACGGCACTGCCATCTGCTTCAAGAACGAGCCGCCGTTCGTCTTCGTC
>MELI01000058.1:5097-7241 GCA_001767575.1 Candidatus Aquicultor primus | reverse complement strand
GGTCCCAGGCTCTGGCCGAAGAACGGCGGGATAACCGTGCCGCCCGCGATGATAAGCGTAAATCCGACGAGTGAGACGTTATTCAAATAGTAGGTAAAGTGCTTGGAGAGAAAATCGCTGAAGAACTCCTGGGTCTCGAATTCCTCGCGCCGCGTTTGAATCAAATAGGCCGTGAGCCCGCCGGAGACCAGCATCAACCCGCCGAAGAGGAAGGTCAAATCCCAGCGCAGCTCGGGAAACGCGTGTACCGACTCGATAAGACCGGAGCGCGTGATAAACGTACCTAGCGTGCACATTATAAAAGCGAGCGTCGCCAGAGAAATAGCCCATATCTTCATACCGCCGCGCCGGCGATACATCGTAAAGCTATGGAGCAAGGCCGTGCCGGCGAACCACGGTAGAATCGAGGCGTTTTCGACCGGGTCCCATGCCCAGTAGCCGCCCCAGCCCAACACGACATAAGCCCAGAGCGCACCGAGAAAGATACCGACGGTCAAGAAAAACCATGCGAAAAGCGCCCAGAAATGGGAGCGTTTGACCCAATCACTCGACGCATTGCGGTCGATAAGGGCCGCTATGCCGAAGGCAAACGGGATGGTAAGTCCGGCATAGCCCAAGAAGAGTGTCGGCGGGTGAAGCACCATCGCCCAGTGCATAAGCAACGGGTTCAAACCAGCTCCGGTCGGCATTACCATCCCGGGAAGAGCCGCGCGAAACGGGTTGCTGGCGAGCAAAATCGTCAACATGAAAAACAATTGGACATAGTTTGAGATGTACAGTGCTCCGTTGGTCAGCTTATCGCTGTTGCGATTGCGAAACGCTATGGCCGCCGTAAAGCCGGTTATCATCCACAACCACATAAGCAGCGAGCCTTCATGCCCCGCCCAGAAAGCCGCTATCTTATAGAAGACGCTCATCTTTATAGTGGAATGGTCGGCGACGTATCCGAACGAAAAATCGTTATTGATAAAGGCGATAAAAAGGATCATGCTCGCGAAGGTAATCGTGGCGAACTGCCAGATAATGCCGTTGTTCCCGGCCTTCTCGAACTTCTCCCCCATCTTCGTCTTGCTGCCCGCATAAAAGTTATACGCGGTATAGAGCGACAAGACTATCGCGGCTACCAGGGCAAAAAAACCGACATTATTCATCCGTCTTCCCCTTTTCTTTCTTCATCTCGCCCTCATACTTGGATGGGCACTTGGTCACTAAACGATCGGCCTCGATTCTTTCTTGGGAAACGAGCTTCCCGTCGACGATCGCTTCGATATCGCTCCCGAACTGCGAGGGCAGCTGACCGCTGTAAACTACGGTTATCTGGCTATGCGCTTTGTCTTTTTCATAGATCTTGAAGGTCACCGTCTTGCCGTCTTTCTTGACGGAGTCCTTCAAGACCAGTCCTCCGACCTTGACCGTCTTGCCGACATACGTCGAATCGGCAGTCACTTCGTTTATGTCTTTGAAGTATGCCGTGCTTTGGCCGGCCGAGCTGTATATCATATAACCGACGACCACAAGTAGAATGCCGGTTACGATCAGTAACCTGATCTTGCTCCTGCTATCCGCCATCTCAGTCTCCTCTCAATAATTCTTTCACAATCTTGAGCTAAAAGAATCGGCCTCGGGGGCCGCTTTAAGCTTCTTACTACAGCTTGTAGTCTAAACATAAAAGCTGGTCAGGTCAACCACATACCCTACCTGACCTTGATGTAGACACACGATTACATGACCTGCCGACCTCCGCTCGTAGGACGTGCGCCCGAGCACCGTTCTCGAAATCGCGAATTGAAAATGACCGTAGAGTTTATCGCCACGATTAAAAATACAAATGCGATGAGCCCCGCAAAGAGCTTGATTTCGAAAGAATCGGAATTGGAAAACGCGTTATTGGGGTGGACGAGTTTCCCCGTAACCGAGAGCAGCAGAACACCCGAGACGGGTAGCGCCAGATTGAGAACGGCGCGCGTCACTCTCGCGCTAAACATCTCGCCGAGTAGGGAGACTGCGAAACCGAGGATGAGAATGAATAGAGCGACCTGAATCCGCGGCTCCATCCGCAAGAACTGGCTGCCCCAGGTAAAATATGCGGCTATCGAGCCGACGATAACGCTCGTCGCCCAGAAATCGATAGCGGTTCTCTGAGC
>MELI01000058.1:2601-5078 GCA_001767575.1 Candidatus Aquicultor primus | reverse complement strand
ATACCTGCGTCATCGACTTTCGACGTTCTGTTTCGCAGGAAAGGTGTCAGGACAAGTGCGGCGAGCGCCAGCAGCCCTGAGACGACAAACATCAGCATACCCACCCAGGTAACGGCGGCATGGACGTAAATCAACTTGATATAGCTCCCAAGTGTTTTCTCTTCCGGGGCAACTAGTGCGAGGATAACGGCTAGTATGATGAGCCCAAGGGGCACAAATAAAACTTTTCTTCGCCTTTTAGGATTAAGCACCATAATAAAGCTTGAAACTCTCCATATCTTCGGCAATAGGGACACCCCCATCAGGAAGCGCGTTTGGTTGTTTAGACAAGCCGACCTGACAGGGGTGATGTATCGCCTGTTTCTTCACACGCTCTTTCGCTTGTCTAAACAGATTCAGCTTAACAAAAATGAAACATATTATCAAGGTTTCGTAGTCGATTGTTGCAGTTAGATGGGGATATCGGGCGTGCGGCGTACGGTGCGTGTGATTTATGCTTACCGTTTGATAAGTAAAGCAAGCGGGTAAAGAGATTACGAGCGATTCTCCGGGAGAAACATATGGCAAGGGGCAGGCGTGCGCACATCTCAAGATACCGCGAGATAGGGAGCGTCATCGCAAAGTACGGTTTTTCAGAGCTCGTGGAAGAGGTCGGCCTGAGACGGGTCTTTCCCCGTCTTCCGCGCGGCCCTGTGACCGCTGCCGAGAAGGTAGAGCTGCGCGCCCGAAACTTGAGGCTCGCGCTCCAAGATCTCGGCCCGACCTTCATCAAAGCCGGGCAGGTCTTAAGCAGCCGCCCCGACCTCCTCCCCGCCGTCTACATAGCCGAGCTAGAGAAACTCCAAGACAAAGTCGTCGAATTCGACTACGAGACGGCGAAGAATACGGTCGAGGACGAGCTCGGCCGGCCTCTGGACGAGGTCTTCTCCCACTTCTCCGAAGAGCCTATCGCGTCCGCATCGCTTTCGCAGGTCCACAAGGCTACGCTGAAGACCGGTGAGCAGGTCGCGGTGAAAATCCGCAGGCCCGGTATCGAAAAGATGATCGAGCAAGACATCCGGATCTTTCACGATATCGCCTATATCCTCCAGCGCAGCCAAGCTATCGGCAAATATTACGACTTCGTCGGCACGGTCGACGGTTTCGAGCGCATCATCCATGAGGAACTCGAGTTCAGGCTTGAGGCGAGCAATATCGGGCGGGTCAAGAAGAGCCTCCGTCTCTTCAAACACATAACGCTCCCCGAAGTCTACCTCGACTACTCGACGCAGAAAGTTCTCACCCTCGAATTTATCGACGGCATCCACATAACGGCCATCGATGAGCTGGAGTCCGATGAAATCGATAAGAAGGTCATCGCGAGTGAGCTCTTTCGTGCCTATATCAAGCAGATAATCGAGGATGGTTTCTTCCACGCCGACCCACACCCCGGAAACATACTCGTCACTCGCGAGGGCATGGTTTACCTGATAGACCTGGGGATGGTCGGGCGGCTCGACGGGAATCTCCAGTCGCAAATCGCGCGCATATTGATTGACCTCGTCGACCAGAACAGTGACGGTGTGACGGAAACGGTCATGTATTTGGGCGTGCGCAGCGAGGATACCAACTTCGACCAGCTCTCTCGCGACATCGGGAACCTGACTACCAGATATTACGGCCGCGCCATAGAAGCGATTGGCTTATCCGACGTGCTAAACGGGTTGGTCGCGGTAATTACACGAAACCATATAAAGGTGCCGAGTAATTTCGCACTCCTCGCAAAGACAGTCGTGCTGGTAGATGGCATAGTGCGGCGTCTCGACCCCGACTTCAACTACTCGGAGGCGCTGCGAACCTCGATAACGCGGATTGTCTTGACCAGATTGCGCGCGCAGTTCTCGGCTGTAAAGCTCTTCGGTGCGACCCTGGAATCGAGCGACTTCCTGGTAAGCCTGCCGCGCCATCTAGGTCTGCTCACCGATAAGCTGGTAAAAGACGATTTCAGAATCAAGTTCGAGCATCACCGGCTGGAGAGCCTTGAGAAGACGATTAGCCGTTCGGCAAACCTGCTGACCGTGGCGCTCATCGTCAGCGCCATCGTCCTGGGTTCCGGGTTGGTCATATCGGCCGAAGTGGGGCCGAAAGTCTTCGGTTTCCCGGCACTCGGGCTGCTTGGATTTATTTTTGCGAGTATTCTCGGTCTCTATCTCGTATACCAAATCTTGCGGTCGCGAAGATGAGCTGGGGCTTGATTTATAGACTTTAGGTCGAATGTTAATAAGCTTTCTACCTGGGAAGCTCGACTGTTACTCCACAGTTTATCCCCAAAGTGAACTGCCGGGGATAAACGTAAGGCTAACCGTTAGCAAGCGCCTGAAAACCGCTAGGCGGCAACATCCAGCGATTGCTTAAGCAGCACTATGACCCCTCGCGAGACCAGCTCTTCGATGAAAGCCTGCGTTTCGCTGCGGACCTGAATATCCGGCTTGCGGCTC
>MELI01000058.1:1974-2517 GCA_001767575.1 Candidatus Aquicultor primus | reverse complement strand
TAATAACGCAGGAGGCCGAATCCATTCCCCGTAGCGGGCAGTCGCTCATCTTCATCATCTCGATGTTCCCTCGTGCTAGCCTTGACTACCTCGGGCTACCCTAGAAATACCTGCTTATTATTTTCCCTTTTGTCCGCCGATTTAGTCATAAACAAAGTGAATTCGCTTGGATATATGCGGATAGCCTTGGCGTTAGGCGAGGCTCTTTAATACTTGGAAGCGTCTTATTCTTCATCGGCCTCCAGTAGTTTTACAAAGCGGTCTACTGGGTAATTATAATTCAGATTATGTCTCCGGAGGTGGACTATGCTTAGCGATTATCCTTCGCGCAGCGATATGCGCGTCGAGCAAAAACGCCGCTCGCGCAAGACATGGGTTTTTTTTGCTATCCTCCTCTTAATAGCGGTTGTCCTGGGATCGACGTATTCTTACTGGGCGCCGGCGCAGGAAAGCCTCGTGCGGGCTATCAAGGTAGCCGCCGGTCTCAAGGGAGACCTGCGAGGCGAGCTGGCCGAATTCTATCCCGGTCAAAACCCGCCGGAG
>MELI01000058.1:0-1966 GCA_001767575.1 Candidatus Aquicultor primus | reverse complement strand
GGCAACCGGAAAACACATCGTCCGCATCAACGGAACCGGCTACGAGCCTGTCGAGCGCACGGTCAACATCACACAAGGTGCGAACAGAGTCGCGGTGGGTTTATGCCTCTCGCCCGGGGAAGCGACGCGACGCTGGATGAAGACGAAGCAGGAAAATCTCCATGGCGAGACCTACAAGTTTCTCTGCCCGGAGGAACAAGCAAAAGTCTCTCGCGCCGAATATATCGAATACAAGAACGCGATACAGAAAGAATATGCCCTGAAAATCGTCTCGTTCAAAGTGATGCAGGTAAACCTACTTAAGGCCTGGCGACATCCCGATACGGGCAAGACCTATGGCGATGTGGCCATGATTCGCATCGACGGTGTAATCGAGCTTGCGGGCTCGGGACAGGAAAAAAAGGCCTGGGATGTCTATGCAAAGAAATACGATGACCAATGGTTGTTTTTTGCGGCGAACTAGCCGCCGCATGTCGTTTGCGGCAAGTTGCCTGTCAGCCAATTTACTTCGATACGGGTTCATGTCGAAACATCTTTCGACATGAAGAAGTGAGCGGCTTCTTAGTCTTAAAAGGGTAGTAAAGCATCCGGGGCAGTTCGTTAGAAGCTGCCCCGGATGCTCGCTCATCCTAGTACTGCAAGAACTTATTGATCGTTCGCGACGTCGTCGCCTGTCTCAAGATATCAATGTACACAGAGTTGTTTACGATGTTGCTCGAGGAAGCCGCACCGCTCGCAGCTAGCGCGGTTCCGCTGTTCGTGGCCGTCACCGAGTTTGAATTGGTGGCTGTACCGCTGACCGCAGTAGCATTGTTGCAACTGTTGACCAAGTTCGCCGAGCTGTTGCCGGTGGCGAGCGCGTCGCCGCTGGTGGCATCCGCAGTCGTCTTTTGCTCGACACGGATGTTGATGTCGCCCTTTACCGTTGCCGGGCAACACTCGCACGTCTCGCACTTGTCGCAGGTGTGTCTGTGCCCGTCGACAAGATTGGCGGTTTCGTTGTTAGCGCAGCAGTCGTGCCCCGGGCAACCACACCGGTCGCAGGCAAGTTTCGTGAAATTGCACTCGACGGTCGCCGAAGCGACATCGGTGATGATGTCGGTCTCGGCGTTAGTCGCGCTATTTGCCGCAGCGGCGTCACCGGTTGCCGCCCCCGCACCGCCCGCATTACCGGCGGTCACGGTGTTCGTATTCGATGCGACCGAGCCTGGGTTTATGGCTGATGCCGAATTTCTATCCGTCACCGTATTTCCCGAAGTGTTGCCGGTCGCAGCAGCGATGCCCGTTCTGCTTGTTGCTTCGGTTTCTTGCTTGATGGTCTTGTTGATGTCTCCCCAGACCGTTGCGCCGCTCGGGCTTGTCCGCGTGATCGAGCGAAAGTCCGCAAGCGCTGCGCCCGACAGGCTCAAGAGAACCGCGAGCGCTAGAAGAACTACTAAAACCTTCTTCATATATTTCACCTCCTTTCATGTTCGTAATCGAGTAATCTTTTCGGCGTTGATAGTATTGCCGTGTCTCTCAGGTTTCTAACTCTTAAAACAACGATATGCGCCGGGCCGCGTTCAGGCAGCAGGCCAATATATAATCGCAGTTGAGCGAGGGTGTATCCCGGTATTTCGCCTTAAAAAGAGGTCAGCGGCTCGGCCTGGCCGAAAGACTAGGATGACCTGCTCAAACGCCGCGCAAAATTACTTGAAGAAATTTTGAGCGTACTAAGTCGTCCAATTACATAATCGCATTTGAGAGGGGGTGCATCGGGGCGGCTCGCAAATAGTAGAAAGGGCCGAATTGGCCCTTTCTACTATGGTATAACTCTTCGCAAATGACTAGAGAGCTACCTTCGCTTTGGCTTTAATCTTAAGCCAAGCCTTATCGAGGTAGCGAGCAAGCCCGCGAATATGACCCAAAGCCACCATGGCAGCGCCACGGCATCGGAGAAGATGGGGCTGATATCCGCAAAGAGCTT
>MELI01000057.1 GCA_001767575.1 Candidatus Aquicultor primus | reverse complement strand
ATATCACCTTACGGCCCCTTCGTCTAGCGGTTAGGACGCTGCCCTCTCAAGGCAGAGATCACGGGTTCGAATCCCGTAGGGGCCGCCAAATTTTCGAGGTATATACCGGACACACCGGTAACATATTATACCGGATACATAGGTAACACTTTGAGCCCAAAGGGATTCCCGATGGGCTCAAATCTTTTATACTCCAGATCAAAATACCCCAGATCATAGTCCATAAAAGTCACCAGCCATATCCCTTCCCCTACCTCTTTGATCCCGACGTGCTGTCCGGCCAGCGGCTTACACAAATTGATCTTCTTTTTCCCCATACAGATCCTGCCGCAATGCGTGACCAGGACTGTCTTATCGTGGAACGGGTATTCCGGGGTGACCAATCCCCGGTATGGCCTTACTGAGGGCGTATACACCTCTCCCGGGCATTTCATACCCAGCGCTTCGTGCGGACGTTCTGTGTTGAACTCATCAACGAATTCGTCGAACCGCGCCTGCTGCTGAAGGAAATTCTCGCCCGGCGGCCTCGTGGTCTCTTTCTTCAGCGTAAGATGCATCCGCTCGTGCCGCCCGTTCTGCTGAGGGTTTCCAGGCTTGATGCGCTCGATTTCGATACCGAGCCTCAGCCACCACACCGAAAGTTTGCTGAGCTGGAATAAAGCCCCAGGCGAAGCGAATGGCACACCATTGTCCGTACGTATTGCTTTCGGCAAGCCCCGCTCTTTGAACACGCGCTCAAACGCGACGAAAGCTGGGTTCTCTTTAGTGCTTTCAAGCGCTTCGCAAGCCAAAATGTAGCGGCTGGCCTGGTCCGTTACCGTCAGCGGATAGCAGTAGCGCCTGTCGCCCATCATAAATTCGCCCTTAAAGTCAGCGCACCACAAGTCGTTCGGCTGCCGCCCCTCCGACAGAGGCGTTCCGGTGGCCTTGTTCCGGCGCCGGCCCCGCCTGGTAACCAGACCGTGCCTGTCCAGAACGGCGTGCACGGTGCTTTTGGCTGGCGGTTTGATCTCAGGATATTTGCGAAGGATCAGTTCCCGAATCTTCGGCGCGCCCCAATGGGGCTTCTCTTGCTTCAGCCTCAAGATTGCGTGCTCGACCTGGATGGGCAGTTGGTTGGCGTAACGGTATGGCCTGCGGCTGCGGTCGGAGAAAGACTGCGCGCCGCTCATGCAATACCTGTTCCAGAACTTGTACCCCGTCTTCCTGGAGATGCCGTACTCGCGGCACAACGAACTCATCTGCTCGCCGTCAAGCAGCCTGACCACGAATTTCATTCTTTCATCCATAACAGAATGTTCCTTCCATGGCATAGATGACCTCCTGGTCCTATGCCAGAATTGTAACCTATGTGTCCGGTATATTCTGTTACCTATGTCTCGGGTTGCTCAATCTAGTATCCGAAGAATCGCCCTGCTTGTACGCAGGGCACTTTTTCATTGGCCAGCGTTGACCGCCAGTAGCATAATCTATACAATTACACTGGGTTATAGCACAGGGGAGTCAGAAATCAAAGCCTGAATAGATTTCTCTTCTTGCTTAAAATATTGCCATCCCAAATTGTATTCCAACATTATGTACAGGAAATATATCTTTCTCCTTCCCCTTCTCGTCCTCCAACCAGCTTTAAAGGCAGAGAGCACTCAGTTCGATAAAGAGTTAGCTTTTGTTTTGCTCCACGCAGATTTGGACTACGGAGAAAGGACATGGCGCAGATTTAGCAATTTGCCCCTGAGGGAAAAAGAAAGGCTATTGCCACTATTGTGCGCAGGGGTTATAGATTCCGACGAGAGAGTTCGGGGAAATGCTGTTTCCAATTTGTCAGACATTGGAGAAAAGGCTCTACCATGTTTGACGGAGGCACTAAAGGATAAATCCGATGGGGTAAAGTTCCATACTTTAAGGGGATTACCCAAACTTAAAGAAGGGGACAGTAAAACTCAAGAAGAGATAATAAAATTATTCTCAAGCGCCAACCCAAACATCCGACGAACCGCTATAGACACACTCGGGCGGGTGGGATTTCCCACTAAAGAGACGATAGCTGTATTAAAGGATAAATACAACAGCACTGATGACGGATTAAGGTCAAACGCAGCATGTGCTTTGGCAAACCTTGGAGATTTTACAGATGCACTTCCATTACTGCAAAAAGACCTGTTGAATAGTATCACCTGCATCGGTTGGCTAGGACCAAAGGCAAGTTCACTAATTCCGGACATGTTGGACCTCGCGAAGAAAGACATGTCATATTCGCTGTTAATCGCGCTGGGAAGGATGGGGAAAGATGCCGAACCAGCCCTCCCATTACTTATCGAAGAATTGCTGCATGGAAAGGAGCCCCTTTGGGCGGCAACTGGGATAATTAATATAGGCGTAGCAACGGACGACGTTTTGGGAATAATCGAGCGCGTTGGGATATACACGCATCTTACCCCGCCAGCATCCTTTGCAAGTTTCGGGGAAAAAGGCGCACATAGAATATTTCCCAGGTTGATGGAAATCCGCAATGCCAGTAAAGAGAAAGAGTGGATAGACAAACGGCTTTACGAAATGTCTCCATATCTTAAGGGTGAACTGCTTTCCTTGATTAAAGGCTCCTCCCCCGTCGATAGCGCTTTATTTCGCATAATCGCAAAAGCTGGACCAAAAGCAGCAAAACCTCTAGCTTCATATTTAAAAGACAAAAACGACATAGTTAGGACAGATGCAGCAAACGCTTTACAGGAAATGGGGCCACAAGCTTACGCTGCTATACCCGAGCTATTGGACATCAAGACCGAAAGAATTGGAAGCATAGGTGAACAGGCCTTCCCATACCTACAAAAGTATTTGGGATATGACAGACCTGAGGCCTGGGCGATGCGTGCAGTTGGATATATGCCTGCAAAGGAAGAAGTTGTTGAGTATATTTTGCCCTTCACTTCGCATCCCAATCAAGAGATACGTCTAGAAACTATTCAAGCACTGACACGGATGCATGCATATCCAGATAAATGTATGCCAGCATTAATCAAAGCGCTGCATGACATTAAAACGCAAGTTTTCGATGCAGCCATTACGGCATTGCAAGCGTATGGGCCTGATGCTAAATCAGCCATCCCCACCTTAAAAGCGAAATTACATGAGGCAATGCAAGCAAAAGACACAAATCGAATTTATGTTCTAGCACATGCGCTCAACACTATTAGCGTCGAATCAAAAGAGGTGGACAATATAGTCCTTTCGGCACTGTTGAGCATTGACCCTTACGGCAAGATGGATCAAATCCGCGTTTTTCAAAAGATGGGATACATCCCTGAAGAGCACGTAAAGACATTTTTTGATAACATTCCTTCACTTAGTGGGTATGGGCAAGCTGTGGACATAGAGTCACTAATTAGCAGCAGACTTATAAAAGACAAGCAGCTTATAGACCGGCTACATGATAGCAACAGTGTCATTGCAACCGCAGCGTACCAGATACTTTGTGAAACTGGAACCGAAGTTGCCCTGAAAGCGTGCAGAGAGTATGCCAGTTCAGATATAAATCCACACAGGGACAACAAATAATTATAATTGATTCACGTTTAGTAGGAAGCCAATAGCGCCAGGGAACACCAATGACCAAGTGCCTTCACTTATCTGCTTGCGGTCTGATGCTGTTATTTTTCACCGTCGGCAGACTTCCTGCCCAGCCCGCACAGCAGCATGACTTGCCAGTAGTTACCACCCAGCCGGAACCCTTGAAACCCCGGGAAGACATAAAGGGCTTAAGCAATTTCGCAAAAGTAAGCGATATCCTGTATCGCGGGGCGCAGCCGACGAAAGATGGTTTCCCTGAACTGAAGAAGCTCGGGATAAAGACCATAATCAATCTCCGCGCCAAGCATTCAGACGAAGAGTCCCTCAAGGGCTTGGGGCTAAATTATTTCAGCATACCGATAAATACATGGAGCCTCACCAACAAGGATGCGGCCCGGTTCCTGGACATCGTGTTAGAGAAGGCCAATCAGCCGGTCTTCGTGCACTGTCAGCACGGGTCGGACCGGACTGGGACGATGGTGGCGGTCTATAGGGTTTACGCGCAGAAGTGGAAGGCCGAAGATGCAATAAAAGAACTCCCGGTCTTCGGGTTTCACAAAATTTGGGTCAACCTGAAAAAATACTTAAGAAACCTCGACATCAAAAAGCTCGAGGCCGAAATGAGGCGTCTCCGGGAAGGGACCGCGGATAAGAAGTCTTAAGGGGGATTATGGCACGGATACTCTACGGCGTATCGGGTGAGGGCAGCGGCCATGCCACGCGGAGCAAAGAAATACTCTACCGGCTGGCCAAGAAGCACAAGGTAAAGGTGTTAGCCTACGGCAAGTCCTACGATTTTCTGAAAGATTCATTCGACGTGCAGAAGATCTACGGCTTGCACCTGTATTACCGCGATGGCGGGGTGGATTATCTCAAGACCGTGCTCAGCAACCTTCGCCGCCTGCCGACGGAACTGGGCCCGACCAAGCACGCGGTACACGACCTGGTGCGAGATTTTAAGCCAGACCTGGTGATATCCGACTTTGAGCCGGTCTCCGGCATAGTTGCGGCGCGCCACCGCCTGCCGCTGATATCCCTGGACAACCAGCATATCTTCACAAACTGCGACGTGAAATACCCCAGGCGCTTCGCCAAAGAGGCGCTGCTTAACAAACTGGTCATAGCCGCCTATCTGCCGCGCGTCAGCGAAACACTGATAACCTGCTTCTACCATCCGAAGGTTAAGAAACCGAATACCTACCTCTTCCCGCCTATCCTCAGGGAGAAAATATTGAGGCAGCGGCCCTCAAAGGGTGACCATATACTCGTATACCAGACCGCCAGCGGCGACGATTCAATCGTAAAAACCCTTAAAGACAGCGGCCTGAAGTTCGTTTTCTACGGCTGCAACAAGGACCTGCGCGACGGGAATGTTCTCCACAAGAAGTTCAGTGAGGACGGCTTCATCCGGGACCTGGCCACCTGCCGGTTCGTGATAGCCAACGGAGGACTGAGCCTTCTCTGCGAGGCGCTGCACCTGGGCAAGCCGGTGCTCTCGGTGCCGATAGCCGGACAGTTCGAGCAGATAGCCAACGCCTATTACCTGAACAAGCTCGGCTATGGGAAGTATTACGGCGAGTTAACCGCGGCGAGGATAAAGAGCTTCGCGAAGAACCTGCCGCAGTACGCCGCTAATCTAAAAGATTATCCGCGGGCAGATTGCTCTGCGATAATAAAAAAGCTTGAAGAACTGATAGAAAAATACGCCAAGGCCGGCAGGAAGAAAAGTACGCCTGTCAGCGCGAAGTGAGCGCGGAAGACAAGGCTTCTTTTATGGCGCACTCCGGGTGGCGCATGAAGACGGCGTATTCGGCCGCGCAGGCCGAATGGCAGCGGTTGTCGCACAGGGGCTTGCTGCCGTAGCGCAGCCTCCCTTCCCGCCGTAAGGCGTCGGCGTCGGGCGCGTCCTGTATCCTGCCCAGCTTGTGGCCGATCTCCAGGCAGGGGTAAAAAACCTCGCCGCCTGGAGCGACGACCAGCATCGTGAACGGGTAGCACTCGAACTTCTCAAAATCCCTCAGCAATTCCAAGTATCTCACAGGCCCGAATATTCTGGCGCCGGCACGCTTTTTCCGGATCAGGGAGTCATAAAAACCGCGGTAACGTCCGTCAGACAACAACCCCGCCGGGGCCTTCACGCCGCGCAACTGCGGCTGGGCGGCGTACCAGACACCGGCCTTTTCCGCGAACTCGCTGACCTGCGGCAGCTCGTCCAGATTGAAGGTCCCGACCACGCTTGAGACGTATATTTCAAAGCGGCGTCCGGGGAGTGTGGACAGATACTTGATGCGATGCAAAGTCTTTTCGAGAACAGACCCTCCGCATAACTCAGCGGCCTTGCCAGGGTCCAGCGTATCCACGCTGAGCACAAGCCTCGTAACACAGCCGTTCAACGCGTCATCAAGCCCTTCCAGGCTATCGCCTTTGGTCGTCAGAATGACCTCGTCGAAATCCAGTTCTTTAACAAACCCCAGCACTTCAACGAACTCAGGGTGGCAGGCCGGCTCTCCGCCGGTAAGGATAAGCGTCGGGCAGCTCTTGCGTATGGCCGTAAGTATCCGCTTTACTTCGGAGAGGGGGAGGGCTTCTTCGGTAAGAGAATAATATGGAGCCCCCGTTCCATCACTGCAATAGGCGCAGCGCAGAGGGCAGTTATAGGTCAGGTAGTAAACTGCCGCCAGCGGCAGCCATCTGGGGCCTTCCGGCCGGTATTTATTGTATAGATAACGAAAGACCAGATTCATCGTATCAGAGCACGTACGGAATAAAGCGGAACGGGACCTTGGCCATATATTCCCGATAGACCGGGTCCCGCGAAAGGAATTCCTCTTCGTACCGCGCACGCCAATAATAGGCAAGAACGGTAAATAACACCACCGCTGCGGCAAAGGGAGTTGGATGCCCTACAAGATATCCCACGCGCAATAATATATCAGTCGCGTACATCGGGTGGCGCACAAGGCTGTAAAGCCAGTCAGTCTTTATTTCGCGCACGGCTATGAGGATCCCGAAACTTCTGCCGAGGTTAAGTATCGTTAGCAGTCCGAGGCAGTTGGCCGTGAGCGTAATGTAGAGCGAAGCCTGTAAAACAAGGGGGGAAGAGGCCGGAGCGCTCCCAAGCATCAGCAGCCCGGAGAAGAACGCGGCGAGCGCTACTGTCTGGCGCCATAAACTCGGTTCAACTGCTTTATGATCCCTCCTGACCAGTATCACAGAACAAAGCAGAAGACTCTGCAGCGCAAAGGTGACGTCCGTGATATGGAGAACGCCTGAGGAATGTGCCTTCTTCAGATGCCACACAGCATACGCGGCGAAATTCAGGAAGATATAGAAATTCAGGTATTTCTGCCAGTTCCCCGGCAGTTTTCGGTTCAAAATGTCCAGAAAGTTCAAAACCCGCTCCCAATGGGAACATCGCGCGTCAGTGCGCGCATATCAACCAGATTCCCGACACGCTCGCTGCTATACAACAGCGTCTCTATCGCTCCGCGGCAGCTTGTCCAGCAGCCGCCGCAGCTTTCTTTACCGGTGAATTCGCGCAGGCGGGGAAGGATGCTCTCTAGCCGCCCGGTCAGTATATTACCAGCCGTAGTATCCAGGGAGTCGATGCAGCGCGTCACGTTCCCTGCAGAGTCTATATTAAAGAGATTGATTCCCGCATAGCAGGGATGGATAGAATTCCCCGCCGCCGCCGCTTCGGAGAATCGCCCCAGATAGCCGCGAAGCGCGACGAAGTTGCGATACTTCTTTTTCAACTCCAGGAGCCTGGCGGAAACCTCCGGAGAAAATTTCCGGCTCTCGCGGCGTCCGCGGCCGGTACTGTACAGCGTAACCAGATACGTTATCCCCATCTCGGCGCTCAGTTTTATCAGCGCCTCAATATCGTCAAGGTTATCGTCCATTACTACCGTTATCATGTGCACGCGCTGACTGGGCTTCACGCGGTTTTCATTAAGCATTTTCAGGGCGCTCACGGCCCTTTCCCAGGCGCCCTTAATACCGCGCTGCGCGTCATGCCGGGCAGGGTCCGCATAATCCACCGAGACGCTGACCTCGTGCATGCCGGCCTCAAAAAGTGCCCGCGCTTTGGCGGGAGTCATGAACCAGCCGTTGGTTATCATCACCGGGAAATGGTCGCGGGAAAAAGCTTTTGTTATCTCCTCTACTTCCGGGTGCAGCAGCGGTTCTCCGCCTCCTATGGACACGATAAGCGGTCGGAGGGGGCGCAGTTTTTCCGCCATAAACCTGGCCTGAGCCGCGGTCAGTTCAGGGCGGGAAGCGAAGTCCGGAGAGCTCCAGAAGTCGCAGATCCCGCATTTAAAATTACACCGGTAGAGGACCTGGAGATTGAGGTGCACCATTTCGCGCTTTGCAACGCGGAGACAATAGCGCAACCTCTTTCCTGTTTCGTTAAATTCCATTATATGTCCCGTAGCCAGCTTTTATCATATCAACATCTCAGCCATCTTTCAATAAAACCTCAAAAAATGCCGATTTTACCAATATGCTAGAATTTTACCGGGAGGTTTGGTCAAAGTCGGTTCCGCCACGCTTTCCATCTATATGATATTATTCAGGCGCGAACTATATCTCGACAACAACGCGACGACCAAGCCTTCACCGCGTGTCGTAAAGCGCGTTACCGAGGTTTTGCGCAACTGCTACGGCAACCCCTCATCCCTATACAAGGATGCCAGAGCCGCCGCTTCGGAGCTCCAGGACGCCCGCGAAACGCTCGCCGGGACAATAAACGCGGCTCCGGGAGAACTAATCTTTACCGGCAGCGCCTCTGAAGCGCTTAACACGGTATTAAAGACCGCTTTCGAACGCTTCCCGGCTAAAAGAATTGTTATTTCAGCGATAGAGCATTCAGCTGTAATGAATACGGCTGAATACCTGCGCAGCCGCGGTGCCCGTATAGAGATCTGCCCTGTAGACCAGGCCGGCAGGATAATCAAAGAAAGATTCCGCGAACTGCTGGGGGACGACACCTCGATGGCCTGCTGTATGCTGGCCAATAATGAAATAGGCGTCCTCCAGGATATTCCTGTCCTGGCGGAAATGGCGCACAACGTCGGAGCGCTGTTCCTCTGCGATTGCGTACAGGGGTTGGGCAAAGTAACGGTGGACGTCCGCGCCATGAATACGGATTACGCCGTGTTTTCCGCGCACAAGATACACGGTCCTAAAGGCGTGGGGGCCCTTTATGTCAAAGAAGGGCGTCCGCTGCTCCCGTTGATACACGGCGGTCACCAGGAAGGCGGCCTGCGCGCCGGCACGGAAGGAACGCACAACATCGCCGGCTTTGCCGAGGCCTGCCGCGCAGTCCCGGAACTTTTGGCTGCAGCCCCGCGGTCTAAAGAATTGAAAGACAGGCTGCTGCGGGGGCTCCTCGGACTCCGGCCTGATATCCGGGTGAACTCTCCGGCGGATAATTGCCTGCCGAACACCCTTAACATTACGGTTCCCGGCGTGATAAACTCCATGCTGCTCGGCGCGCTGGATTTTTATGGCATTTCAGTGTCCGCCGGATCGGCCTGCAACACGCAGGAGAACGTGCCCTCGCACGTCCTTAAGGCTATAGGGCTTACTGACGAACAGGCGCGTTCGGCCATCAGGATAAGCCTCCCGGAAACCGTCTCCACCGGCGACATCGATTACACATTGCGCATCTTCACCGATTTTTTCAGCGGCCGTTGTTCGGGCGTTACAATGTTCACTCCCGCTCAGCTCGACGAGGACCTGCTGCTGGACCCCGGCGTGTTCATCCTCGACGTACGTTTTGACGGCGAACGCCGGTCCATTAAAGGACTGCCCAATTCCAGGGAAGTCCCGTTCTTCCGTTTCGTGCCAGCGCTAAAAAAAGTCCCTCGCGACAGATCCGTGGTAGTGGTCTGCCAGGCCGGGCTCAACGCGCCTTTGGTAGCTTTCTATATGCGTCAGAAAGGGTTCCCGCGCGTGGGTTTCCTGGCCGCCGGGCTGGCCGCCTGGAAGATGGTACATCCTGACCTTTACGATAAACATTGTGGCCGCGGCATAACCGCGCTTTAGGAGAAAGAATGCGTTTCCATCTGATAGACAGGATAGAGGAAGTCTGTTATCCGAAGTATATTACCGGCGTCAAATGCATCACGCTCGCGGACGATGTGTTCAACGAGCATTTCCCAGGCTACCCGATCTTTCCCGGAACCCTGATTCTCGAAGGTATGGCTCAGATCGGCGGCTCCTTCTTTGAACTGATAATGAAAGAGAAGAAGCTTCCTCTCAAGCGTTCAGTGCTGGTGATCGTGAGGGAAGCCAAGTTCAAAAAACCGGCCGTGCCAGGGGACAAACTGCTTTACAGGGCCGAGGTGCTGGATATGCAGGAAGATTATGGCGCTGTGAAAGTCACAGCGTCCATAGACGGAGCGCCCTGTGCCGAGGGGGAACTGCTCTTTTCCTTCGTGGACGTTCCAAACGAGAACCTGCAGAAGTCCCGCGAGGACATGTACGATATCTGCATGAAGAACACCAGGATCATCCGGGAATGAAAGTCTCTTTCAGGCATTTCTCCCCAGGAGAGAAAATACCGGTGGAGGGTTTCCTCAAGGAACGCAAGCTGTCCAAATATTTCAGCCGCGAGACAGCTGCTGCCGTGGTCTGCGTGGGCGAACTCCTGGCTGGGGCAAGACCGGATCCGGCCACACCGGCCTATTACGGTATGGGGGTAGTCGAACACGAAAGTTTCGGACTGGACAGCATCGCGGCTGCTTCCGCCGGACCGGATGGCCGCTTCTCGCAGGCGCGTTTCGTCGAAGAGGGGTTCATGTCTGTCCCGCCGCTGAACCAGTTCAAGGTCCTCTACAACATGCCGCTCTGTTTCGTTTCCATAGTGTTCGGCCTTAAAGGGGATAACGCCGCGATGTATTCTTCGGCCTCAGGCCTCCTGGCCCAGGCAATATTGGCGCCTTCTTTCCCGGTCCTTATCGGAGCCGGGAAGAGCCACCCGGACGGCAGCGTAAGCGCGGCTTTTTCACTTGCAGACAAGGCGGACCTGGAAGCGCTTCTGCCCGAGGCAGCCGGCAAAGAGGCAATAGCGCTGTTCCAACGGAGAGATAATGCCTGAGAACCGCGTGTTCATCACAGGCGCCGGCGTAGCGTCCCCCATAGGCTGCGGACTGCCGGAATTTTTCTCCGGACTTGGCTCCGGCGAAAAAGGGACAAGGGGCATCACCTGCTTTGACGCTTCCCATTTCCCCGTCGCCATAGGAGGTGAGGTGAAGCGGGCGGCTGACGTTATTCGCCTGGGCCCGGGAGATGACCGCAAAGCGGTTTTTGCCGAACTGGCGTTGGACGAACTTTTTTCCGGTGAGCCGTTCTCCTCATACACTCCGGAGAACAGGCTGATGTTTGCGGGTTCAGGCATAGACCACTTCGACCTGAAAGGCTACATCGACAGCGGGGACCATACACGCGGGGATTGGCAGCGCCACTGCGCCCATTCAAGTACGGCCGCGGAAACGCTGGCTAGCCGACACAATATCAAGGGCGGTTCCTGCGTGAACGTTTCCGCCTGCGTCGCCTCTACCCAGGCGATAGGCGCGGCTTTCAGGGCATTAAAGAGAACACAAGGCAAACTGGCAGTGGCCGGTGGGTTCGATTCGATGCTCAGCCATCTCCACTATATGGGCTTCTATAAGCTCGGAGCGCTCTCGGAGAGCGCGGAAAGCCCGGAGCGCGCCTGCCGCCCGTTCAGCCGCAACAGGGGCGGCCTGGTTATCGGGGAGGGGGCCGCGTTCTTCAGCCTGGAAACAGAGCCGGTTTCAGGGCGTGAAGTTATGGCGGAGATCTCCGGTTACGCCTCGACGATGGATGCTTTTACCGTCACCGACCCGGACCCCCGCGGCGAAGCCCTCGCCGCGGCCGCGCTGGCCGCGATAGAGGAAGCCGGACTTCACCCGGACGACATAGATTGCGCCCACCTGCACGAGACAGGTACGTTCAAGAACGCCTTGGCCGAGACGGCGGCGATGCGCATCATCTTCGGGGAGCGCTACACCAAGGTGCCGGTATTCTCGTTAAAAGGCCAGACCGGACACCTTATCGGCGCTTGCGGGGCGCTCGAAACTTTAGCCGTTATAGATTCGATCAAGAACCGCCGCGTACTGCCCACTATCAATTACGAAGTCCCGGACCCGGATGTGCCGCTAAATATCGTGCGCGGCGCCCAATTAAACCTGGAGGTCAGGAACGTGCTTAAAATGAGCGCCGCTTTCGGCGGGCAGAACGCCGCATTGGTATTCAAAAGATATGAAACGTAAGATTGTGATCACTGGAGCCAGCTCGGAGATCGGTCTGGCAATAGCAAGGAAGGTGGCGGCGCCTGGGGACGAACTGCTGCTGCAGTACCGCAGCCGGCCGCAGGCCTGCGAAGAGCTTTCCCGGCAGTACCCGGGCAGCAGGGCGGTCAAAGTCGACCTAACCGTCCCGCGTGAACTAGCGGATTTCTGTGCGCTGCTGGACGACACCGACATGCTTATTAACGCCGCCGCGCTCACCCGCACAGGGCTGCTGCCGGACCTTTCCCCGGTGGACATCGGGGACATGCTGGCCGTAAACATCCGCGCGCTTACCGAGATCTGCGCCGCGGTAATTCCGTCCATGTGCGTAAAGCGCGCCGGTGTGATAGTGAACATTTCATCCGTCACCGCGAGCCGGGCAGCCCGGGGCCAGAGCGTCTACGCCGGGACCAAAGGCTATGTAGAGTCTTTCTCCCGCGGCCTGGCGGCCGAATACTCATCCCGCGGTGTGCGCGTCAACTGCGTGGCGCCCGGGGCGATAGAAGCCGGAACGCTTAAAGAACTGCTTGCCTACGGGGAAAAAGAGGTGAAGGCCGCGGTCACGATGGGCCGTCTGGGTACGCCAGCCGATGTAGCGGAAGCGGTAAACTACCTTTGCGGTCCCGGCGCTGGCTTTGTTACCGGGCAGGTGTTGCACGTAGACGGCGGCTTCAGGCAGGGACTATGACCCAAGCCTCTGACTACGAAAACCTGCTCCGGGTCTGCCGTTCACGAAAGAGCTGCCGCTCATTCTCAGCGCGCCCGGTAGCGCGGGAATGCCTGGACAAGATAGTGGAATTAGCGGCGACTTCGCCTTATGCATCCGGCAGCAAGGCCTGGGAGCTAGAGGTCATAACGGACCGCGAGAAAATAACTGCGCTGGCCGGGGCTGTCCGCCGCCGCTGCACGGAACTCGGAAACAACGCCGACCCGGACTTCCGCAAAGAATTCCTGGAGTACAGCCGGTCCTTCACAGCTTTTGAGACTGCACCCGCGGTCCTTATCCCGGCGTTCAAGGACCGCCGCACCATTTCTCTGGCGCTGCCCGGCCGTGGGCTGGAGTCGTTCGAACGGGACAATTCCGTAAAATCCATTTCCTGCGTTTCGATGCTGGCGCTTCTTGCAGCCGAGAGCCTGGGCCTGGCCGCCTGCTACATGACCGGGCCGCTCCTTGCCGCCGGTGAAATAGCGAAGATCGCCGGACTGCGCCAGGGAAGAGAACCGGGCGCCCTGATACCTATCGGATATAAGGGATAACACCATGGACGAGATAGAAAAGAAACTTGCGGTGCTGCTGGTCCCGGTCCTCGGAGCCAATTCACCGGACGAGATAAGGCCTGAATTGTCGCTGGTGGAGGACCTGGGAGCGGAAAGCCTGGATTTCGTGGAGATAACTTACCTGGTCAAAAGGGAATTCAAGGTGGAACTCAAGATTGGGGCGATAGTTTCCGGGGCAACCTCCATGAACCCGGAGGAACTCTTTGTAGACGGCGCACTGACCGAGGCCGGTGCGGCCACCATCAACGCCAAGCTGCCGGCGTCCGGCGGCAGGTTCAAGGCAGGCATGACCAAGGCGGACATTTTCAGCGCCCTGACGGTCGCCGATCTGGCGGCGCTTATCCGCCTGAAACTGCAGGAGAAGGGGGAACAGAATGTTTAAAGGCAAGACTGTGCTCGTGACCGGGGGCAGCGGCTACATAGGCTCTGAGATATGCCGCGCTTTCTCGCGCTATGGCGCGGAGGTCATCTTTACTTACAGCAAGAACGAGAAAGCCGCCAAAGCGCTGCAGAAAGAATTAAAGAAATCGAAAGCGATCAGCGTGAACATGCGCGACGTGAAGGATATAACGGATAAGATAGAGGCGCTGCCCCGCGTAGACGTACTGGTGAACAATGCAGGCACCAGCGCAGTAATGCCGCTGGCCCTGCTTGAGGAGGAAGACGTTGATCTGATGCTGGATGTAAACGTTAAGGGGATGATCTTCGCCACCCGCGCCGCGGCGCGCGGGATGATACGGAGAAAAGCGGGGTCGATAGTCAACCTCGGTTCTCTGGCGGGAGAGCGAATGCTCGACGTGCCCGCCACTTACGCGGCGTCCAAGGCGGCGGCCGGAGGTTTTACCATGGCGCTCGCCTCCGAACTGAAGCGTTTTAATATCCGCGTAAATTGTGTTGTCCCCGGCCTTATGGAGGGCGGCGTCGCCAAAGGCGTACCGGATGAACTGCGCGCCGACTTCGTCCGGCATTGCGCCGCCGGCCGCTCCGGGAAGGCCTCCGACGTAGCCGAGGCAGTGTGCTTCCTGGCCTCGGACAAAGCTTCCTATATAAACGGCCAGAAACTGTTCGTGGATGGCGGGGTCTGATGGAGGGGGATATCCTCATCAATTCCACGCTCGCCTACTGCCGCGCCTGCGGCCGGTCGGAAATGGCGCGCATCGTGGCCCGCCGCGGCGGCGTATTCATGGAGCGCATGTGCCGGAAGGGAATTGCGTCGGTTAAGATAGCCAACGACTATAAATGGTACATGGAACGTATGTCCTACTCCGAGGCTGCGGCGCCGAGACCGGCGGCCGGGAAGAAATTGAAGGGATGTCCGAACGACTGCGGACCGTGCGCAATGCACGCCGGCGGCTTGCGGCTGCCGGTCTTCTCGATCACCAACGATTGCAACCTGGACTGCCCCAAGTGTTTTACCTATAACAGGCCGGACAAGAAATACTACAAGTCCGTCGCCGACACGAAAAAGATAATCAAAGAGATCATCCGCCTGTCCGGGGGAGTGCAGGTAATGAACCTCACCGGCGGCGAGCCCACCCTGCATCCCGAGCTGGGCAAGATAATCAAAGCCTGCCGCCATAAAAAGATAGGACGCATAACAATGAACACCAACGGGCTGCGCCTGGCGCGCGACCCGGGCCTGGCCGCGGAACTGAAATCCCTGGGCGTGCAGGCGGTCCTCTCCGTAGACACTTTCAACCCGGCCAAGAGCCGCCGCATCGCCGGCAGGGATGTCACCGCGGAAAAGCGTAAAGCCCTGGAAGCGCTGGAAAAACACGGCGTTCCCACGACAATACTGAGTACCTGCATCAAGGATGTAAACGATGCCGAGGTGGCGGGAATCGCCCGCGAGTACATAGCCAGGGACTTTATGCGCAGCGTCACTATACAGAACATGACGTTCACGGGCCGCAACGGAGAAAATTTCAAGCCGCGCCGGCATATAACCATCGACGAGGTGGAGAGCCTGCTGGAGAAGGCCGGTCCGTTCTCGCGGGAGGACTTCTTTCCGTTGGGAGGCTACCACCCGCTCTGCTACTCGGTGGCTTATTACCTGCATAACGCAGGCAGGCTAACCCCTTTGGCCAGGCTGGCCGACAAGCGCAAGCTCAGCGCCGCGGCTTCCGGCGGTTACCTGCCGCGCCCCAGCGGCGAGCTGGCGCGCGAGATGCTTGACGGGATAAACCGCCTCTGGGCGGAGGGCGGGGACGCGGCGGAGCTGCAAGCGCTGCGCAAGAGGGCCATGACCTTCCAGGCCGGCGATACGGTGCCGGAGGAGCATATTCGGGCGGTCTACATCCACCCGCACATGGACGAGGATAATTTCGATATCGACAGGGTCAGCCGTTGCGGCGACCTGGTTCCCGACGAAAAAGGAAGGATGGTCCCGGCCTGCTCGTATAACCTGCTGTACAGGCAGAAAGACCCCCGGTTCTGGATAGAATAATGCTTAAAGACGAAATACGCGCAGGGATCTCGGCTTTTCTCAAGAACGCCGCAGAGCGCACGTTCGAGTTCGATACCTCCTGCCCGCTGGAGGAACGTGTCCCGTTCATTCATTCCGTGCTGTTTCCGGGCGCCGCGCTGGCGCTGTTCTACTTCCGCTTCGCCTTCGGCCGATTGGCGGGATGGATCGATTACTCCCCGCTCAAGGTTTTCATTTACAGGCTCATGGGCTTCAAGATAGGCGAGGGCGTCTTTATTTCACCCGGAGTTTTTCTCGACCCGCATTTCCCCGGGTTGATAGAATTGCAGAGCCATTGCATCATCGGGCAGGAGGCGATAGTTTCCTGCCACGAGTATTCCGGATACCACTACAGACTGGGCCGTGTTACGGTGGGCCGGGGCGCAGTGGTGGGCCACGGGGCCGTGATCATGCCCGGCACAGCACTGCCGCCTATGACCTGCCTGCCAATGCGCACTGTCGTCGGCAAAAACACCCCCCTGGTTGGATTCTATGACTTCAGTGAAAAATACAGATAAGGTCCTCTCCCACACGCTGGCCTGGTGCCGGGAATGCCAGGATAAGGCGCCGGCCCGAATTATAGAGCGCGCAGGGAAGATCTATCTGCAGCGGTCATGCCCCGCGCACGGGGTTTCTGAATCTCTGGTTTCCTCCGACAGCGCCTGGTACCTGGCGAGCCGGGACTATATTAAGCCCGGGGAGAAACCGCTCGGCTACGGGACCTCTTACAAAGGTTGCCCGGACTCTTGCGGCTTCTGCCCGGAACATCAGCAGCACGCCTGCCTGCCGGTGATAGAGATCCTGGACCGCTGTGATATGAACTGCCCGATCTGCCTGAAGAATTTCGATGGCGGCTTCGAGTTTTCCATGAAGGATTTTAAACGCGCGCTCGGAGGCGTGCTTAAAACGGAGCGGGCCTGCCAGGTCGTTAATTTCAGCGGCGGGGAGCCCACGCTGCATCCTCTGCTGAAGGATTTCCTGCGTTACGCCTCAGACAACGGCGTTCTGCAGACCACGGTTTCCACCAACGGGCTGAGGCTGCTGGCCGAGCCCGGCCTGAGGAGACTTTTCAAGGAGACAGGGGCGATAGCCGCTTTGCAGTTCGACGGTTTTACCCGGCGCGCGTGGGAATTCATGAGAGGAGAGCCCGCCCTGCTTGAAAAGAAACTGGCGCTGATAAAGCTCCTGGAAGCCGAAGGAGTACGCTACTCTTTAGTGGCCACCGTCGCCAAAGGGGTCAACGACGGGGAAATAGGCAAGATCACCGATTTCTTCTTCCGCTCACGGGCGCTGACGCTGATGTTCCAGCCTTTAAGCTTTACCGGACGCGCTTCCGCGCTGGATGCGGAGAAGTTGCGCCTTACTATCCCCGATATAGTCAGAGAAACCCGCAAAAGTTCTTTCATCGGGAAAGATGATTTCAACCCCCTGCCCTGCTCGCATTATTCCTGCTTCGCGCTGGCCTATTACCTGGCCGCCGAGAAGGGGCAATACATCAACCTGCGCGATTTCCTGGGACGGGAGTTCTATCTGGACGTTATCACCAACAAAACACTTCCCGGGCTGGATTCTTCGGCATACGGGGCTATAAAGCAACGCATCTACGAACTTTGGAGCGCGGCCGATTCAAGTTCGTCGGACCAGGCCGTGCTGAAGCGGATAAAAGAAATATTGAGGGCAATTGAACGGGACGGCTTTTCTCCCGAGCGGGCGTTGAATACAGGCATGGGCTCAATGAAAGCCGTCTTTATTCACAGTTTCATGGACGCCCACACCATGGACTTTGGGCGGCTGGTAAAATGCTGTAATCCATATGCCCAGGCCGACGGACGTCTTGTCCCGATGTGCGCGCAGAACGTATTCCGCCAGAAATGATGACCACTTTAAGAACATTCGCTCTAGCGTCGCAACTCCTATTGGTCCCGGCACTGGGCGCTCTGGCCGCGCCGCCGGATGCAGGGGACCTGATAACCCGGGCCGTTCGCAGATTCGAGGCTCTTAATGATTATACTTGCGTGCTGACAAGAGAGGAACTAATCGGTGACAAGCTTGTCCGGCAGGAGAACATCATCTACAAATTCAGAAAACCTTTTTCAGTTTACATGAAATGGACCACGGGGAAGGAAAAGGGGATTGAGGTTATCTTCCCGAAACCTGGGCGCCAGGACCGCCTTGTTGCGCACCTGGGGAAATTCAATATTATCCTCTGTGGATTTCGATCCGGAAAACCCGGCTTATAACTTTTAGCCGAGGTCAGCGCGAGATATAATCTCTGCCCACGACCGCGGCAGTAGCTCCTATCATCATACCGAGCAGGGCCGACGCCACATACACGAAAATGATAAAGGTTTTAGCCTCTTCCGGGTGGTTGGTGCTGATGAGGGCGGTAAGAGCCGGCAAGAGCGCGGTCCCAACCCCTATTGCGGCCCCGTTAAGCGCCCCGTCGCTGATCTTTCCCGGTCCGGCGACTTTGTGCTTCATCAGCCACAAATCCAGGCCATAGTTATTCAGGTAGGCGCCGATCGGGCAGCCGATGACGAGACATAGGGCCAGCCTTAAAAGATAAACATCTCTGAATGGAACGGTGGCCACAACAACAGCAAACCACACCACGGCAGGCACTGCGCAGTAAAGCGCACCTATAAGTTTTGGATGCGCCAGGTAAAGATCAGTAATCTTCTTCATACTTTGCCCCCTTCTCTGAATATTTATATCATACATTTTTAGGATGAACCTGGGTTAGCGGCACAAGGAAAAGATTAGCATGAAATGTCCCAGTTGCGACTACATGAATATGCGCGGCGCGTTGACGTGCGCATGGTGCAAAAAACCGCTGCCTGCCGCCCCGGAACCGCTGCGGCCTCCGGCAAAAGAGGCGGCAGCCTCACCAACGCCGATGGCGCCGGCCGTGGAAGAACCACCTTTGTCAGGCGCGCGATATTATGCCCTGATAGGCGCAATCTTCGGAATTGTCGCGAACTGGATCTTTTTAATTCCCTGGGAACGAGAAATGCATTCCAGATACACTGCAGTTCTGGAGTCGACCTCGCTGCTCGTCGCTGCCGCAGGCTACTATTACTGCCGAAAAATAGCGCTGGCAAGATCCGCGTCAAAGGCAATGAGCGCGGGAGCACTTGGCGGCACCATCATAGGGATCGTGAACGGTACAGTTGTTTTCCCTGTTATCGGCACTATTATAGGTGCTGTGCTCGGGGCGCTGATCGGAGCTTTCATTGCTGGTCCGATTGCATTCTATTTAATACAACTTTTGCGCTGGGCACAGTCCATCTTAAATGGCGGCGCTCAGGCCTAACTTATTATTTTTAAAAGAGCTAATGATCTAAGCCCTTTGGCCCCGTTAACCTACCCCATAGTCTCAGGCGCGCTCCGCCGGATTACACTAAACTATATAGGTGAATAAACTATTCCTGCTCACACTGCTGTCCTTTTGCTCCTCTCCAGCCGCAGCCATCTCTTTAGACACACATTTCACCCCCGAACTAATTTCCGACGTAAGAGTACCGGCCGCGCCGAGCGCGCTTAAGGCCGCCCGGCCCCTGGGGCCGATGTCGGAGAACGCCAGGACCGGCTACATAGTGCTGTCCACGCCGGATTATTTTTACGGCATATTAAAGATGCACGAGGCCATCCTCGCGAAGCTGCCGAAAGACGTAAAAGCGATAATCGTATTTCCGCGCGAAAACCCCCACTACCAGAAGTTCAAGGCCGATTTCGATTCAAAACGCTTCATAGCATGGACCTACACGCTGGAGTCGCCCTGGACCCGCGACTTCCTGCCCGAGGTGGTGGTGGACGAAACCGGCTCCGCCCGCATGGTGCAGTTCGCTTACT
>MELI01000056.1:12892-20980 GCA_001767575.1 Candidatus Aquicultor primus | reverse complement strand
ACGCTAGAGTCTTTGAGTCTGTTCCAACATCGTTCACGACTTAGGCTGAAGGCATAACATTCCTAGCACCCCGTCAATTTTGCCATGAGGTGGTAAAATGTGACAGCTACCGGTGGATTGAAAGTGGCCCAGTCGTCTAACCAGCACTCCTGACCTCTGACCCAAGCTGACTGCATCCATCGTAGGCTTACACCTGTATCTCGCCAAAGATATCTGCTATCCTATAATCATTAAATCCGCGAGGAGAACACGTTGAGTTCTGAGTTTGACGACAATCGGCCCGACAAGCCCGAAGAGGCCTGTGGAGTCTTCGGGATATACGCTCCCGGAGAGGATGTAAGCAGGCTGACCTACTTCGGGCTGCACACCCTTCAGCACCGGGGACAGGAGAGCGCCGGCATGGCGGTCTCAGACGGGCAGTCGACCATCGTCTACAAGGACATGGGTCTTTTGACGCAGGTCTTTGATGAGCGCAACCTCGGCACACTCCAGGGCGATATCGCGATAGGGCACGTGCGTTATTCGACGACGGGCTCGAGCCTGTGGGAGAACGCGCAGCCGGTCTATAAGACCTTCAGCGGCGGGAGCGTCGCGCTCGCGCACAACGGCAACCTCATCAACATGCAGGAACTCCGCGAGGATATGCGCAAAGAGGGCATCCGTTTCCGGTCGACCTCCGACAGCGAGGTCATCGCGTCGCTAGTGGCGTCGCGGGCCGACCAGGGGATGGGAATCGAGCAGGCCATCAAAGAGACTATGGGGATGATAAACGGGGCTTACTCCGTCCTTATCCTGACCGAGCAGACGCTCTATGGCATGCGCGACCCGTACGGCATCCGCCCGATGGTCATCGGTAAACGCGGCGAGCATTATGTTGTCGCTTCGGAGAGCTGCGCGCTCGACATCGTCGGCGCGGAGTATATGCGCGATGTCGCACCGGGTGAGCTTATCATCATCGACCAAAACGGTCTGCGCAGCGAACAAGGAGTTGAACCCAAGAAATCCTCGCTCTGTATCTTTGAGTTTATATATTTTGCCCGGCCGGATACCAAATTGCTCGGGCGGCTGCTCTACAGCGCGCGCGAGGCGATGGGCATTGAGCTGGCCAAAGAGGCTCCCTGCGACGCCGACCTCGTCACCGGGGTGCCGGATTCAGGGGTGCCGGCGGCAATCGGCTATTCGCAGGAATCGGGTATCCCATATCGCGAAGCTTTCGTAAAAAACCGCTACATAGGGCGAACCTTTATACAGCCGACGCAGGCGATACGCCAGGTCGGCATAAAACTCAAGCTCAACCCGCTTAGCGAAGTAGTCAAGGGCAAGCGGGTCGTAGTCGTCGATGACAGCGTCGTGCGCGGCAATACCAGCAAGAAACTGATTACGATGCTGCGTGAGGCGGGCGCGACCGAGGTGCATATGCGCGTCAGTTCGCCGCCGGTCGAGTGGCCGTGTTTCTACGGTATCGACACAGCCGACCAGGGCCAGCTGGTAGCCGCGGTCAACGACAATGAGGCGATACGCGAATATATCGGGGCCGATAGCCTTAGCTATCTCAGTCTCGAAGGTTTGGTCAGGGCGACAGACAACAAACGCGAGGACTTTTGTCTCGCGTGTTTTGACGGAGATTACCCGGTCGATGTGCCGGAAGATTTGAAGATAACCAAGTTGATGCTGGAAGAGGAGCAAAACAAGGTAGATGGATAAACAGGAGAAGAAGGGGCTGACCTACAAGGACGCGGGCGTCGATATCGACGCGGGCGAAGAGGTGGTCGAACTCATAAAAAAATCGGTACGCTCGACCTTTCGACCGGGCGTTTTGACCGACATCGGCGGCTTCGGCGGCCTTTTTTCACTTGATACCGCAAGATACAAAGAGCCGGTTTTGGTCTCGGGGACCGATGGTGTCGGCACCAAGCTGAAAATCGCGCAGACGCTCAACAGGCACGACACCGTCGGCATCGATCTGGTGGCGATGTGCGTCAACGATATTTTGGTCCAAGGGGCCGAGCCGCTATTCTTTTTGGACTACTTCGCGACCGGCACGCTCGAGCCGTACCAGGCGGCGGCGGTCATCGAAGGTATCGCCGAGGGGTGCCGTCAGGCGGGCTGCGCCTTGCTCGGTGGTGAGACCGCCGAGATGCCCGGCTTCTACGAGCCCGGCGAGTACGACCTGGCGGGCTTTTCGGTCGGCGTAGTCGACAAGCCCGACATCATCACCGGTGAAGATATCAAAAAAGGCGACGTTATACTCGGCCTTGCCTCCTCGGGCCTGCACAGTAACGGCTACTCACTCGTCCGCAAGTTGGTAGATGATGGCGGGTTTTCATTGGAGCGCGCTTATTGGGACGGCGGTCGCAGTCTGGGCGAAGAGCTAATCGAGCCGACGAGAATCTACGTAAAGAGCATTCGGATGCTGATGAGAGAATTCAACATAAAAGGACTCGCCCACATCACGGGAGGCGGCCTGACCAACAATATACCGCGAATCTTACCGCAGACAGTCGACGCCGAGCTTAAGCTCGGTTCCTGGGAGGTGGCGCCGGTCATCGAGTTCGTACAGCGCGAGGGCGGCGTCGTGCTCGATGAGATGCTCAAGACCTTCAATATGGGCATCGGCATGGTTGTCGTGGTCGCCAAAGGCGACGCGGAGAAAGCACGCGATATCCTTACCGGTGAAGGCGAGGAAGTCTTTATAATAGGTGAGGTCGTTGACGGCAAAGGGGAGACGAGATATGTCGGTTAGGCTGGGTGTTTTGATATCCGGAAGCGGGTCGAACCTGCAGGCCGTCATCGATAGGTGTGAGGCCGGCGAACTCGGCTCCGAAGTCGCGGTCGTCATTAGCAGTCGGGCCGACGCTTACGGCCTGGTCCGCGCCGAGCAGCACGGCATAGCGCGCGTCGTCTTGCCGCGCAAAGCCTTCGCCGACGAGACGTCCTACAACAGCGCCATTCGGGATACGCTCAAAGAACATGATGTCGAGCTGGTCGTGATGGCGGGCTACATGCGCCTTCTCGGCAAAGAGGTCCTTAATGCCTACGTAAACCGGGTCGTCAATCTCCACCCGGCGCTTTTGCCTTCTTTCGCCGGCGCCCATGGTATCAAAGATGCCCTCGACTACGGCGTAAAGGTCGTCGGGGTCACCGTACACTTTGCCAACGAGGTCTTCGACGAGGGCCCGATCATTCTCCAGGAAGCGCTCGCCGTTCGCGAAGACGATACCGAGGAGACGCTCGCTGTGCGTATCCACGAAATCGAGCACCGGATACTACCTGCGGCCATCAAGCTCTACTCCGAAGGCCGCCTTGAGGTCGTCGGCAGGAAAGTGCGGATTAAGGAGTAGGGGCGGCGGTCATGTCATGAACCACACGCGGGGCCGCTGTTAGTTTGTAACAAAATCTATCGCATCTTCCATAGCCGAACCTTCAGGCTTAAAGTATAATCTTTAGTGGTATATTCGCTTGTAAACGTAAGCGTTGAGTAAAACATAAGTGTTGACTATAGGAGGCGATGGATGATAGATAAAATCAAGATTCAAAGAGCGATTGTAAGCGTCTCGGATAAGACCGGAATCGTCGAGTTTGCAAAAGGCTTGACGACCTTTGGCGTAGAGATACTTTCCACCGGCGGTACCGCCAAGGCGCTGCGCGACGCCGGCATCGAGGTCATCGAGGTCTCCGACTATACGGGCTTTCCCGAGATGATGGAGGGGCGCGTCAAGACTCTGCACCCCAAAATCGCCGGAGGTATTCTCGCGGACCGGAGAAAAGACGACCACATGCGCCAGATAGAAGAGGCCGGCATCGGCCCTATCGATCTGGTCTGCGTCAATCTCTATCCCTTCGCGGCGACTATCGCAAAACCCGATGTCGCACTCGACGATGCGATTGAGAATATCGATATCGGCGGGCCGACGATGATTCGTGCAGCGGCTAAGAACTTCGAGGGTGTAGCGGTCGTCGTGGAATCGATGTGGTACGCTAAGATAATCGATGAGATGCAGGCAAGCGACGGCGCCGTGAGCAGGGATACACGCTTTGCGCTCTGCCAGGCGGCCTTTAAACATACCGGGCAGTACGACTCGACCATCGCTCAATATCTGGCCGGGAAAGATGAGTTCCCGGATGTCGTAAGCTACACCTTCGAGAAGATAATGGAGCCTCGCTACGGCGAGAACCCGCACCAGAAAGCGGCGTATTATCGCCAGGCAGGCGCTCCCACAGACGCGCTGGTCAATTTTAAACAAATCCACGGCAAAGAGCTCTCTTACAACAACATCTTAGATATGGATGCGGCGTGGGGCTTGGCTTGCGAGTTCGATGAGCCCGCATGCGCCATCATCAAGCACAACAACGCGTGCGGCTGCGCGGTCGGCGCCGACCTCGCCGACGCGTACCAGAAAGCATATGAAAGTGACACCGTCTCGGCGTTCGGCGGTATTGTCGCCGTCAACCAGATGGTAGACAAGGCGACCGCCGAGAAGATAGCGCAAATCTTTATTGAGGTCGTCATCGCCCCCGGATACGACCAGGAAGCGCTCGATGTTCTGACGATGAAGTCGGACCTCAGGCTAATCGATACAGGCGGCGTCACCAAGAAGACCTACTTCGGGCGCGATCTGCGCCGGGTCGATGGCGGGGTTCTCGTGCAGGACTTCGACAATATCGAAGAGCCAGCCGCCAACTGGCAGGTGGTCAGCGAGGTCAAGCCGACCGAGGCGCAGTGGAAAGACATGGTCTTTGCCTGGAAGGTCGCGAAACACGTAAAGTCTAACGCCATCATCTATGTCAAAGGACAGGCGACCGTCGGCGTCGGCGCCGGCCAGATGAGCAGGGTCGACTCGACCTGGCTCGGGGCGCGCAAGGGCGGAGACAAAGTCAAAGGCGCGGTCGTAGCATCTGACGCCTTCTTCCCGTTCAGGGACGGGCTTGACGCGGCGGTCGAAGCGGGCGCGGTGTGCATCGCCGAGCCGGGCGGCTCCGTCCGCGACGATGAGGTCATCGCGGCGGCCAACGAGCACGGTATCGCGCTGGTCTTCACCGGCAAGCGTCATTTCCGCCACTAAAAAAGGCTTGGTATTTTAGGCTGGGTTTACTTTAAACCCAGCCTTTTTTGCGAGGTAAAGTGTATCGAACCGTTCGGCGAGGTTTGGCAGGAACGGCGACGATAAGATTGACATCCGGCATTAACCTGTAGTATCATAACTTTTGCTGTAGCGGTATAGCGTGTGCCGCTACAATATTTTTGTTCAAGGCATTTATAGCTAAATGACTTGGGCCGTTAGCTCAGTTGGTAGAGCACCGGACTTTTAATCCGGGTGTCGAAGGTTCGAGCCCTTCACGGCTCACCATGCCCCCATCGTCTAGGGGCCTAGGACACCGCCCTTTCAAGGCGGCGGCGGGGATTCGAATTCCCCTGGGGGCACGAACGAAGTGAGTGAACACAGGAGGAATTGCTTTTAAGCATTCCTCCTGCAAGGGCACGAAGCGTAGCGAAGAGCGCACAGGAGGAAGGCTTTATTTCTCCTGTAAGGTCAGGTAAAAATCGCCTGGAGTGATTTTGCCGCGAACCGAAAATAGCACGAGTGCATTTATCGCCCGTCAAGGGGAGTTTAGCTCAGCGGGAGAGCGTCTGCCTTACAAGCAGAGGGCCACAGGTTCAAATCCTGTAACTCCCACCAGCAACGACTACTAGAGGGTCGTTGAAGAAGAGACTTAGAAACAGTATAATTGTGAATGCGCGGTGATGGCGCCGTAGCAGCAGACAATGGGGGCGTAGTGTAGCGGTTAACATCCCGGCCTGTCACGCCGGTGATCGCGGGTTCGAATCCCGTCGCTCCCGCCATGAAAGTCACCTTTTCAGGTGGCTTTTTCGCAGCCCTGAAACTGGAAAATAGAGAATAGATCGAACGTTCGAGGGGACGATTGAAAGGTGAGGGCTACGTCCTGATAATGCTTTTTCGATTCGGCTAATGCGAATGGAGGAATACTATGCATCACAATCAATCGCCACCACGTGTCGGCATCCTGATGGGGAGCGACAGCGACCTCTCTGTTATGGAAAAAGCCGCTGAGACCTTGAAGGACATGGGCGTGGCTTATGAGCTCAACATTTCGTCCGCGCACCGCATGCCCGACAAGACCGCTGAGTATGCCAGGACAGCTCGCGAGCGCGGCCTTGCGGTCATCATCGCGGCCGCCGGCATGGCAGCCCATCTGGCTGGTGTGGTCGCGGCTAATACGACGTTACCGGTTATCGGTGTGCCCATAAAATCGGGGGCGTTAAAGGGCGTCGATGCTCTCTATTCGACGGTTATGATGCCGCCGGGTATTCCGGTTGCGACAGTCGCCGTCGACGGCGCGGTCAACGCGGCGCTTTTAGCTTGCGAGATAATCGCGGTCAGCGATGCCGAGCTTGCAAAGCGCCTTGACGATAAGCGCGTGGTAAACCGCGAAAAACTCGAGGAAAAATCGAAGAAGATAAAGGTCGACCTAGGCCTCGAGTAAGTAACAAAAGGCAAGCCCTAGCCGTACCAGGGTCGAGCGATGACTCCCAGGTAGGCGGGTTCGCTCTTCTCGCTCAGTGCACTATGGAGCGTATCATTAATCGGCGGATATAATACAAGTCTGCCGATTTCGCTTGCCGGCACCCATTCGAGTGAGAGCGCGGTCGTGTGGACCGGGTTTAATGCCGGCACACCGCTTTTTACACGGCCGTAGAAGACGCTATGGAGCGTGTGTTTGACCTTACCGGCCGGCTCCGTCTCGGCCAGACATAGAAGCCCGTCGACCTCGATTTGCACGCCAAGCTCTTCATCCATTTCGCGAGCCAGTGCATCGATGAGTGTTTCACCGTCGGCTACTCCGCCGCCGGGTATGCCCCAGACGTCGACCTGGTCGTAACAATATCTCATGAGCAGAACTTTGTCATCGGCGATTAGCGCTATCGCGGGCCGGACTTTTATGGTCACCACTCCTTGGCTGCTATATTGGATACGCGGCTATTTCTCATCATACACAAAGTTTGGTTCTACGTGAACGCCGAAAACGGCAAAGACCCACCTAGGCGCGTTAAAGAGCGCTAACTGCTAAAACCGCTTCTAAAGCTAATTGACTCTTCGGCGAGGCGCTGCTGCTTTTTCCACTGTCCGAACTGGAGTCCCTTGTTGGCCAGGCGGCTTAGGTAGCGGGCGAGTTCTTCGTCGACCACACCCGCCGCGCTCATCGCAAGCGGTGTTCCCGGAAGTGGTATAAAAGTGTGGCTATGTACGCGCGCACCCAGAGCGGTCAGCCGTTCAATCATCTCTTTAGAGAGCTGTTTATCGTCGTCGGTCTCACCGGGCAACCCGAAGATAAAGTCGACGCTCGCGGTAAGCCCCGCTTCGAGGATAAGCACAACGGCTTTGCTCACATCATTTACGGTGTGGCCGCGGTTTAAGCTGTCCAACATGCGCTGACTTCCGCTCTGCGCCCCGATGACGACCATCTTGGTTGCGGCATAGGTCATGATGAGTTCGAGGGCTTCTTTAGAGACGGCCTCCGGGCGTACCTCTGAAGGGAACGAGCCGAAGAAGAGATGTTCATGTCCGGTTATCGCCGAGGCGGCTTTGAGCAGCCCTTCAATCGCCTCAAAATTGACGCTTCTTCCATCGGCCGAGCCGTAAGCGAGCGCGTTGGGAGAGATAAACCTAAAGTCGCGTGTACCGTTGGCTTTGCTTAAAGCGATGTGTTTTACTATCTCGTCGATACTGCGGTGGCGCATTCTGGCGCCGAAGATGTAGGACGTCTGGCAGAAGCGGCACGCGAACGGGCAGCCCCGGCTTATCTCGATAGGGGAGAGCCGGTTGCGAGCCACCGAAAACGGGGCAAACCGGTCGAGGTCGGCCGGCGGTCTCTTCGCCGTCTTTAAGACCTCGCCGTTTCGCTTAAGAGAGATGCCTTTTATTTCGTCAATGCGGGCGGCCCTGGAGAGCGCGGTGACAAGCTCCGGCAAAGTCTCTTCCCCCTCCCCGACGACGACGATATCGAAACCGAGCCCCAGTGTCCCTTCCGGGTCACCGGTAGGGTGGGGGCCGCCTGCTATATAAATAA
>MELI01000056.1:146-12873 GCA_001767575.1 Candidatus Aquicultor primus | reverse complement strand
CGCGCGCAGCGCCATCAATAGCGCGTGGGCGGCGACTATGCCGGTGGTGGCGAATGAAAAACAGACGAGCAGTTGCTCATAGGTCCCTGTTAAGAGCCGGAGGCTATCGCACAGCCGTGAAGCATTCTTTCCCGGCAAGAAATGGACGGGCACGGCGGCGGTAGCGGGCGTGCTTTCGAGCGCTCCGACCAGAGCGGCGATGCTGTACTTATTGTTATTGCCGGTGACAAAGATGACTGCTGTTTCGGGCATAAATACATCATAGCCAATACACGAGATAATACCAGGATTTTGCATGAACGCCTTACCGCGCAGGGCGAAGCGATGCAATATGCAGGTGATAGCATGCGAAAACGCCATAAGCCTTGATTTTTTCTATCGATTCTCGTAATCTATTAAGGTAGCTATAAGACCGGCCAAATGTCGGTCTTAATATTTGCGGAGGGCCGGGTAGCTCAGTTGGTAGAGCAGGGGACTGAAAATCCCCGTGTCGGCGGTTCAAGTCCGTCCCCGGCCACCACTTGTAACAGTTTATATATTAAAAGCCACCAGCAGGAAGTTGGTGGCTTCTTGCTTTTACGAAAAGAACTTCGCCCTGAGCGATGTTATGCGAGCCCAGGCGACAAGTTCTGGATATTCTGGAGAGCGTATCTGCCGGGTCGGTCCATCCCACCGCCGCTCCTGCGTCGGCCAATGTCTTGAGTGTGTGATGTTGCCCTTAAAACGTCAAACTGCGACAGCCTTACCCCTCATATGAATAACCAGGTAAAACATGATTTAGAGAGTCGATATGCTGCCGATATAGAATAGAAGGAGGCAGCATGTCGAGTAAACAATTGTCCCAAGAGAGATATCAAACGGTCGTCAACGACGCCAACATAGCCGTCTTGCTTCTCGATGGTAAAGGCGATTTGCTGGATGCTAACAAAAAGGCGGAAGAGCTTACGGGTTATTCAGCAAAAGAACTCATAGGGATGAATATCGAACGACTCGATTCCGGGGCGTCGTTATTCGATCGTGTCACGTCGACACAGAATGAATCGCAGCGCGAGCAATATTTCATCTGCGACACGTCTTTTCGCTGCAAGAACGGAACCTTGATTCCCGTTGAGATCAGAGGAAGCTTGACAGCGTATGACGCCAAGGAAGTGTCTCTGCTTATCGTCACCGACATCACAGAACAGAAGAAGACCGAGCAGGCTCTGCGTGTCTCTAAAGATTGGGCCGAGCATATTTTTCGACTCGTGCCCAGCGCGATTTTCACAGTAGACCTGAAGGGCAAAATTACAAGCTTTAATAAGCAGGCCGAGGAAATTACCGGGTATAGTGCGGCGGAGGTCATGGGCAAGACCTGCACTCTCTTTGCATTGGCGCCGTGCTCGACGAAATGCGGTTTATTCCAATGCGAACTCGACGAGCCCATTATCGGCAAAATCTGCAAAATCCGCAGAAAAGACGGTGAGCTCATCACGGCCTCGAAAAACCTCGATTTGCTCCGGGACGAGCAGGGAAACATAGTCGGCGGCGTTGAGAGTTTCGAAGACATTACGCGGCGCAAACTTGCCGAAGAAGCCCTTAAGGCAAGCGAGCAACGCTATCGGACATTAGCCGAAGCGGCGCATGACATGATATTTATCTTAGATAGGGATGGATATGTCACGTATGTCAATAGTTGTGCGGCACAAAGCCTGGGGCTCAAGCGAGATGACGTCGTCGGTAGAGCAATCAGAGAGCTCTTCCCGCCCGAAGCAGCCGAGAGACAAAAGACCAACTTGGATAAAGTCTTCGAATCCGGCGAATCGTTTTACAGTGAAGAGACGATGACATCTTCAAGGGGCGAGCTTTGGATTGGAACGAGGTTAACCCCTATTAGTGATGAGGCAGGGAAGATAAGCGCCGTATTGGGTATTTCACGCGATATCACCGAGCGTAAGAAAAGCGAAGAGATGATTAAGTATATGGCTTACTATGATTCTCTGACCGACCTACCCAATCGAATGTTCTTTACCGAACAGCTCAACTCGGCGATAACGCTGGCGCAACGAAACCAGGAAATGCTGGCCGTAATCTTTCTTGACCTGGATAACTTCAAAACGGTCAACGATACGCTGGGGCATTGTGCGGGGGATCAGCTTTTACAAGACGTAAGCGGCAGGCTCAAAGCATGTCTCCGGGAAAGTGATTTTATCGCCCGTTTTGGTGGTGATGAGTTTGTATTGCTCCTAACCCAGATAGATCGCGCAAAAGATGCGTCGCAAGTCGCTCAGAAAATTTTTGAGGCTGTAAAGCCACCATTTGATTTAGATGGACACGAATTCCAAATCACGACCAGTATAGGAGTCAGTCTTTACCCGAATGATGGCCAAGACGCACGCTTTCTACTTAAGAATGCAGATGCAGCTTTGTATCGCGCCAAAGAACAGGGCAGAAATAACCACCAGTTTTATTCCCCATCCCAGGCCGTTAAGGCTTCCTAGAAGCCAGGCCACCTACCTCAACCGCACCCGAACCAGGTCGGCGTTTGACTCGACGTTGCCGCTCTTGTCCGTCGCGCGAGCGCGTAGCTCATAGACCGTGAACTTGTTGTCCGGGAGTCGCCAGCTATAAGACCAGGTTGCTTTGGAGCGGTCTTTCTCGGCTACCACCTTTGTTTTTAGCCAAACCTGCTCTGTTCGCCACTCGGCGCCGGTCCAATAGGCGTTGTCGGATTGGCGCTTTATCGATATATCCAAGCGGGAGATACCGGAATTGTCGTGCGAAACGCCGAAGATATTGAAGAGCCTTCCCGTAATCTCAGAGGCGCCGGTCGGCGCTACGATAGCGGTCGAAGGAGGTGAAGCGTCGTCCTGAGCCGTAACCGTAACGGTCATCAATTTTGTTATTTTGGCCGTTAGCTGGTTGTTGACCAGGTCTATCGCCGCGTTTTCCACCGGCAACCACTTGCCTCGTTCTTCATCGAAGAAGACGAGTCGCAGCTCGGTCGGATTATGGACTTCATCTTGTTTATATTTTATTTTCAGCAGCGCCGGCGTGTTGAAGGGAAGCTCTTTGGGCGACAGCTGGTAGACCGGGCTATATCTGGTCATGCCTTTCATCGGGGGTACTTTCTTATCCCTCAGCTCCTCGATAGCGACGAGTGTTTCCGCCGCCAGCGCATCGGCGGGCACTTCGAGGCTTATAGATTGGTCGCCGCCATGAATAGTGCCGCCTGTGGCGTCGATCGTTTTCTTGAAGAGGGACGTATATGAACCGCTGGTCGTAAAGTCCCACGAGAAATTAGCGGCAAGCGCATTGCCGGCCTTGTCCTTAATAAGGTCCTTAAGGTGAACCGTATATGTCGTACCTGAATCCAGCGAGCCATAAGGGACGAGCTTCGCGGTCTTGGTCTTGTCGTCATATGACACCTCGGCAGCTATCCAGCGCGAACCCTGCTTGAGATAGAAGGTGGAGCCGATTTCCGTGCCGTCGTTCCGGAAACTCCAGGGAGCCATCTTTTCGTAGAACACCACGCCGACACTCGAGTCTGCCGAGATATTCTTGGCTTTTTGCGCGGGAAAGATGTGCCTGGTGACCGGTTGCGTCATGTCGAGGATGATGCTATCGGATATCTGGTAGCGGTTTTCGGAGCCGTCCTTGAATTGCGCGGTGACGATTTTTGTGTCGTCGCCTTCCGGCAGGGACAGCTTCTTCGATGCTGTGAAGCTCTCCCAGTCGGACCAGTTTTTGGCGTCGTCCGTGCTGAAACGCATCTTAGTCGCGCCTTTGATGTCGATATCGATGCGTACCGCTTCGGTATTTACGTACTCGGCTTCGCCTTCGACATAGATGCTGCCGGTTGGACCGACATTGTCCACCTGGGCGATACTCTCAGCCGGTGTCAGCTCGATGTTTGAAGTGATATTTTCGGCGCGCGCATATAGCTTATATAGGGCGCCATCGCTCGTCGGCAACGGCCAGTCATACCGCCAGGACGCGAAGGGGCCTCCGACGGCACCGGACAGCCTAGCCTCATTCCAGAACTCGGTTGCCACCCAACTGTTTCCGTTCCAATAGGTGTTGTCATGGAGACGCTCGATAGCCACACGCACTTTCGAGACGCCGATATCGTCGAGGGCGATACCTGTGACAAGATATGATTTGCCGACTATCTTATCGCGGCCGGACGGCATCAAGAAAGAGGTCTTTGGTCCTTTGAGCATGCTGTTTGAGACTTCCAGGCTAACGTCATCGAACCATGCATAGGTTGTTGCGTTGTTGGCCTTGCCATTTTCGAAAGTAACTCCCATTACCAGGGAATACTGTCCTTTCTGGTCGAGAAAACTGCTAATGTCTAGAGACTCGATCCTCCACGTGTTGTCGTTGAGGAGCGTCTTGTTCGACCAAACCGACGCGACGGTTTGGTCGGGTTTTATCAGGTTTATGTAGACTTTGTGCTGTACCGGGAGGATTGCCGACCAATTCTTTTTCCAGGAAAACTTGAGCAGACCCCGGCTTCCGGACTCGATATGAACCCACTTGTTTTGGCTCGCTTGCGTTTCGCCCCGCCGGCTTCGGCCTGTCGTCTTGAATAGAGCCCCGCCATCGGCTCCGGCCTCGTCCCACTGGAAGACGGCTCCCTTGGTCACCTCATTTACCTGCCATTCGCCGAGGTTCTTCTCGAACGAGCCGTTTACGATAAGCTGGCTGGCCACCGCCGAGCCTTGGGCACCCGTGAGAATCAAGCAGACGGCGATTAGGAGTTTTAGCGAGCGCAAATACAGCAGGTGAAGCTGTCTAGTTTCCACCGGTGGTCTCCTCCAAACTCGGCGCCGGCTCGACTTGGATTTGTCCACCTAGTTTTTTTTCAAGCTCTATAAGCGCGTCACTCGCTGGTTCGATCTTCAAACCGTTAACGATAGCTTCTTTAGCGAGCGCGAATTCGCCTTGGAGTATGTAGATATTTGCGATCTCCGCGAGCGCGCTTGCCCTGGCCTTGTCGGCCGGAGGCAGGAGATTGAGGACTATCTTCCATTCCTCGATAGCTTCCCGGTAAAATTTCGCCCTGGAGTTGGCTCTGGCTAACTCGGAGTGGAACAGAATCACATCCGGCGCTGCCTGAACTGCTTGATTGAGATAGGTTATCGCCTCGTTGCCCCTGTCCATATGCTGCAAGACTACGCCGATTTTGTACAGGGTATCAGCATCGTCGGGTTTTGACTTGAGGATGGTTTGGTATTCTTTGACAGAGCGTGCTCCGTTGCCGCTTAACAGATATGCCGACGCGAGGAGTTCCCGCACTTCTTGGTCGTTCGGGTTTCTTGAGAGATACTTCTCCAGACTCGGGATGACCTCGACGAACTCGCTTTTATTGTACTTCTCTATGATTGCTTGCTTATCATCGATGATCGGCTGGTTGGCATCTTGTTGGGTGGGGGGATCGGTTGCCGGCCCTTTCGAGAAGAATCTTACGCCCACCCCCGTTATTGATATTAAAATCAGCACGGCGAGCGTTATGACGACCGCTTTACCGATACCGGGTTGTATCCGTTGCGTCCGGTCCTTTCTGATTGAAGCGCGTTTACCCAAGTTAGTTCCTCCGAAAAAACTACGATTTACCGGGCGGCGTCGATTCAGCAGTTGAACGCACCCGGACAAGAATATTTGAGCTACTGTGTTCAACATAACACAATATACAGGCGCGCTTTCACGCTTGTAAGATGGGTGGTTGGGCAATGCGCGTGAAGTGTTGAGTCGAACGTCTTACCATACCTATTGTAGCAGATAGCTTGGCATCTTTGAATGTGGTATCCGATGTTATTGATTGATGTTTAGCTCGTGCGGGTCTCCGTGGCAGGAAGCGTCCGTGCAAGCCGAGATGCCCTCGTCGTGCTCTGGTTTTGACAGCAACGTGAGTTCATAGCCGAAGACAATGCTTACGGTTCGCGATGTTTCATCTGAACGTCTATGGCAAACTAAGCAGATCTCATCGTTTTCGGCGTCGATGCGCCCATTGGCATTCGGATCTTCCCAACCTTGGCCGACCGCGTATTCATATAGCTTGTCAGATAGCATCTTATGGCTTCTTCTGTTAGACGTGTGAATGTCGTGACAGGCCATGCACGGCATCTTAGTGCCTGAAAAATATTTAAAGGGTTCGGCGTTCGGGGGCTTGTATCCCACGGTATGCGTAGATTCATGCGAAGTCTGGTGCCCGGGATATTCGATATCGGGATTGGTCGAGTTGTACTTGGACTTGATATCGACGAAGGACCCGGTTCCGTCGTGGCAGCTCAGACATAGCGCGTTATAGGTATCGGATGGGTAGTAGTTTACCACTGACGTGCTCTCGAAGTATGGCTGTTTGAGAATCCGTCGCGTCCTATCACTGCCGGTAAGGTTAAACTCCGGCCCGAAGTCCGGTGCCAGGTGTACCGCATGGCAAGTTTGGCATAGGTTGGTAGTGGAAGCGAATGGGCTCGGGTTGGCGCCGGTTGCGTGCGGTGTTGAAGCGAGCGTGATCTCGCGTGATTGCAGATTAGTAAACGCCTCGACTGTGCTGTCGGCTATGATGTAGCTTTCATCTGCCAGCCTGGAACCGACTGTTTGACCACCGCTAGTGTTGGCCAGCGGATTTATATGATATACGATGTAGAAGGTCTGAGGTGTTTCGCTGAGTGTTTGAGCGGCGCTAAATGTAAAGACGGTCTCCTCGGTGCTGAACGTCACCGGCGCGGCGGTTATCGAGGTATCGGCGGTGCCGCTAAACTGGATGTCTCCGACCCCGTTTGTCTCCTTATATATCTTGACCGACTCGATTGTCGGCGTAGCGTCGCTTGTCCCGAATTCACTCAGTTTGATAGAGGTCCATTGTGCGGTGCCGGCGTCGGTTTTTAGGACCAACCTTTGCATGACGATGTTGTCCATACCCGGCGTCGCGCTGCCTCGTTTTACTTGTTCCGAGGCGACGGATATCGTCGCCGAAGCCGTGCCAGGCAATAAGAGGGCCAGGAACAATGCGCCCGCTATTAGCATGAAGATGATCGATGGTGAGGTGAAGGCGGATTTGCGATATAGTCTAAGCCGAGCTGTCACCCTTACGTAGCTCCTTCTGCAATGGCCAAAAATCGACCAAAAACACTACAGGGAGGCGATTTACCTCCAACTCTAATATATCAATTATCGGCGGTTTGCTCAAGACGGGTGAGGCTGGTTCGACAGAGGAGACCAAGGGTTACTTCCAAACCGAGACGCGGTTATTGGTCTTGTCTGCGATGAAAATCTTGCCGCTTGTCACGTCTATGGCAATTCCGTTCGGATAAGATAATCCGCCGTTGCCTGTTCCGAATTTGCCGTATGAATTTAGAAAGCGACCCCCTGTCGTGAAGACAAAGACTTTATGCTTTAGGGTGTCGACGACATGGAGCCGCCCTTTGCTGTCGAAAGCCATGCCCCGTGGTAAGGCCAGCGCGTCATTGCCGGGCTGTGCGAACAGGCGGAGAAACTCACCGTTCGCGGCAAAGACCTGCACGCGCGCATTGTTCGAGTCGCTTACAAATATCTTGCCGCTCTCGTCGGCTACGATACCGTTCGGATATAGAAACTCACCTTTGGCCGAACCGGGTCGGCCAAACCGGGTGATAAGGTCTCCTTCGAGGCTGTAGACCTTGATATCATGGTCTACAATGTCGGTCACGTATAGCTTATCGCCACTGGCAAAGAGCGCCATCGCTTTTCCCGGGGTTATAAACGACCCGGAGTTCCCGGCGTCTTCGGGGAAACGGTGGAGGAAACGTCCGCTTCTATCAAAGACGAGGATGGCGTTGTCGGAGCCTTGTGAAACCGATACATAGAGGCGCCGCTTCTTATCAACGGTTATCCCGAGAGGTTTTATCGCGATGTTTTCCGCCTGCAAATCAATCATGTGTTTATACGACCCGGTCTGTGAATATATGGCAAGGCGGTGGTTTTCGGTGTCAGCGATGAACAACAAGCCGTCGCTGACGGCAAGGTTTAGCGGACCGCTAAGTTGCGCCTCGTTTTTGCCTGCAATGGTAGAATCAAAGGCCGGCGCATTGCTCTTGGGAGCCGGCTTAGGGTCCGTGTCTTCCGCCACATTAGCGACGGAGTAATAGAGAATGCCGGCCGAGCCGAGCAGTGTTATCAGCAAGATGATGATCGCGAAGAGTCGCCTGTTAATATCGTTCACTCCTTGAGGATACTTTCGGCTTAATGATAGCATAGTCGGGGTATGGAGCGTTACGATCGCATTTAGATTTTAGATTTTACCGCCGGCGGCGCGGTTCATCGACGCCCGCAAGCGTCAAGTGGAAGGGTGGTCTTATAGCAGAGAGGTCTTTCCCAAAAGCATGCAGCAGGCAGCCGATTTGTGATATAATTCTTATGCACGATGCTGCTGGTTTATAGCAACGCCATCCCTTACACATTGAGACCCTCGCTCTAACAAATAGGGCGGTCAGCAGGTAATCTTATAATATTGGTGGTATTTAGGAAGTGGCATTGCCTACGGATATCAAGGTCTTACTGAGCAGGCTTAGTGATGCTGACGTCGTCATCGTGTCACTAGTCTTAGCCGTTGTCTTTCTTACGATCTTCTATTTTGTCGTTCGGAGCCTACTCGACAAGTTTGGCATCGAACGCCTATACGGCTTGCCGATACCCCTTTTTCTCGCCACTGTTCTGGCCGTACTCGTCATCATATCGTCACTCACATCTCATCCCATTGCTTGTCAGGTCTGCCATCCGATGAAGGCCGCATCCAAGGAGTTGCAGGTATCCCGGCACAATGGGATTATCTGCTCCGCATGTCATAAGAAGGCCAGTATCATGAGCTTGCCCATTCAAAAGCTCGAGCAAGCAAGGATGTTATATAATTATATAAATGGCGACTACCGACTCTCGATGAAAGCACCCATCGATAACAAGAATTGCCTAAGCTGTCATGCTGATGTCATGCGCGGTGTTAAGACAAAATTCAAAGTGATGGTGAGTCACCGGGAGATAATTGAAGCCGGCGTCAATTGCGTTGACTGCCATGAAGGCGTCGCCCATAGTCGGAAACCGGCTGCCAACAAAGTGTCGATGATGGAGAAGTGCAGTTCTTGCCACGATGACGAAGAGGCGTCCGCGCGATGTGAGACATGCCACCTCGACAGCGTCTGGCTGGGTATGAAGCCCGCGCAGACCTGGGGTATCAACCACGATGAGAATTGGCCGAAACTCCATGGCGCAAGGAGCCTTTCTATCTGCAAATCGTGCCATTTTGAAAAAGATTGCGAGCGTTGCCATTCGGCGGTCCCGCACCCGGAAGGCTGGCCCTATATCCACGGCGAAGAGGCCAAGCGCACCCCTGAAGACTGCCTGACATGCCATCAAGACGAGAGCCTCTGCCGCGGGTGCCACAAGGTTACGATGCCGCATAAACCGTTATGGATTAACATTCACGCCGTGCAGGAAAGCCTGACGGGCGAGAAGGTGTGCCTGTCGTGCCATTCCGTAAAAGACTGCCGGTCGTGCCATGAAAAACATGTCCATCGTTGCGGCGACCCGGATAACGAGAAGGCTAAGCAATGAGCGAACCAGTTATCGGCGGGCTAATCGATCGCATGGCCGACGCTATACGCCAGCCAGAACTTCACATGAGGGAGATACCGGTCCTTATCGGCCTGGGCATCCTCGTCATTTTTATAGTCCTTGTCGTAATAGCCATATTCTTCGTTCACCCGAGCGAGAAACCGCTCCGTCACGTGGAGGAGAAAAAGCTACGCCGAAGCATCCGGGTTCGCTATATCGCCGGCACGCTCGCCGGCTTTCTGGTCATCGGTACTCTCGGGGCCGCCATGTTTTTCTCATCGAAGCAAGAATTCTGCGCCAGTTGCCATGAGATGCAGTCTGCGCTCAAAAACGCCGGCAAGACCGTCCATAAAGATGTAGCTTGTGCGAGTTGCCACCAGGAACCCGGTATTTCCGGCGTTTTCATCGAGAAATTGCAGCTGGTAGAGATGGCAATCGCAAAATCCGAGATGGTCGGCGAAGTAAGCGAAGGCCCGATATCGAATGAAGCATGTTTGCGCTGCCATGGCGATGTGCTCTTGCGGGTTCGGGCTAAACGCATCGTCAAGATGAAGCACAAAGAACCGATAGAGGCGGGTTTTAAATGTATGGATTGCCATTCATCCAAAACTCTCTTTCATGCGGAGAAACAGAAGCTTGACGAATTCGGCATGAGCCGGTGCGTCGATTGCCACAACCAGAAAAACGCGTCGGCCGAATGCGCGACTTGCCATCTGAGTTCCGGCGAGATTCCTACGAGCATCAAGAGGGATGAGTATCCGGCGGCGAGTTTGCCGGACAAGATAACCTGCAGTAGTTGCCATTCGACTAAGAGATGTCTTGAATGCCATACTCTGCCGATTCCGCATCCCAGCGACTGGAAGACGGGAAATCACGCCATAGAAGGGTTCGTAAGCAAGAAGCTTTGCGCGGAGTGCCATCAGCCAACGCACTGCCAGGAATGTCACGCAGATTCACCGCACGGCACGGGTTGGGTTAAGCAGCATGGCCAGGCTTCCAAAGCAGAGCCAGATCCTTGTACGAGTTGCCATCGCTCAGAAGAGTTTTGTCTTGTTTGTCACACCAACACCAGCGATTATAGCCTCATATCGCCGATTAAGAAAGCACGGATGTCCCCGCAAGCGTTACGTTAATCTAACGGCCAAATCGCAGCCTATATAGAAATCCAGAGTTTACGGAAGGGCAGTTGTTTGATGGCATCCTATGCAGATGTTGTCGATTTGCAGCGGGTCGCTGCCCGCCCTCAGCATCGATGGAGCTGCGCCGGACGCATGCGGGAATTCGTTCGCACCCGTTCTGCCGTCTGCCTTATGGCAGTCATAGCAGGTCGGGCCATTGTTTAGCCCGTCATCCAGCGTTACCTGCGGGTTGCCGTCCGGAGTGGTTGTCATACCGTGGCTCGACGAAGCATGCCCGAAGACGGTCGCCGTTACCGACCCCTTAAGAACCGATTTGCCTTCGTTGCTGGCGCCGAAGTTGGCGTTATGGCACGCGGAGCACCATTGGCTCACGGTCTGCGAGGTCTCTCCTTCGACCGGCGTGTAATTCGCGTAATTGTTTACCTTAGCCGGATTCGGGTCGGCTTTGAGCAACTTATTCGATTCGAGGCCTGCGAGCTTCACTGTTTGATTATCGTGCGCCGAGTGGCACTCGAGGCAGCCCCATGAAGACGCGTTCTTACTATATGCAGGATAGGTGTCACCGGGCGCGTTGATTACGCCGGATTGCTCATTCGGAGCCAGACCGTGCCCTTCGGCATCGAGTATGACGGTGACGCTTGCCGTGCCGCCAATACCGTGGCAAAACTCACACGTCTCGCCGCGCGAACTCGCTCTCGTCAATTTGTAGCTTCCGGTCGCGAGGTGGACAGCATGGCACTCCTTACACTTATTCGTCGTGTCGGCATAACCACCGTGCGGGCCTTTCGGCTTATCGATATACTGTTGCGGGTAATTATAGCCTCCAAAAGCAACGTCGGCTGCCGCATAGCCCGAGAACTTCGTGATGTTGGTATAGCCGACGTCATAGTTGTCGGGATAACCGTCATAGACATAGGCGCCGCCCGTGACCGATTCCCACTTGCCGGCGTCGTTGAAGTGATACATAGCGACCGATTCGTCTACTGGGCTGATGCACTTGAGCATGAGAGTAAGCGCCGGGTCGAAGGGCTCTATGGCGTCGGTTGTAAACTCAAAGTAGAACCTGCTTATCATTTTGACGCCCGCCGGTCGCGACGCGCTCTTTATGGTAAAGGTCTTGTTGTCGTAACGCGGGCTCGGCGGAATCACCAATTTGACGGTCGCATCCGCGCTCTCTATCGTTGTCGTCGTATCTGCCAGGCCCAGCGTTATGGTCAAGTCGACTCGCTCGGCACTTTCGGCCGCGCTCTTCATACTCTCGCCGCTGCGGTTGGTAGCGGAGAGCTTATACCAGTAGCTGCCGGACGCCGTTACGGTATCGGTGTATTGTGTCAGCGCTGTGCTCCCCACTAGGCTAAATACTCCATCGCTTTCGGTCGAGCGGTAGACGTTATACGATGTGACGTTCTCGCTGGCCGGGTTATTCTTCCAGCTCAGAGAGTAGACATTATTCAAACCGGCCGCTATCTGCAACCCGGTTGGCGGTGTCGGCGGTGTCGGCGCGATTGTGTTAAGCGAGCCCACCAGGGGCTCCGAGGGCAGCGAAACCATATCCGGGACCGCAACAGTTACGCTCGCACTCGACTCGATCGAGGCACCTATCGTCCGGTCTATCATCGCATCCGCCGCTATATCGTATGTGATGAGCAATTTCGCCGGGTTTGCCGGTGTGATCTCAGCGAGCTTGATGTTGTTGAAAGTAGCGCGCCCGCCTGCGAAGGTCGTCGATGTCGAAAGCTGCCAGTCGTTTGCCGATACGGAGCCGTTCTTGTCGGCATCGTACCACAGTTTTATACCATCGGACGCGGTATCGCTATCGGTCGCCGTGCCGATCCTCAAAACGTCGAGCGTGCTCAATCTGACTCTATCTTCCACCACCGATAAATCGAGTACCTGCATCAGCTGGTCGTTTTTGCCGACGATGACGTCGCGTGGTGCCACCAAACTCTGCCCGACCACAAGCGTGTCGGGTTTGTCGTCGACGGTTATGGTAGCGCCGTCGAAGGTGCCGAAATCGG
>MELI01000056.1:0-129 GCA_001767575.1 Candidatus Aquicultor primus | reverse complement strand
GAGACCTTGATGTCGCTCAAGGAGTCGCTCCCGTTAAACGAGATGCTGCCTCTAATGGTTGCGCCCACCTTAGCCAGACTCGAGAGGTCGACCCCGACGAGGATCGTCTCGGTAGTCTCCGGCGCGACG
>MELI01000055.1:49032-57650 GCA_001767575.1 Candidatus Aquicultor primus | reverse complement strand
TGCCCGTATAGGCGGTGATGAGTTTGCCTTATTGCTCAAGCCGGTCAAAGATGAGGACGACATCTCGAAAGTCGCTCAGGAGTTGCTCGACGAGATCAAGCAGCCCTTTCTTCTGCAGGACCAGAAGATCTTTGTCACGACCAGCGCGGGCATCAGTTTGTTTCCGGGCGACGGGGATGATGCTCATAGCCTAATAATAAATGCTGACAGTGCACTCGACCTTGCTAAAAATGAAGGTAAAGATAACTACCAGTTCTACACGCCCGCCATGAACGAGCACCAAACCAAAAAATTCGCAATGGTAAACCACATTCGCCGAGCATTGGAGAAAGAGGAGTTCAGGGTCTATTACCAACCGTTGGTAAAGACCGATACCGGCGATATCATAGGCGCCGAAGCCTTGATTCGTTGGATCCATCCCGAGCTGGGATTCGTTCTACCTATGGACTTTATCGGGCTGGCCGAAGAGTACGGTCTTATCGTGCCGATAGGAGAATGGGTTCTAAGGACCGCCTGCCGGCAAAACAAGGAGTGGCAAGGTATGGGATACGCGCCTATCAAGGTCTCGGTGAACTTGTCGGCGCGACAATTCCAGCAAGCGGACTTGTTCGACATGATCGAGCGAGTACTGCAAAAGACCGGGCTCGACCCGAAGTACCTGGAGCTTGAGATTACCGAAAGTGTCTTCATGAAAGACGCCGACAGAGCGATATCCATCCTGCAAAAATTGCAGGCGATAGGAATAGATGTTTCAATCGATGATTTTGGCACAGGCTACTCTTCGCTCAGTTATCTACGGCAATTCCCAGTAAAGAAGCTTAAGATAGACCGCTCGTTCATACATACGCTCGAAACAGACCCTAGTGAGGCCGCAATTGTCATGGCGATTATCGCACTCGCGCATAACCTCAATCTGGACACGGTGGCTGAAGGTGTCGAGACAAAAGAGCAGCTCGAAATCTTGCGCTCACTCAAGTGCGGCGAACTCCAAGGTTTCTTGTTCAGCAAGCCCCTGCCAGCCGATGAGTTTATCGAACTTTTAGCCTCACATAAAGGGCTTTGCGCTTAAGCCCGCAGACAGAACTACGGGCAACCGGCAGAATAAGCGCTGGGTTTATCGCAAGCGGCGATTTTGCAGGGTTTTCTCTCACATCTTTTCGGGTATCTTAAACATATCGCACGCATACCGGGCGCAAGTCTGCGCTTGCAGCCTGTGAACTGAGATATTTGAAAGGTGCTCTATGTTCACATCATGGGTCGTTTTCATCGCTCTTGTGGTCGTTCTGGTGCTCTTCATAGCGGGGTTCTACAACCGGCTCGTAGCGCTGCGTAACCGCGTCGACAACGCCTGGTCGCAAATTGACGTGCAGTTAAAACGCCGCTACGACCTCATACCGAACCTAGTCGAGACGGTCAAGGGATATGCGGCGCATGAAAAGGACGTCTTCGAAAAAGTGACCGAGGCGCGCTCGCGAGCGGTTGCCGCCGGCGGTGTCGCCGAGCAGGCCGCGGCCGAGAACCAGTTGACGCAGACGCTGCGAAGCCTCTTCGCGGTCGTCGAGAACTACCCCGAGCTCAAAGCCAACCAGAATTTCCTGCTGCTCCAGGAAGAACTCTCCGGGACTGAGAGCAAAATCGCGTATGCCAGGCAGTTTTACAACGACAGCGTCCTCAAATACCACACCGCCATCCAAAGCTTCCCCGGCAATATCTTCGCAGGTATGTTCGGCTTTGGTGAGCGGCAATACTTCGAGGCCGAGCCGGAATCGCGCGGGCCGGTGAAGGTTGAATTTTAATGTACGAGGAGATCGGCCGCAACCGGCGGGCGAGCTGGCTGCTGATCGCCGGCTTTATCGTCTTCATCGTCTTTTTGGGCTACGTCTTCGGGGAACTGACCTATCTCGGGTACGGCGGCATGGTCATCGCACTCATCATCGCGCTTTCGATGACTTTTACCAGTTACTTCTACGGCGACCGCATCGTGCTCTCGATGAGCGGGGCGCGCGCCGCTGAAAAGACCGAGTTTCCTTACCTCTATAACACAGTGGAGGGGCTCTCCATCGCCGCCGGGCTGCCCATGCCCAAGCTATATGTCATCGATAACGCCGCGCCAAACGCCTTTGCGACCGGGCGCGACCCCGAGCACGCCGCGATAGCCGTCACCACGGGCCTACTCGACAAGATGGACCGGCTCGAACTCGAGGGCGTCATCGCGCACGAGATGAGCCACGTCGCCGACTACGATATCCGGGTAGCGACGCTGGCGGCGGTCCTTGTCGGAACGGTCGTGCTGCTCAGCGGATGGCTACGGCGAAGCTTCTTCTGGGGTGGGGCGCGCCGCAGTCGCGGTCGCCAGGGTCTGGGGCCGATACTCGTCGTCATAGGGTTGCTCGTAGCGGTACTCGCACCCATCGCCGCGCAGATGCTGCGACTCGCCCTCTCAAGGCGGCGCGAGTACCTTGCCGACGCGCAAGGCGCCATGCTCACCCGCTATCCCCCGGGACTGGCGGGGGCGCTTAGGAAACTCGCCGCCGAGCAGGGCACGCTCGCCGTCAACGAGGCGACCGCGCACCTCTACATCGTAAGCCCGCTCAAGGCCGGCGATGTCGCCGAGCGCACCAGCACCCTCTTCTCGACACACCCAGCCATCGAAGAGCGAATTAAGCGTCTAGATGAGATGTCGTTGGGTGAAGCGCCGGGGCCGAGCCCGCTCGGCACGTAGCGCGCCATCTTACGCTACGCCAACTGCGCTTGCGCAACTTCTCGAGAAGTTCGAGCATCATCCGATGCTCCACCAGAGTAATAAGGCGCCTGGTCTCAGCGACGGCATCTGGGTTTACCAAGACTGAGGTGATCTCGCTCTTAACTAATGCTTCATTAGCTCCGGGTAGGTCGCGGGGACCTGCCCACAAATCTGAGGATAATCACAAGCTCTTCAGGAATGTAAGGAGCAGTGATGAATCCTGCCCCTTACAACTGAAACAACATAGCGATAGTTCTCATGCCCGGGATGCAGCTGCAGGACACTAAAATCCGATGCGACACCTTTTAAGCCTGCATTATTGTTCTGCAAATAATTCCACCAATAATAATTCATATCAACCGCTAGTGCAATCGCAGGCGTAGCAACAATGCTAAACGAAACCAAAAGTAGTATAATCGCTCTTTTCATCGTCCCACCGCCTCTGTTGTAATTTTTGACTCTATCATTCTTTCAATTTTGGGAAGGACATCGGCGTCTTCTGGGTCAGACTTCTTGTAGTCTTTTAGGTATTTTAGGGCGGGGTCTTTACGAATCATCTTGCCGTCCACCTCGACAAGCATATAATTGCCATTCTCATCCTTGTGAATGCGAAGACTCTTTTTTGCGGCTTTCGCAAGCTCTCTTTCTTCTAGGGGAAGTTTCTCTATCTGCTCATTCACCGACTCTACATCGAAAACACCCAAAGGCCTTTTCGGCTGCGTGTTTGCTGGAGAACTCGCTGTAGTAGCGTTCTTGCTTGACCCTTCTTGCTCGTTTTCGGTGATGGACATTTGGCTGTTTTGGTTGGCAAAGAGGGAGGCGCCAACCACAAGCGCAATCATGATACCCAGGCTGACTAAAAGTTTGAAATACTTCATGCTACCTTCTTTATTAAGGCATAGGTCCTAATCCTTACGGGAAGTGCTTGGGGGTTACGTTTTGTAGGAATGAAATTCTTTCAATAACAAGCATAGCATCTGCGAGATATGCCTTGCACAGCCTATCGCACCACCTCCTATAAACCAGGTTAACGCTCTTATGCGATTTCACAATGCCTCAACGGAAGATGTTTCCTGGGACTACTATTTATGCGTTATACTAACCTATCATATTGCATTAATGGTCGTCAATCATTTTATGAGATGGCTCGACCACGCCTTGGCGAGAGCTCGCCGTGCTGCATCGTCGAGAAATGAGCCCTCCTACGTCACCCATTTGTTATCCAAATATCTCAAGAATGGAATCAAGGCTTGGCACGGATTCTCGAATAGGCTTTGGAGTTTATAATAAACACCGAAGAGGACTTTGGGCGGAATCGTCTTCGCTCTCGCAGATCAGGCTTTCGCCCTGATACTAAATATGGATTAAAACAGGAGCAGGTACTGGACGTACCATACGCCAATCCCGCCGAGATAACCCAAGAGCGCCGGCAAACCCGCTATCTTGAGGTAATTGACGAAATTGAGCTCTCGTACGATTCCCATGGCCACGACGCCGGCCGCCGAGCCGATGACAAGGATGGAGCCGCCGGTACCGACAGCGAGAGCGATAAGCACCCAGATTATCGGGTCGGTCGTCTTGACGATGTCCGTGGCGGCCGCGGTGAGCGGCACGTTGTCGACAATGGCCGAGAGCACCCCCATCACCGAGCTTCCTAGGACGTAACGCCCCAGGCTGGGAGCATCACCAAAGAGACTGTTCGAGACCATCTCAAGTATCCCTAAGTGGTTGAGGGCGGCGACCGCCAGCAGAATGCCGATGAAGAACTTGAGGCTCGAAATATCGGTCTTCTGCAACAGATTCTCTATCGAGGCCGTAAAGTGCGACCGGTGGTTCGGCAACCCCCGCTTGAGCGCATCGACGACGAGCCAGGTCAACCCCAGGCCGGTAACAAGGCCCATATATGGCTTAAGGTGAAACGCGTGGAAGATAAAGGGCAGCGTGAAGGAGCCGAACGCAAACGCGATAACCAGCTTCTCCGAGCGCACCAGTTTAAACTCCTCGACCTCGGGCTCGCACCTGTCGCCTGCTTCCGCCTGCCGTATCAACAAGGGCGCGGCAATAAGGTAAATCGTAAGCGCCGGAAAGAAGCCGTACATGATGATCTCGCCGCTGCTGAACTTGCCCTTGAGCCAGAGCATCGTCGTGGTTACGTCGCCGATGGGCGAGAACGCTCCTCCGGCGTTTGCCGCGACTATGACTAGGGCCGTCGCAACGAGGATGTTCTTACCTTTAAAGAAGAGCCTTGACAGCTGCGTCAGGATGATGGTAGTCGTTAGGTTGTCGATGACAGCCGATAGCAAGAATGCGAGAATCGATATCATCCAGAGCTGCCTGGTATTATCGAGCTTCTTCTCAACGAGCCAAACGCGCACCAGCTCGAAAAACTTGTAGTGGACGAGTATCTCGACTAGTGTCATCGCGCAGAGCAAAAAGACTATTATCTCGAAAATCTCGGTTCCCGCTTCGCTCAAGTGGGCTTCGACCAGCTGCTGGCTGTCGACAGCGATTAGAATCCAGAGGAGGCCGGCGAAGAACATGGCAACAGCGCTCTTGCTGACCTGCAGTTTATGCTCGGCTGATATCAATATATATGCGATTATGAATAGTATGGTAATCGTCAGTGCCATCGTAATCCCTGCCTCGTAATCCAGTGCTGATCAAGCATTATGTGTGCTGCGAAAAAGCCGGCATCTTTACAGCAAAATTGCCGGCTATCGTGTCCCCTTCGGGCGCCGGCAAACCGATTCCGTTACTTGTTGTATCGTCATAAACCCCAAATAATCTACCAAGCAACGCCCTGCGCTGTCAAGGATTCCGCCATACATCCTTAGAACATATGAAACGGGGCGGCAGGGCTCTTTTGGAGCCGGCCCTTCTGCCACTTCGAGGGCTGGGCGAAGAGCGAGCCGAGTGAGCGTCTCCTTATAGGCTCCCGGTTGCTGAGATAGACGTAGGCGGCTGCGGAAAACCCCTGCAGGCCGCATCCCCACGACTCGAGCGTGCGCGCCGAGCTTATCTCGCCGGGGCGACCCGCGTAATTGTGCCAAAGTATCTCTCTGGTCGACGCATCGAGCATAGCGTCGATATATTTGGCGTACTTGTCGGCGTTGATATTTCGGAGCACCAGCGCCGCGATATTATTGACAAAAAACCAGCTGTCACCGTTATGGTAGCTGGTATCGTGCTCGCCTACTGAAACATGACAGAAAGACTCGTGCCGTGTGTCGACCGAGGCGAGGCCTCCCCACTCGAGCCAGAGCGCCGGCAACACCCTATCGATGCACGACTCCCACTCCGCTTTGGTTAGAAGCTCCGGCGCGAAGAGCGCCGCCAAGAAAACATTGGGTCGCATCGTGTCGTCGTAAAGCCGGTCGTGCAAGTACCCGTCGATAAAATAGTGGGCATGGATGTTTTTCAAGAGCGTCGCGCGTTTCTTCTCGTAATAGTCGCTTTCGGTTAGGAGTTCTCCGAGATGGAGGATTTTGCTGTAGAGTGCCTGTGTCTCGACCGGATAACCGGTCCGCGCAAGGCTGTCCATCCAGCTCTCCCGCTCATGTGACGGGATAAAACCATACTCGTTCTCGGTTTCTTCAAGCTCGTCGATTGCGCGCATCAGTTTAAAGGCGAGGGCTTGTTTATCCTTATCATCTAGACTAATCCTGCCGAAGAGAATAGCCCAGGACAAGAGGCCCAGCCCATCCGAGCAGCAGTTGTGACCGCCGAAAATGACCGGCAGGCGCCCGCCGCCCCAGTCGCCATGGACATACTTCTCGATAACCGCACTCGCTCGCTCCTTCGGAAGGGCGGGTAGCGATATGAGCTCATCTCTCACCCACGCCTTGGTAAACCAGGGCATGCCGGCGAGCATCCGGTTCTCTATAAAGAGCGCGTCGAGCGCGTCTTGCGCCCCGCAACGCGCAATCTCTTTCTCGGCGTTGTCGACGCGCTTGCCGACCCGCTTGACCTTTGTCCGCTCTCGCTTCAGAAGGTCAAAGCGTGTAAAGCCCGAATATTTTTCGGCCCGCGCAACCGCTTGCGCCTCATTCGCGCCGAATGCGAAGACAAGGCGCTTCGCGCTGAATTCTCCGAGTTCATACTCGTAAAGGAGCGCGGGCTCGGAGTTTCGCTGCCTGTCACGGGCGTACTCGAGAGCAACCCATGAGCCGAGTGAACGGAAAACGCCGTCGTGAAGAATTGCGAGATACACCGGCTCGGTAACACGGTCATCGCTGTAACGGACGACGACAACGTTGCCCTGCTCACTAATGACGTAGTCCCTGCCCCATTGCGGGATGTAGAACTGGTCGCGTATATCGAGACGGACCAGGAGGGTGTCTTTTCCGGACGCTTCGTAGACGAGTACCGGCTCATTAGGAACGACCGAGTAGAGTTCGGTTTTAGCACCATAACGGCGCGCGGCCGCATTCCCGTCATGGTAGAATTCGAGGCGCTCGGGGTCTCCGTGCTTTACGATGCGCGATAGGGTTTTTATAAAGGTGTCTCCGTGCGCGGCGAAGAATCCTTCGTAGCGCGTCTGCGGTGTCTCATAAAACGTCGCAAAATCTTTCCGGTCGTTGACCAGAATAAAGGCGACCGGTGCTTCAACCCGATTTACAACTGCGTTATTTCCGCAAAAATGCGCAACGTCCACGTCATATCCTTTAGATTAAAAAGTGGCGCAGCGCTTCTTAAAGCCCTGCGCCCGCCCGTTATTCTTTATATCGTTTCCGGCTCTCGTAGCTCAGGGCTTTAGCCCTGACGGTCAGCCCTTAAGGGCTGAGCTACGTTATCAGAAGCACCGTCGCGTCTCTCGACAGTGCGACTACCCTCTAAGAAAAGCCGCAGTCTCTTCAGGCGGCGTCGTGATTACCGCATAGTCGGTGCCGATTTCGAAGCCGGCCTTGACTTGGTGCGGTATCCTCGGGACTATCTCGATATGGAAATGAAAGTCGGTCCCGCGCGGCCCGTAATATACCATCATATTGTAATTCGGGCTGAGCTTCTCGACCGCGTTGAGCGATTTCAACATTATCGATGCCAAATCGGCCATAGCTCCTTCGGATAGTTCGTCGAGGGTGCGCATATGGTCTTTAGCTACAATCCACAGCTCATGCGTGAATTGCGGAGCGAACGGACAGAACGCCGCAAAATTTTCGTTCTCGAAGACCAGGCGCGGCGAATGTGCCTCGGACCCGGCTATTTTGCAATAGATGCAGTTGCCCTTGTGGCTGTGGTCCGCTTTCTCGCGAATAAGCGCGGGCACCTGCGATACCGCCAGCACCTGCGTGTGCGAGTGGTCGAGCGATGCTCCGGCCTCGCGTCCCTGGTTTTTGAAGACCGAGACGTAACCGACGTTAGCGTCCGTCTCGAGCGCCTTGATGCGGTCACGATAAGCGTTTAGCGTCAGCACCATCTCATCTTGGGTCACCTGCGAGAGCCGCTGGTTATGGTCGGGTGTCTCGACGATGACCTCATGGTGTCCTTGCGAAGAGGCCGTCTTCCAGCCGTTCTCGCTGATATCTTCGCCGCCGGTTATGGGAAACTTGTTCGGGAAGACCCGTACTTGCCACGAGCCGTTCTTCGCGACGCGGTCGATCTCCGGCGGGGTCGTATTTTCGTTCCCCGGGCAGAAGAAACAACCCGTGCTATCGCTTGCACACACCGAATCCGGATCGAAGGGCCGGAGTGCGCGTCCAGGGGCTATGAACGTCCATAAGTCCCTAAAATAATCTTTTCTCATGCCGCTCCACACACCTTGCTTTTCTCTAGCGCCATCTCATGCGCCTCGAAGTAATGCCTGACGAGCAGCTTCCAGTCATAGTTCTTCGCCTGAGCGTTCGCGTTTAGACGAAGCTCCATCCGCTCGTCGCTA
>MELI01000055.1:46771-48950 GCA_001767575.1 Candidatus Aquicultor primus | reverse complement strand
AGGTGCCGGGAAGCTTCTTCTTAAGGCCAAGCTCCTTAAGCGCCAGGCCGTAGCCGGAAAGGTCGGTTGTGACCGAGGCAACACCGAGTGCGCCCGCCTCGAGCGGCGTGTATCCCCACGGCTCGTAGAACGATGGGAAGACGCCGAAGTGCGAACCGGCCATGACGTTATAGAATTGGAGGTTGAGAAGGCCGTCGCCGCCGGAGAGGTATGTCGGGTAAAAGACTACTTTGACCCGGTCATCCTCGTTGTTCAGGAGCCCTTTCTGCCGGAACATGCTGAGTATCTCATCGTACTCCTCATTATGGACGTTGTGGGTGACGAGCGGCGGGTTGCCCGGACGCCTGAACCGGCGCTGGATTCCCACCGTTTTGTCGAGGAAATCGTCACCCAGCACCCATTCGCAGCTAAACGAGTGCTCACCGGTGTATGCGCGCGTGATGCGGTCACCAATGCGATCCATGTTGTGGTTAACCACCTGGCACAGATGCTGATAGACCGACTTATTCTCGATTAGCTCGCTCTTGACGCCGGATGTGCCAGTCGGTATGTAGAAAAACGCGACGATCGTCTTGTCGCTCTGTTTAGCCTTCATCTTCGCGTTCAATTCCGCCAGGGAGTCGATGAAAAGGTCGATACCTTTGCAGCGGGTCTCGTACCTGCCAAGGATGAAGTAGTAGAGCGTGTTCTCAAGGTCGAAAGTATGGTGCGGGAAGAAATGGTATTGCACGAACTTGCGCAGGTATTTGCGGTACTCGCGGTGCATGAAGGTTATTTCCTGGACCCCGGGAAACGCGGCCATATTCAAGCCGTTCGGCAGCAACACATCGGGCTTGCGGCCATAAAACGCCTCCGCCTCGCGGCCCGTTATACCGGAGACCGTCGTAAGCACGTCCGCATGGAGCGCGGTCGCCTTTTCCAGGCTGTGCTTACTGGTAATCCCTATCTCTCGCGCCTTTTCGTCGGCGTCGAAGGTACCGAGTTCGGCATAGAAGTTGATGCCGGACGACGCTAAGCAGCGCCCCAGAAACGTCGCGTGCGTCGTGAATATCGTCGAGAACTCGAGGTCTGATTTTTTCAAATAGAGCAATACGCCGCCGGTAAGCCACTCATGGGCGTGGACGATGACTTCCTCTTTTTTTAGGCCGTTTCGCTTGATGGACTCGATGACTCTACCGACCGCCCAGGAAAACGCCAGCGGCTCGTCGTAGTCGTAGCCGGAGAACATCGAGTCGACTCCGTACCACTCCCAAAGCTTGCCCTTGAAATCGCCGATATTGTCGAACTCATTCTTAAACTCGACCAACAATACCTGTGGTTCCGAGTCGAGCAACCAAGTGCCGTAGTGGAATACGACTCCTTCGGGCGCGAGGTCTTTCTGCGCCTTCGACAGAAACGTGGGCATCGGTTTTTCGATGAACTGGCTCTCTGATTTGCCCGGAAGATAGGGGCCGACTAAGAAATACCTATCGCCGTATTTCTCTTTGACCAGACCGGACTTGGACTCGATGACGGTGTAGATACCGCCGACCTTGTTGGCTACTTCCCATGAAACTTCAAATAAATGCGTTGACTCGCTCATATATAAGCCTCCAATGATTACTGCGTTTTACCATTTATATCGGGCAACTTTGGCCCGACTAAAGGTAAATCTAAAGCAGGAATCGGCATATCGATGCCGGGCATTGGAAGCTTAAAGCCGTCGATTTGAGCCTCGAAATCGATTTTAGGCATCTCGGACGCCTGTAAGGCGCATATCTCGGCTATCCTATCATCGACCCTGCTCACGAAGTCGACAAGGACGTTGGTGAAGTAAATGTACGCATCGTGCGGCCGCTCGTAAGCGTTGAAATACTTATGGACGTCGCCGTCGCTAAACCATTTGGTGCACATGTAATAGAAATGGTCGGAGGTCTGCAATTGGCGCCAGGTCTTTAAGAGGTCGAGGTCTTTGGTCTCTTTTATCTTCTCCTCCAAGTCATAGAGCGCGCGGAGCGCCCCTTTTTGCATATCATTTCCAAGCCACGCCGAGATATCGCGCTCGGTATCGGCCCATGAAACCGGGTGCGGCATAGAGAGCGTGCCCACCGGCTGGTACCGGTCGGCCTCTTCGGAGACGGTCACAAAATCCGTATCGGGGTGTTTTAGAATCGCCTCCGGGAGATGGCGCATAAAGTTG
>MELI01000055.1:41618-46736 GCA_001767575.1 Candidatus Aquicultor primus | reverse complement strand
GGTCTCATAATCCATAAAAAGGTTTATGGCCTGCCCGCTCCCATTGATGCTGTGAACCCAATTCGCGAATTTATCGGCGGTCAGGGGCCATCCCTTCCAGTCTTTGTTTGAAAACCTGAACGCAATGTCGTCGGAGAGACGATAATTCTTGAGCAACAGCTTCACCGGAAAACCCTGCGTCTCGTAGACGAAATTCGGGCTTCGCCAGCCCAGGATGGCATCCCACCCTTCCGCCAGAACCGCTTTGAAATGGAACTTGCGGATCAGATGCGCCAGGTAATCGAAGTAGACCAACTCGGTGTTGCGGAAGACCTGCGGCACCTGCCCGAAGAGCCTTACGATGAGAAGCATATGGTCGAGCACCTGCTCGAAGAACTCCTCCTCGGAGTAGAGCGAGGCGAGCGAGTGGTAATAGGTCTCGCTTAAGAACTCGACGCAGCCGGTCTGTGCCAGGCGCTGGAAGCTCTCTATTATCTTCGGCTCGAATTCCATCGCCTGGTCCAAGAAGACGCCGGAGATGGAGTAGCTTATTTTAAATCGACCCTCGGAACGCTCGATAAGCTCGAGCATGAGGTTGTTAGCCGGGTAGTAACACTTGTTCGCGACTTTCCGCAAAATCTCGCTGTTCTTCTTGTCGTCGAAATAGTCTGTTTCGCTGCCGATGTCGAAGAGGTTATATTTCTTCACGCGAAGCGGCTGGTGGACATGGAAATAGCAGCACACACTAGGCATAACTAGTCTCCTCTATCGCATCCCCATAGACCGTACAGAGCTTCTCGGCCGCGACATCCCAGGTCAGTTTCTCGATTTCATCTTGCGCTTTTCGCACCATATTTCGCGCATGGCCTTCATGTTTCAGGAGTATCACTATAGCTTCGGCCATCTTGTCGATGTCCCAGAAATCGACCGCTATACAATGCCTGACAACCTCGATTACGCCGGAGTTCCTCGATACGACGACCGGTGTACCGTTCTGGATTGCTTCGAGCGGCACGATTCCGAAAGGCTCGGAGACCGAAGGCATGACGAAGACGTCGGCCATCTGATAGGTGGCGTCTATCATGTCGTCACCTATCCACGAACTGAAAAGAAGTTTTCCGGTGAGATTCTCGCGCGCGGCCAACTCTATCATCGAAGCCTGCATGTCACCTGAACCGACCATGAGAAACTTCACATTGTCATACTGGTCGGTGACTTTTTTCGCCAAACGCACATAGTAATCGGGCCCTTTCTGGTAGGTGACCCTGCCGATAAAGAGGACCACTTTGTGGCGGCGCTTGAGGGGATGCTGCGGGTACTTCTCAATTGTGCGCGGCTCGATGCCGTTGTGGACGACGCTTATCTTATTGGGGTCGATCCCGTAGTATTTTGCGATAATGGATTTTGTGTAGTTGCTGACCGCGACGATGCGGTCGGCCGCTTCCATGCCTTCTTTCTCGATGCGGTAGATGTGCGAGCCGTCATGCCGGTCGATTTCGGTGGCGTGAACATGCGCGATAAACGGGGTATTTCGCCCGGCTTTCGCCGCGACTTTCTTGGCGAGGATGGCCGCCGGGTAGGTCATCCAATCGTGGCCATGGACGGCGTGAAAACTCCGGCGTCGCGCGATTTCCATCACGCCTTTCGCATAGAGGTCGACATGGGAGAACTCGGCGATGTTGCTGCCCTTAAAGCAGAGTTTGCAGAGAACTTCACCGCTGTGCATGGGAGCGAAATAGCCGCGCATCAGCGCGCACTGGTGGCGAATGACAAACTCTAGGCACTCTTGCTCTTCTTTTGCGCCGCCGTTAAACCCACCCGCAATGTAGCCGGAAGCGTCGTGAACGTCCATCCAGGAGTAGGTCGCGTTTTTAAATACTTTTGGCAGCACGAAAGAGACTGCGACCTCACGCTTCGAAAGGCCTTTGGTCATTCCTTCGCAGGCACGACCAAGACCACCCGAATGATGAGGCGGCAACTCCCACCCGAGCATTAGAATGTTGATTGAATTCCCCATGACCTTCACTTTTGTGAGAGTTCGCCGAACGATCTACAAATCCTGCACGGCGATTCGGAATTGTTCGAAAACTTTCGGTAGTCGACAGAAGCAAGGTGGGAACGGTTTTCGCCGCTCCCACCTTGTATTCACGCACTTCAGGAAGTCTATGTTAATATGATTATGCTTTGAGACCGCGCCCGAGCTGCTTCAAGAAATGGAAAAGAAACCCCAGCGCACGCTGGACATCATCGTCCCGCAACGCGGAGAATATACCGAGCGGTGATACGGGCGGAATGTCTTTGGCTTTGACATCTGTGAGTGCCGTCGCCGCCGAGCCGACCAGGTTCTGAACGATCGGGGACCCGGCTATCTCGGTAAGCTTCGTCAGTAGGATAAGGGTCTCTTCCCGGTCGAGGTTGGCCTTGATGGCGTTGACCGCGGGTCCGGCTTCTTTGGATAGCTCTTTTAGCTTCGGCTCGAGCTCTATTCTAAGGTCGTTTAGCGCTTCCATGAACGAGACCATATCGATGAGAGTGCCCGTGTTCGAGGTGAGTTTCTCCACCAGGATAAGGGTCTCTTCCCGGTCGAGGTTGGCCTTGATGGCGTTGACCGCGGGTCCGGCTTCTTTGGATAGCTCTTTTAGCTTCGGCTCGAGCTGCTCAACCAAGTCTTTGACCATCTCGAGTAGAGGGACAAGATCGTAGTTGATAAGGTCGACCGCTCTGTCGCTCAGCATGCCCTCCTTCTCAGCAATATTCCTTTCAATCATGGGCTAGAGCCTCCCTCTTAGCATGAGGCTCCAGTACAAGGGCCTCAGCATATAGACCTTCATAACCCAGCTTGAATACATCTCCTGCGCCGGAGAAATTGACTTGTCGTAATCGAATTCCGCAAATAAGGCTTTCCCGAACCTTGTAAGAATCGGTCATATTATGTGGCCGGAATAGGTGTGTCTGGGCTCCCTGCCGCGAAGCTTGGCAACGAGGTTGTTAGCCAGAACTTCGGCCTGCTTGCGGGCGCCCGACGCGGTTTTCGATGTCGGGTAGTTAGCGCAGTCACCGATAGCGTAAATGTTATCGAAGCCCTCCTGGACTAATCTATGCTTGTCGGCTTTGACGAAGTTGCTCGCATCGACAATCGGCATATCCTCATAGAACGGCTCGCCTTCGTTCGGCGGGATGACGACTCCGACATCGTAGGGTACCTCTTTGCCTTCCCAGGACTTGATGACCCTGTTTTCCACATCTACTTTGCCGGGATTAAAACCGGGCATGACATTGATGTTGCGGCTTTCGAAGAGCTGGTTGAGTTTGGTCGCATAGGGCTCACGGGTGAAGACCGAAGGCAACGCCGTTGTAAGCGTGACGTTTGCTTTGTTGCGGATGCCTTTCCTTCTGAACAGGTCGTCTACCATCAAAGCCAACTTGATGGGCGCGCCGGGACACTTGAAGGGCATCGGCGGCTGTGCCACCACGAAATTGCCCTCTTCAAACTCGTCGATGACCTTGCGGAGCGCTATCGCGCCTTCGAGCGTGTAAAAGGTGTGGACGCCGTCTTTGCCTAAGTTCTCGGTGAGTCCCTCGACCTCGCTAAAGGAGAGTTTCGTTCCGGTCGCTAAGATCAGGTGGTCGTACTCGAGTCTCTTGCCGCCTTTTGTCTCGATATAATTGCTGTCAGGAATTATGTTGGAGACTTCGTCTTTGATAAAAGTGCAACCCGCGGGAATGACCTTCTCCATCGGACGCACCAGGTATTCCGGCTCATCGAGACCGAGTGCCACCAAAGTAAACCCTGCCTGGTAATAATGCTTATCACTCGGTTCGACGATTGTGATGCTCGCTTCATCCATAGACAATTCGTTTCTCAGCCTGGCGGCTACCATAATGCCGGCGCTGCCGCCGCCGAGTATCAATATCTGACTCATGGACATACCTCCTTCAATTAAGTTAAATCCATCTTCTTGCACCTAAGGTCACAGATAGACCATGGTGCGCTCAAACTGTCATCACGAATATGCAAGTTCGCGTATATAAACGCCTCGGCACCATACGTGTAATACTCCCCCTCTCTTTTGCAGAAATAGACCTAGGGATGCCCGATAGCGATTGCGGATATTACGGTCGCCGAAAAAGCTGACGACTGCTTGCGTTAGAAGCCTTCTAGAGACCTTTATGTCAAAGAAGCATTCGATGATTCGATTTTGGTTGACTTTACAAGCCTACAGGGCTTAGACTTAAGTAAGAATTCCCATATATTAACTAGGATTTATTGTAACAAATGTATCAATCAAGGAAAGTGTTGTCAAGTAATCACAGCTGAAAAACCCTAAATTTTTTGACCTATCGACCTTTCTTGAAGGGGGCCCGTATGAAACTTTCTACACGAAGCCGTTACGGCACCAGGGCGATGCTCGATTTGGCGCTAAACGCTGAGAGCGGCCCTGTCCGTTTAAAAGACTTGGCGCAACGCCAGGGAGTCTCGGTAAAATATCTGGAACAAATTATCCCGGCACTCAAGAATGGGGGCTTTATTCGAAGCATACGCGGAATCAACGGCGGCTATATGCTGGCAAAAGATATGTCGAAGATAACGCTGCTCGAGATAATACTGGCATTGGAAGGCCCGCTCGCGCCGGTCGATTGTGTAGATGCTCCGAGACTCTGCCCGCGCTCGAAAGCGTGCGCGACACACGAGGTCTGGAGAGATGTCCGGGCCGCTATCGATGGTGTCTTAGAAGCGAAGACGCTGGCGGAGCTGGCCGCGCGCCACACTCAACTCAATGCCAAAAAAAAGAAGGCCTGAGAGCGCCGGCGCTGGGCACCACACTGCTCGCTCTTGAAATGGTGCGCTATATAAGGGGCGTGCGAGACGTCACCTTATCTGTGCTCGACCCTGCCTGCATACTTCTTAACTAAAACAAAGCTCGTTGAAAAACTTCATTGATTCCCAAGTTTGCGCTTGACAACACTGAGTAACAATCGATACAATACCAAAAACCTAGCATTCTACTAGGATTTCTTGTTCTCTGCGTTTATATCGGTGTTTACCATGGCTCTGTCGCTCGATGCGGGGACGATTAGTTTCAAATTGTACCGGCGCGCGGACAATACGATCATATACCGGCAATGTGGTTTTGGGGG
>MELI01000055.1:40175-41576 GCA_001767575.1 Candidatus Aquicultor primus | reverse complement strand
GTGTTTTTCTCTAAAAGGAGGGATTTTCGTTTATGAACTTTGCAATTTTAGGTTCGCCCGTGATACTCTTCGCTATCGCCTTTCTTATCTTAGGCCTCGCAAAGCTTGGTAAGCTATCTACAGCAAACGCAGGGGCCGTATGTTTAGTGGCAGGCGGGGTGCTCCCTACGCTCTTCGGCTTATTTTACTATGTGCAAGGGTTCAACCTTGCGCTCGCCGATCATCCGGCCGCAACCGCTGTACTGAAAGTCGGAACAATCTTTCTCATCTTCGCCTCAGTTTTTTTGATATTAAGTTTTACACTCCTGAAGTCTTTCGGCGGTACGCTCGAGCCACCATCGACAGGCTTCTATGCGGCCGCGATCGGTGTTTTGGGAACGGTTTTTGGCTACACGGTCTTCATGAAGTTTCCGATACCGGGAATGAGCGTGATGCTATTCGGTGTGACGGCTATTATTTTGGGTACAGCTGTTAAAACCGGTAAAGGATTGCCGGCCGCTGCCAGTTTCACGGTGCTGTCGGCCCTGGTAAACCTTACTCTCGGCTTTGCGTTCCAGTTAAAATACCTACCCTAGGTGTTGTGTGGGCCATATGGGCAACCGGTCATACAAGCTCACGGCCATGCATATCGGGTAGGCTACATTAGATGGCCTCGACAGAGAGCCCCCCGTTGGGGCTCTCTGTCTTTATGCCGCCATCTTCTTGATATGCGCGAGCGCGGTAGACGCGATAGAATCACCTCTCCCGCGCGATTAAGGACTTCTCTTAATATATTGACGCTCACCGAACTACCCATTCTACTGTCCTTCTGCTAGAATTGTATCGAACGGCTGTTTGGGGTAAGGACCCAAGCGCTGCCGCAGATGGTGAAAACCGGTAAGTCTCCGCCACCGGCTTAAAAAGGATGGTCGCGCGTGCTTGACCTCAACAAAGTATACGGACAAATCGCGGCGCTCGGCTCTTACCAGACGGAGAGGGCGCGCGGTATCGCGGCGGCACTAGGCGTGGCCGACGAGCAAATAGCACGCATCTCACAAGACATCGAATCGTTCGCGCGCAAAATCGACAACGCGACGACTTCGTGGTTGGTAGCCATGCCCACGAGCGAGCACCCATTTTCGATTTTTAGCCCGGTCGCCGCACCGGAATCATACACCGTCCTCTCGACCGACGGCTCCCAGATTTGCCCCGACCGTCACGCGCCGCACCACTCGCTCTTGATAAACATCGGGCGCATCTCCATCGGCTACGGCGATTTTCACGGCTACGCATTCAACAGCGAGCCTACCCTCTTCTTCGATGAACGCGATGTCATGCGCAGGTTCGGCGGTGAGGAACGCGAGGTCTCCGGCGGTGTCCTGGGGGCGCTTCGCCAGAAGATGGAGGCCGAAGCACTATCCG
>MELI01000055.1:37565-40168 GCA_001767575.1 Candidatus Aquicultor primus | reverse complement strand
AGTAGGGTGCGCCAAAAAGCCGGCGGTCGCGCTCGTCGACGGCACGCTAATCCTCTGGAACCTGGAGACTAACCCCGAGAGACTGAACAGGCTCAAAGAGGGCGACCTCAAGAAAGAGTCTTTTGCTTCATTCATGAAATTAATAGACGACGCGAAAGACAGCGGTGTCCCGCTCGCCGGCTATATAAGCTCGCCTGGGAGCTCCGATGTGGTAAACGCGCTCCGGGTGAGCCTTTGCGCGGCGGAGCCGGTCGACTGCGACAAATGCCCGCATACGGGAGCCGGTTTCGAAGGGCCGCCGCCCTGTGCTAAGATAAACGGAGTCACGGATGCCGCCTTGTTCAAGCGCCTCTTGAAACCGGGCGAGCGCTCGGCGCTCTTCGAGAGCAGGTCGCAGATTCTCAAAGCTTACGGCGGCGAGACCGTCCTCTTTTTCTACCTAAACGCGGGCGCCGAAATCGCACGCGTCGAGCTGCCGCTGTGGGTCGGGCGCGACAAAGCGATGGTCGAGCTGCTCCACGGCGTCTGCCTCGACCAGGCGGAAAAAGGCGCGGGTTACCCGGTCGCCATCGCCGAGGCCCACGAGCAGGCGGTGGTAAAAGCGGCGGATAAGCATATGTTCGACCAGCTGGTGTCGAGAGCGATGATAAAAGCGGGCGCACCGGTGATAGAATCGCGCAAAGTCCTTCGTAAACGGGGAGGCTTCATTTAGATGAGCGAGCGAATCGGAGAGATAATCCAGGTGTCGACGACGCGCTTTCTTGCGCAAAGCGACGACCTGTCGGTGCTGCCGCACTTCGGCAGCTTCATGAAAACCCAGAGCCAAGGGATGAATATCTACGGGCTGGTCTTCAATGTCTACGAGACGAGCATCGACCCGAACCGGCGCGCCATGGCCTTCGGTATTGAGCGCGATGAGCTTTTGAGGTGCCAACCGCAGATTGCTGAGTTCTTGAAGGTAGAATTCGAAGCGGCGGTCATCGGCTTTGCCGACGCGGGATATATCCGCGCGTACCTCCCGCCCTTCCCGCCGCGCATCCACAGCTTCGTCTACCCATGCGACAGCCGCGAGGTCATCGACCTTACCGAGGATTTAGAGTTTATCCGAAGCGTCAACGCGCTGCCGGGGCTCCCCGTCGAGGAGCTGGCCGCCGCCTCGATTCGCCTCGCCTACGCCGAGCGCGGCAACGACAGCGCATTTTTAACCCGCGCCGGCCAGGAGATAGCCCAGCTCTTAAAGGACGAGTACGAAAAAGCGCGGAGCATCATCAGGAGGATAAGCGATGCCAGGTAAAACCAAGCACATCGGCAGCATCATCGCCGGCTCGCTCCTCGGCGGCCTCGAAGCCAAGCTCGACGAGGACATCAATGTGGAGGGCATCTCGGTGGGGCGCCTTATCGTTGTCGACGGCGCGCTCAACAAGTTCTTCTGCCTCCTCAAAGACGTCTCCCTGGAGGCGACGAATGAAGATATCCTGTTAAATCCGCCGCGCGACGACTTCTCGAAGATGGTCCACGCGGGCGTCAATACATTTTATAAGCTCTCCCTCCAACCGATGCTCATCACGTCGCAGGAGCCCGAAGCCGGCGACCGGCCGCGCCCCTCGACAACGGTGCCGCCGCACTTCTCGCCGGTCTGCGAGGCGACCGCCGACGACATCTCGCTCATCTTCGGGGAGCCGGGTCTAACCAACCCGGAAATCGGCTCCCCCATCTTTATGGAGGTGCCGGTCTGCTTGAATTTAGAGCGCTTCTGCAAGCGGAGCAACGCCGTCTTCGGCAAGAGCGGTTCGGGAAAGAGCGTGCTCGCGCGGATGATACTCGGGCACCTGATCAAGAGCGATATGGCGATAAACCTCGTCTTCGACATGCACGGCGAATACGGCTGGAGCGCCACAAGCGAGGGCTCGGGCACCGACGACCCAAGCCTCCGCCAGCTCCTGGGGAGCCAGGTCGCGATTTTCACGGTCGACGCCGACTCGCCGCTTTACAGGAAAATCCGCCCCGACTACGACGTGCAGATACCTTACGGCATCATCGAGATAGCCGACCTCGAGCTGGCCGCGGGCGAGCTGGGATTGACGCAGGCCGGTATCGAGACCATGTACCGCCTCCACGACGCGTGGGGCGAGAGCAAATGGCTGGCGAAGTTCCTCGCGATGGATGCGGGCGAACTCTCCCTCGTCGTCGAGGAGCTAAAAGTAAACGATCAGGCGCTCGGCAAGCTCCACCGCTGCTTGAGCGGCTTGAAACGCCTCCCCTTCATCAAAAAAGAGGTCGCCGACGACACCGTCGCGCGCATCATGAACGAGATAAAGGCAGGGCGCCACATAGTCTTCCAGTTCGGGCGCTACAACTCGATGCTCTCCTACATCCTGGTGGCAAATATCTTAACCAGGCGGCTCCACAGGCTCTATGTGGACAAAACCGACAGCGCCCGCGCCGAGGGCACAGAGGGGCCCAAACCGCTCGTCGTCACCATCGAGGAGGCGCACAAATTCCTCGACCCCGCGGTAGCGAGGCAGACGATTTTCGGCACCATCGCGCGCGAGATGCGCAAGTACAACATGGTGCTCCTATTAATAGACCAGCGCCCGAGCGGT
>MELI01000055.1:35267-37543 GCA_001767575.1 Candidatus Aquicultor primus | reverse complement strand
TCGCAGGTCGGCACGAGAATAATCGGTGAACTAGGCGACGAGCGCGACATCAGTGCGGTCTTAACGGGCCTGCCCAGCCAGGGGACGCTCAAAGTTTTGATAAACAACCTGGAGCCGCGCCAGTTCTTGCTGACCGGCTTCGCGCTGCCGATGCCCGTCGTCATCGACGCGAAAGAGTACGGTATCTTCTGCAACGAGCTGCGCGTGGGAGCCGGTGTCATCGTGGACGAGATAGAGCGGCGCAAATCAATGGATTCCCTGAAAGCGAACGTCTTCGGCGATGACGAAATCCGCTTCGACTAGCACAGCGCCTCAACTTAATCCGAGGAAGTAAATATGAGCGGGCAACCCGTGCGAGAGAACGACGCGCAAACAAACGCAATAAGAGTGATTCACTTCGCCGACCTCCACCTGGGGATGGAAAACTACGGCCGCACCGATGCCAAAAGCGGCCTCAACCAGCGGGTCGTCGATTTTTTGCGCTCACTCGACTTCCTGGTCGAAACCGCCATTGAGCGGGCTGTCGCCCTGGTCATCTTTGCCGGGGACGCCTTCCGGAACCAGAAACCCAACCCGACACTGCAGCGCGAGTTCGCGCGCGCCGTGCGCAAGCTGACCCGCAACGGGATAAAAGTACTGCTTCTCGTCGGCAACCACGACCTTCCCAACCTGGACAAACAGGCGCACGCGCTCGCCATTTACGACGCGCTCGAAATCGACGGGGTCTTTGTCGCGCGCACGCCCGAACTCATGACCATCGAGACCAAGCAAGGCCCGGTGCAGGTCGCCACGTTGCCGCACTTCTCGCGCAGCAAACTCGTCGCGAATCTAAAAGAGCGGGATATCGAATATAAGAACCGGACGCTGGCCGAGCTAAACGACCTCATGGCGCGAACCGTCGAGGCGTTCATCGAGGACCTGGCGGCCCGGGTCGACCCCGAAATCCCGGCGATACTCACCGCGCACGCCAGCATCTCGACTGCGGCGGTCGGCAACGAACACGTGAGCATCCTCGCGGGCAACGAGCTGACGATTACACCCAGCGCCGTGCAGCGCTCCGAGTTCGATTACATCGCCCTCGGGCATATCCACAAGTTCCAGGATTTGAGCCGCGGCGCCTACCCGCACCTCATCTACTCGGGGAGCATCGACCGGGTCGATTTCGGCGAGGAAAAAGAGGATAAGGGCTTTTGCCTGGTCGACTTGGCGCGCGGTGCGACGACCTATGAATTCATCACAACACCGGCGCGCCGCTTCATCACCATCGACGTCGACTGCGCGAGCGAAGACCCCACAGCGGAGGTCTGCGCGGCCTGCGAGGCGCAGGAGTTATCCGAGGCGGTCGTTAGGGTGCGGGTCAAAGTCCCCGCCCACCTGAGAGAGCAAGTAAGAAAAGATGAGATACTGGGGGCACTTTCCGGTGCTCACTTCATCGCCTATATCAATATCGAGACCATAGGCGAGGACGTAAGAACCCGAAACCCGCACCTCACAGAGGCACAAACTCCGGTCGACGCACTGGTCGAGTTCATCAGGACGCGCGAGGATTTACGCGAGCGAAGCGATGAGCTGACGGAATATGGCGGGAAATTAGTCGAAGAACTATACCGCCGGGGGTCGAAAAACTGATACCTGTCGAACTTAAACTGACCAACTTCATGAGCTACAAGGAGATGGCTGAGCCGTTGAGCTTCACATCCATCCATACCGTCGTGCTCAGCGGGCCAAACGGCCACGGCAAAAGCTCGCTTCTCGATGCCATCACCTGGGCGCTCTGGGGGCAGGCTCGCGGAGTCGACCGGCGCGGCACGGGCACCGACGACCTTATCCACCACAAAGAAGCACACATGCAGGTCGAATTCTCGTTCGAACTCGAGGGACAGCGCTATCGCGTCATCCGTTCGCGGAGCCGCAAAGGAAAGACCGGGGTCTCTAAACTAGAATTTCAAATCCTCGACGACGGCGTTCCACGGGCGCTTACCGGCGAGACTATCGCACTAACGCAAGCCGCTATCGACAAGGCCCTGCGGATGGATTACGAGACTTTTATAAACTCGGCCTTTATTATGCAGGGCAAGGCCGATATTTTCATGGCCAAGAGCGCGAACGAGCGCAAGGAGATACTCTCCGAGATACTCGGGCTCTCCCTCTATGACGAACTCGAAGAACTCGCCAAAGAGAAGCGGCGCGAGCAAAACGAGCATTTGCGCGTCATAGACACCAAAATCTCATCGATATGGCAGGAGTTGGAGCTCCTACCCTCCTATAAGGTCGAG
>MELI01000055.1:31023-35177 GCA_001767575.1 Candidatus Aquicultor primus | reverse complement strand
CTCTTCGACCTGAAGAACGCCCGGCTGGCCGAGATAACGAAGCGCACGCGGCTGGCCGAAGCCGATATCACGGCGCTCGATGAGCAGCTAGGTGCGCTCTCCGCGAGCGCTTTGCGCGCCAAGGCCATCGTGGAGAAGGAAACCGCTATCGACGAGGGCTACGCCAAACTTATCGAGCTCCGCCAAAAGGATGAAGAGCTTTCAAGTGTCGCGCAGGAGCACGCCGCTCTCGAGGTGCTCGCCAACGAGGCGCGCCTTAAAATCGCCAAAAAGAGAAGCACGCTCGAGTCGGAAGTAGCGCACCTTGGCAGGCGCAAAGCCGAGCTCGAAACAGAGCTTGCCAAAAAACCCGACATCGAAACTAGGCTGGCGAAAATAACGAGCGCGCTCGCCGAGATGGAGCCGCTTAAGCAGATAATCGTCGAGCATCGCGAGAGATACAGCGAACTCCGCGAGACTACGGCGGGGCTTGCCGCTGCTATTAAGGCAAACGAATCCAAGCTCGGGGAGGCCGAAAACCGCCGCGCGCTCATGACCGACGACGACTCTTGTCCCCTCTGCAAGAAACCTCTCGACGCCGACGATAGACGGGCACTCGAGGCTGGCGCCGGTAAGGAAATCGCCGACCTTAAAGCAACTATCGAGCGCGACCGCGCAGGTAAAGAAGCTGCCGAGCATGAGATGGTTAAAGTCGAAGCCGAGGGTAGGCGCCTAAGCGACAACGTTAAGGGCGAACATGAGCTACAAGCAAGTAAGGGTAAGCTTGAGGGTGAGATAAGCGCATTTGCGGGCGTCGCCGAAAATCTAGCGGGTATCGAAAAGCAACTCGCCGAGATGCAGCCCAAACTCGCCCAGGACGCTTTCGCCATCGACGAGCACGCCGGGCTAAAACACGCCTTGGACGCTATAGCCGAACTCGCCTACTCGCCCGCCCTCTATCAAATCCTTAAGAAAGATTTAAAGGAACTCCTCGAAAACGAGACGCTCAAAGCAAACCTGGAGAACGCGAAGGAGACACTAGAATCGACCGGCGCGACCATCAAAACGCTGACGGCGCAAAAGGATGCTAAACTCCTCGCCATCGGTGAGGACGAAAAAAACGCGCTGGCGCTCGCGACGGAGTTGGCGGAGCTGGCGAATATCTCGGCCACCATCCTGAGAACCGAAGCGGCGCTCGCCGAGAAGAAAGCGGTCGAGGCTACCGCTACGATCAATAAAACCACCGCCCAGGTTAGAATAGATGCTTGCGCAAAACTAGCGCAGCAGAAAAACGAACTTACCACGGAGCGAAAAGAAACGGCTCGCGAGACCGGCATCTACGACAAGCTCGCCTTTATCTTCAGCAAGAAAGGCATCCAGGCGCTCATCATAGAAAACACCATCCCCGAGATTGAGGACGAGGCCAACGCGCTCCTTCACCGCCTCACCGACGGGCAGATGAGCCTGCGTTTCATCACACAGAAGGACAAGAAGACCGGCGGTGTGGTCGAGACGCTCGACCTCATCATCACCGACGGTGAACTCGGCGAGCGCAAGTATGAACTCTTCTCGGGCGGCGAGGCCTTCAGGATAAACTTCGCCGTGCGCATCGCCCTCTCCGAGCTTCTGGCGCGCCGCGCGGGTTCGCGTCTCGAGACGCTCGTCATCGACGAGGGCTTCGGCACCCAGGACGAGGAAGGCAAGGAAAAACTGATCGAGGCCATCATAGCGGTCCAGGACGATTTTAAGAAGATAATCGTCATCACCCACCTCGACGATTTAAAGGAGGCCTTCCCCGCCCGCATCGAGGTTACCAAGAAGCGCGGCGTCGGCTCGGTGGCGACGGTGATATAAGTAGATGTGTATGTAGTAGCGGCGGCGGCAACATTAATCGCTCTTGCGCGTTGATGCATATCTGCCATGACATTGCATATCTGCCAAGCTATTAATATTTATGCCGCCTATTGATATAATTGGGTCTTAAATCACGTTGGCTTACCAAAGATATCTCAGGAGACCATCGATGTATTTTCAGACTGCGGGAATCGAAGTCGCGCTTTGGATTCCACCATTGACGGCCTTTGTTATTTCGTTTTTTACCTCCATGGGCGGTGTCTCCGGGGCCTTTTTGCTCCTTCCCTTTCAGATGTCTTTTCTCGGGTATACGAACCCCTCGGTCAGCGCTACTAATCAGCTGTATAATATCGTAGCCATCCCTAGCGGAGTGTACTGCTACTATAAAGAGGGCCGTATGGTGTGGCCGCTGACCTGGGTTGTGATAACCGGAACGCTTCCGGGCGTGCTCATCGGGGCTTTCGTGCGTGTAGCCTACCTCCCCGACCCACAGAACTTCAAGCTCTTCGCAGCAGTCGTTTTGCTCTATATCGGCATTAAGATGGCCCGTGACGTGCTGCGCAAAAACGCGGGCGACTCGGACAAGGCCGCCGGCGAACAGCGCTTTCAGGAACTCGTGCGAGATTATCGAAAGACAACGCCGGACCCCAAAAACGCCGCTACGAGCACACATCAAAAAATTGAAATCACCCATTTTAATCGAAAACGGCTAGGATACACATTTTACGGGGAGTCGTTCGATGTTCCGTTCTGGGGTATTTTCGCCCTTAGCTTCATCGTCGGGATAGTTGGTGGTATTTACGGCATCGGTGGCGGTGCGATTATCGCGCCTTTCTTTGTCTCATTTTTTGGCCTTCCGGTCTATACGGTAGCCGGCGCGGCGCTGATGGGCACCTTTGTCACGTCAGTGGCGGGTGTCGCTTTCTACCAGGCTATCGCGCCGTTTTATCCTCAGATGTCGGTGGCGCCCGACTTTTTGCTGGGCTCCCTCTTCGGGCTGGGAGGCATGGCCGGGATGTACGTTGGTGCGAGATGTCAAAAATATGTTCCGGCAAAAGCCATTAAATGGATGCTAAGCGGTATAATTATCTTCACCGCCCTCAAATATGTGCTAGACTTTTTCAATTGATTAAGGCCAGGTCATAGGGACGTCCCCCTTATCAGGAGATGAGCTTTGCCGGAATTTTTTAAAGTCGCGAGCCCCCAACAGATTTTCGATTCGTTGGCCGGGTTTGCCAGGCTAACGTTGGAACAAATAGATTTAGAGCATGCGCTGGGACGGGTCCTTGGCCGGGATATAATCTCGCAGGAAGAACTCCCTCCGCGCGCGCGCTCAACGATGGACGGATATGCGGTTCGCGCGGAGGACACCTTCGGGGCCTCCGATGCCGTACCGGCCCTGCTGAAAATTGCCGGGCGCGTCGCCATGGGGTCGCTTCCAGATATGTCGGTCGCCCCAGGTCAGGCGGGAGAAATCCCCACGGGAGGGTTCTTGCCCGAGGGCGCCGATGCGGTTGTCATGGTGGAATATACGAACCCCTTGGATTTTGGGGAAATCGAGGTAACCAGGCCTGTGACAAGGGGCGACAATGTGCTGGAGCAGGCCGGCGATGTCGCCCTCGGTGAGAACGTGCTGCCTGCGGGTACGCGACTTAGGCCCCAGGATGTCGGCATGCTGGCCGGTCTAGGCATTACCGAAATCACCGTCTTTAAAAAACCAAGGGTCGCCATAATCTCGACCGGCGACGAAATCATCCCGGTAACGGAGGTGCCTTCACCAGGGCAGATACGGGATATCAATAGCTACGCGCTTCGCGCACTCGTCGAGAGCGTAGGCGCCCTGCCGGTTCCGCGCGATATCGTCCGGGACGAGCCCGACCTTTTAAAATCCGCGCTAGCGAATGCGCTTGAGGCGGCGGATGTGGCCGTCATCTCCGGCGGCAGCTCGGTAGGCGAGCGAGACCACATCGTTGAAGTGGTAAATAGCTTCCCCCAGGTGGAAATATATGCCCACGGCATTGCCATAAGCCCGGGCAAACCGACGCTTCTGGCAGAGGTGCAAGGCAAGCCCGTCTTCGGGCTGCCCGGCCATCCGGTATCCGCAATCGTTGTGGCGCAGGTCTTTCTGCTGCCGTTTCTAAAGTATCTCGAAGGCGAAGAGCTTAAAAAAGAGCCAACCGGCCAGCGCATACGCGCCGTCCTGGCCACATCGGTTCATTCGCCCCATGGACGGGAAGAATATACCAGGGTGAAACTTGAGCGCGAGCGGGACGGCCTGGTAGCGCACCCCGTCTTCGGAAAAAGCGGCATGATGTCCACCC
>MELI01000055.1:30704-30973 GCA_001767575.1 Candidatus Aquicultor primus | reverse complement strand
GCGGCCGGGGAGACCATCGACGTATATCTATTCTAAAAGGAAATATTATGGAGCGAAAAAGGAGAATATACCGCAATCTGAAACCGTTGGCTGAAGCGAGAAAGATTCTTTTTGATAATTTCGAGAACATCCTCATCGGAACCGAATCGGTACCGGTGCGAAATGCTTTTGGGCGTGTGCTGGCAAAACCCGTGACCGCGAAGCAATCCGTTCCGGCTTATCACGCAGCCGCTATGGACGGCATCGCAGTCAAGGCCACCGAGCCCTTT
>MELI01000055.1:27015-30669 GCA_001767575.1 Candidatus Aquicultor primus | reverse complement strand
GGGCGGTTATACCGTCTTAATCGACACGGGAGACCCCATGCCCGATGGGACCGACGCCGTCATCATGGTTGAAAAGGTCGAGGCTACGGACGACGGATGGGAAATACGGGAGTCGGCCTATCCGTGGCGAAACGTGCGCAAGGCGGGAGAGGATATGGTCAAAGGTGAGATCATTCTCTCGGCTCGCCATCGTGTTCGCGCTTACGACCAGGCCGCCCTGCTCGCCGCCGGCGTCCTTTCCGTGGAAGTCATGCGCAAGCCCCGGGTCTTAATCGTCCCTACGGGCACGGAAATAGTCGTTCCGGAAGAAGCTCCCGACCCGTTACCGAAAGGCGCGATACTCGAGGTCGACGGGCAAATGCTCGCTTCGATGGCCGAGGAGTGCGGCGCGACCGCACAAATCCACGCACCCGTATCCGACATCGAGCAAACGCTCGAAACAACTTTGAAAGACGCGCTCTCAAAGGAATACGATATAGTGTTAACGATAGCCGGCTCGTCCGCGGGCTCCGAGGATTTCACTCCCGCGCTCCTTGAGAAAATGGGTCGTCTACTGGTCCACGGCGTCACGGTCATGCCGGGAAAACCGGCGTTGCTCGCCGAAATCGAAGGCAGGCCGGTTATCGGAATTCCCGGATATCCGGTTTCAGCGGCAGTGGCTTTCAGGGAGTTCGTGCGACCCCTTCTCTATATGCTCCAGGGATTGCAGCCGCCGGAGCCGGAGAAAGTCAGCGTCACAATCGGGCGGAAGATACCGTCAAAACTCGGGCTCGAAGAGCATGTTCGGGTGATAATCGGCGACGTCGGCGGCAGGCTCGTCGCCACACCGCTGGCCGGAGGCGCCGGGGTCCTTTCATCGATAGTCCGTGCCGATGGGATTATCCGAATACCGCAAGAGACCGGTGGCTTGTCCGAGGGAGAAGAGGCCGAAGCGGAACTCCTAGCTTCGCGCGAAATGATTAACGGAAGGTTAGTGGTTATCGGCTCCCACGATATGACCATCGATTTGATAGGAAGCATGCTGAAAGAAAAGACCGGCGGTAGGGTGCAGGTCTCATCGAGCAATGTCGGAAGCCTGGGGGGCCTTATCGCGCTAAGCAAGCGCACGGCGCATTTTGCCGGCTCCCACCTGCTCGATACCGAAACCGGAAAATATAATCATTCCTACATCCAGCGCTACCTGCCCTCTACCCCGGTAACGCTTGTCACGCTCGTCCACCGGTGGCAAGGTTTCATGGTCGCCGGCGGAAACCCGAAAGGCATTCAAAGCATTCACGACCTTACACGCGACGATATCGTCTTCGTCAACCGCCAGGCCGGTTCCGGTACCCGCATCCTCCTCGATTACGAGCTAGGTAAAGCGGGCATCGAGGCAGGCGCTATCGCGGGTTACCTTAACGAAGAGTACACGCATATGAGCGTGGCGATTGCGGTTGCCTCGGGGGCGGCCGATGCGGGTCTCGGTATCAAGGCCGCCGCCAATGCCCTTTCGCTCGATTTCATCCCGGTGACAAAAGAACGCTATGACCTGGTCATCCCCAGTGAGTACCTGGAGGACGAGAAGGTTCAATTAATGCTGGAAATCATCGGAACAGACGAGTTTAAAGAGCAGGTTCTCGCGATGGGCGGATACGAGGTCGAGGAGACTGGAAGGCGGCAACGGCCTTGAAAGTTGAAAGACCCAAAAATCGAGGGTTTCGCTTAATCTTTCAAGACCGGTGCCATTTGCCGTGCCATTTATAATCGCTTTCAGCGCGCGTCCACATGTTTTGACCAAACAATCCTAAGCGGCTTTGATTTTTATCTCTTTAGCCTTGGCCTCCTCGGCCTTGGGCAGCTCGACTTGGAGAACACCGTTCTTGTAGGTAGCCTCGATATCATCCATCTTCACCGAAACCGGCAGCTCTATCATGCGCTCGAACGAGCCGTACCTGCGCTCCATCCGATAGTAGTTCTCCTCTTTGACCTCCTCGGTCATCTTGCGCTCGCCCTTTATCTTCATTGTATTGTCGACAATGGAAATATCGATATCCTCGGGTTTAATCTCTGAAATATCCATTCTGATGTAGATTTTGTTATCCTTCTCGTAGATGTCGACATCGGGCATCCAATGTGAAAGCATCAGCCGCTCTCTCCTCTCGGACCCGAAAGTGCGCTCGAACATGTTGCTCAAATCATCCTGTACCCTGGAAAGCTCCCGCCAGGGGTCCCATCTGCGAAGTTCTGTCATCCTTCTCACCTCCTCAAATTACCGATATCCATCAATAGTTTTAGATAATCGCCTCACGCCTAGGCTGATTTGTTTATACCCGTTTCGCGACCGACAAACAGGGGAAAGGCTTATTTCATTAAGAACTATAGGCGTTTACCAGCAGTTTTATGGCGAGCGTCGTAAAATTTTCGCCGAAGCTGCTTCAGAGGATGAGTACATGTTTGTCTTGCGAGCGGTTATATTTGTCAAAGCGCTCCCCCCCGGCCACTCGGCCTAAAGGTCGACAGATGCAAATAATTAGAGGACAATAAACGGAAACCGTCGAGCTGCAAGGAGAGCCTATGATATCGCGCAAAGCTTGCGACATGCCGCCCTTCATCGTAATGGAAATCCTCGAGAGAGCCCAAGCGATGGAGCGCGAGGGCAAAGATATCATCCACCTGGAGATAGGCATGCCCGATTTCGAGACGCCGCAGGCGGTCAAAGACGCCGGCTGTGCGGCGATTCAAAGCGGCAAGACCCAGTACACGCACAGCCTCGGCCTCCTGGAGCTGCGCGAAGCCATCGTCGAGCATTACCGTGACAAATACGGGGTAGACATCACCCCCGACCAGGTCCTGGTGACCTCGGGCACCTCTCCGGCGATGCTCCTAGTCTTCTCGGCGCTCTTAAATCCGGGCGAAAAGGTTATCCTCTCCAACCCGGGCTACTCCTGCTACCCCAACTTCATACGATTTGCAGACGGTGAGCCCGAAAGCGTCAACGTCTACGAGGAAGACGGTTTTCAATACCGGCCCGAAAACATCCGCGCCGCCCTCGATGATAAGACAAAGGCGATACTTATAAACTCGCCCGCAAACCCCACCGGTAACGTCTTAGACGAGACGGTCATGCGCGAGATAGCATCCATGGCAAGCGACTCGCTCTACATTATTTCGGATGAGATTTACCACGGCCTCTGCTATGAGGGAAAAGAGCACTCGGTACTCGAATTTACCGACAAGGCCTTCGTGCTCAACGGCTTCTCGAAGCTCTACGCGATGACGGGCTGGCGCCTCGGATACGCTATCGCGCCCAAGGAGTTCATCAGACCGATGCAGAAGGTCCAGCAGAACCTCTTCATCTCGGCTAACAGTTTCGTGCAATGGGCGGGAATAGCGGCGCTTAAAGAGACCGACGACGACCTGGCGCTGATGCTGGCGACCTATGATGAGCGGCGCAAATACCTAGTGCCGCGCCTGAAGGAGATTGGTTTTGGTATTGCGGTCGAGCCGACCGGCGCGTTTTACGTCCTGGCTAACGCTAAGAAATTCGGCGAAGATTCGTATAAGCTGGCGCTCGATATCCTAGAGTACGCGAGGGTCGCGGTGACGCCGGGGGTGGACTTCGGCAGCAACGCCGAAGGGTACTTGCGGTTCTCATACGCCAACTCGCTCGACAAC
>MELI01000055.1:21548-26999 GCA_001767575.1 Candidatus Aquicultor primus | reverse complement strand
TGGTTGGCGCCGGCACGGTTATCCGGCATCCGGGGTTTCCTTGCCCTCCAGCGGGCGAATAAACTTCAAATATCCGGTTATAAGGGCGACTACCAGGCTGACGCTCACCGCGATAAACCTGAACTTGTCGTCCGCCATAAACCCGCGCCCCACCGCATACCCGAGCGTAAACACCCCGCCTAATAGCAGACCATCCGCTATGATGAGCAGTTTATCCGCCATAAAGAGGCTGATTGCCATAAACATTAGCGCGAATACGAGTGCGACGATAAAGACGTTGCGGTTGTATATCTTGATTTTCTCTTGATAGCGCTTTTCTGTCTTCTGAAACTCCTCGCGCGTCTTTATATCCGCAGCGGTCTCGGTCCCATCGGGCGATGGTCTCTCAAGACTTACGGGGTATTCGGGGTACTGCGGTTGCGGGTAGAAGGTCTCGATGCCTATCCCCACGAACAGCACGAGCAAGATTCCGATAAAGACCGTGTAGACTATTTTAAGAACCATTCGCCCTCCTATCAACCAATAGTATGAGCGTATGGCATCGCTGCCCGCATTGCAATGATTATTTGGCGACCGGCGGGAGAACGAGTTAACCCGGTGCTATATTTAGACACCGGGTTAACTTAAGGAAGATGCTTTAAGTCGCATACAGCGTGTATCGGCTGTTGTTCGCTTAAGATTAAAAGAATATTTGCGCCATCTCGAAGACCCGCTCATCTATCGGCCTCAAGGTGAGCGCTTCCGCTAACGGGATGGACGTCACCTGCCCGTGCTGAATCGAAGTCATCCGGTCGAATTCGCCCTTCTCGACGAGCTCGATGGCTTCGATGCCGAACTCGGTCGCGATAACGCGATCGAACGGGGTCGCCATTCCGCCTCGCTGGAGGTGGCCGAGGTTCATCGACCTGGTCTCAAGACCGGTCTTCTCCTCGAGTACGTCCGCAAGGTGCTCAGCGACGCCCCCGAGCCTTACATGACCGAACGCATCGGTCTTCTCCGACGTCACGACCTGCTCGCGCCCCTCGGGCCTCGCGCCTTCAGCGATGACTACCACGCTGAAAGTCTTACCACCCTGGCGGCGTTTCTTTATCCTATCTATAATCACGTCTATATCGAAACGATGCTCGGGCACGAGGATGATGTCGGCTCCGCCGGCAAGCCCGGCATAGAGCGCGACGTGTCCCGCATCCCGGCCCATCACTTCGACGACCATGATACGGTGATGTGATTCGGCTGTCGTATGGAGCTTGTCGATTGCATCCGTCGCCACTGTGACCGCGGTCTGGAATCCTATCGCGTAGTCGGTCCCGTTGATGTCGTTGTCGATTGTCTGGGGGATACCGACCGCCGGAACCGGCTCATCTAAGTGGTTGAGCTTATGAGCGACGCCGAGGGTGTCGTCTCCGCCTATGCAGACCATCGCCTCGATGCCGAGGCGCTTCATGTTCTCGCGCATCTTGTCTACCGCACCATCTATTTTGAAGGGATTGGTACGGGACGTGCCGAGAATCGTCCCGCCCTTCGGTAAGATACCGGAGACCATCTCTGCGGTCATTTCAACGTAATCGCCGTTGATGGGACCTGCCCACCCGTTCTTAAAACCAAGAATCTGGTGCCCGCCGGCTAGGCCTCTGCGGACAACCGCGCGTATAGCGGCATTGATAGCGCTCGAATCTCCACCGCCAGTCAACATGCCTATCCTCATTAAACAGCCCTCCCGGTCACTTCTGCAATATAGTCGGTCGCCGCGTTCGACGAGCCGAATAGTTTTATTTTTCCGCTGACGATCTTGTACATCTCATCTATCGCCGGTTTCAAGAATTTCCTCGGGTCGATGACATCGGGATTCTCTTTCATAAACCCTTCGACACCGCGCCTGAACGCATCTCGAATCTCAGTGTCGATATTTATCTTCGTTATGCCGAGCGAGACCGCCGTGCGGATGTCCTCATCCGGGATACCCGATGCTCCGTGCAAGACCAGCAAGGCTTTGTCGCCGACTATTTTGCCTATCTCTTCGAGCCGCTTGAAGTCGAGTTCCGGTTTACCCTTGTACCAGCCGTGCGCGTTACCGATTGAGACCGCCAGCGCGTCTATTCCGGTCCGCTCTACGTAGTCGAGCGCCTGGTCCGGATGGGTCATCGAGGCTTCACGCTCGCTTACCGTGATGTGGTCTTCGGTTCCGACGAGCCTACCGAGCTCGCCCTCGACCGATATGCCGACCGCATGCCCGAGCTTGACCGCCTCTGCGGTCAGTCTTACATTCTCCTCGTAAGGATGTTTCGAACCATCGTACATGATTGACGAAAAGCCTGCCTGAATCGCGCTTACCAGGTGCTCGAACTCGGTTCCGTGGTCGAGATGGACCGCTACCGGAACCCCGGTCTCTTCCGTGGCGATTTTCGCCATTGCGACGAGGTTACGGGGGCCGGCATACTTCATCGCCGACGGTGAGACAGCCAGGATGATTGGGGATTTCTCTTCTTTGGCGGCTTTGAAGATCGCTTGCGTGATCTCTAGATCATTGGTGTTAAAGGCACCAACGGCATAACCGCCCTTCCTGGCTTGAAACATTAAATCATTGTTTGTCTTAAACACTACTACTCCTCCTATTTTAAATAATCTGCTACGGTTCTACCCGTTTACGCTAAAAACAAGTCATATTTTTGTCGGAAATCGTCTGACTCACGGCGCTTGGCCGTTGATTACCTATTAAGACGACAAGCAGCTCTACGCCTCTCTTCCCCACATCTCTATTTCTCCATGGGATACCCTAAATCCTACTTGCGTTTCGGCAGTTTTGGCGCTTTCTTGTCCATCGCCTGCCAAACAAGAATCGCTCCGAAAATGACGAGGACTATGCCGATGCTCAAATAAGCTAGGATATAGCCGACGAGCGTCGCAAAGAGTAAAAACAACCCAACAGAGATAAAGATCGCGGCGATAGAGAAGAGCGTAAAGGCCAGCATGATAAATGCGGCTTTTTTGGCCGCAGTCCCGATGGGTCCGGCGATGCTCTCATCGACTACTTGTTTGACCTGCTGCCTAAGATAGGTCGAACTGACTTCAAACAAGTCGAGGATGGACTCGACGAGAGATCTTGAGCCTCTGGCTTTCTCCTCCATTTTTCCTCCATTGTCCCGCGAAACCAAACTCGGGCGGAACCTCAACCAGGCGATATTCGCCTGCGGCTCTCTTCTCGCGCGATATGGTGCGAGAGAGATTCTCCGACCGAGACCCTATTGGTATTATATGTAATAGGCACTTATTCTGCGAGCGCTTATTTGGCTCTTAAGAAACATCAGGGCCAATGAAGCTGTCTCGACAACAAATCCAGTGCTCAAGATAGCTCTTGAAGAACTCAAGAAATACGCGCCTCTCTATCATTCTCGGTAAAGGCTATGTATCCCTTGAAGGCAAATTAAAGGCGTGCGGCGGTAGTTCGGGCAATAGTCGGATGAAATAAATGCGTCTTCAAGCCGTGTCGCGCACCATCGAATAGACCTAGTGCAACCGCAAGCGATTCAGGTTGCGACAGAATTCATGTAGTAATGGGATTGAGCATCGATAAAACGGCGCTCACGCGCCGTTTTGATTGGGATTGCCTATACGGCCTCGGCGGGCTCTTCCCCGGCCCCTTCGTCCGGGGAGGCCTGCCGCCCCTGCATTAGCAAGAGCCGGTCTAGTTTGGCCTCGATGTTTCTGACATCGGCCCGTGAAGGGATGTCGGCTTCATCCAGGACCTTTTTGACTTCGGCTTTGATGTTTTGGCGCAGCTCTTTGCGCGCATCATTCCCTTTTTCGACGACGTCTTTCATCATCGAGAACCCTTGTTCGCGTGTGATTTCGCCTTTTTCGACGAGTTCATCGACTAACTCCTGGGCTTTTTCCGCGGTAAACGCAATCGCTCCTATGCTCAACAACAGACTTTTTCTAATAAAATCGAATAACTCCGCCACGCTTTCCACTCCTTCCCGTTTAAATCTTTGCTACCCGATTTCAGGTGTTGGTAAACCTATGGATAACAAAGCGAGCAGGCGTAATGTGACCGAGGGATATTCGCTGGAGATTTAAAGCAATAAAATGGTCCCAAGAAGCCTTTCGGGACTCTTACCAACCACAGAAACCACTTTTCCGGTAAGGTTGCCTAACGGACTTCTTGGGACAGCAAGAAAAATTATAGCAAAGTAAGCGTTTGGATAAAAGGCCGTGGCGATAAAAATTTGTTGTACGAATGGAAGCGAATATTTCCCGGTTATGCCTGTCGCCCTTAAGCCTTTTCGATTACATCGAGAAGCGCCCCGATATTATCGATAGTTATGCAATCAAAAGTCGCCGCAGTGCCTACCCGGTCGACCAAAACCGGGGTTATACCGACACTTCGCGAGCCGAGCACATCCGCATAGTAATGGTCGCCCACATGGATGGTCTCTTCGGGTGAGACCCCGACCCGCTCCAGCGCCATATGAAAGATGTCGGGCTGCGGCTTCATTCTGCCGACTACCGCCGACGACAAGATGAAATCGAGATACCCGGTGATGCCGATACCGGCGCAAAGTTCCGAGAGGCGGCTGTCCCAGTTCGAGACTATGCCTATCCGCAGCCCGAGGTCGTGGAGCGCTTTGAGTGCTGAGCAAACCTCCGGGAAGAGTTGCCACCGATGGTGGAGACCGAATTCGTCGTAAATCTCGCGAGCCAACCGTTTTCCGTCGCCGTTTATTCCTACCTCGCGGGCGACGAGTGTGTAGGTGTCGACCCACATCGACGCCGCCTCTACCTCGGAGAGCCAGAAGGAATCGTCCTTGCGGTAGCGCATCTCGTAGTAGCGGTCACCGGTATGGACCGCTTTCTTTATCGCGTCGAACTCGATATCATGTCCCGCTCTGGTAAATACATCACGGCAAACCTGCTCCACCGATGGATACGGACGAAGCAACGTATTCCCCGCGTCGAAAAAGACTGCTTTATAGCGCACCGTTTCCCCCTAATCGGTCCGTGCCGTGAAGGAATTTTCGACTCGCGCTAAAGCATCATGCAGCTCATATTGGCGCATCGAAGTCGTAAGGTCGCCCCTGGTCTTCTCCATGACCGAGCGGGCCAGGTCGGTGATACGGCGCAGGCCGGGCGTGAGCGCATCCGGGTAGTCGAACGATATCAAGAAATAATAGACATCGTCCATCATAGTCAAGAATCGTTCGCCTTCGGTGAGCTTGCCTTTGCGGATGATATCGAGAATATGCCGGCGGAGTTCTCCCATCGCCTCACCCAGACCCGACAAAAACGGAGGAAAGCCGATTTCGAGTTCTTCCGGGGTCGGAAGCGCCTCACCTGTGACGAGCGACAGGGTGACGCGTCCCTCGCTGTACTCTTTCTCCGCGTCCTGAAGAAAACCCGCGTAGTAGATCTCGGGACAGTCTTTGAGCGCCTTTTGTGCCTCTACCAGGGCAGCCT
>MELI01000055.1:21275-21484 GCA_001767575.1 Candidatus Aquicultor primus | reverse complement strand
GCTGCAAAATCGTATTACCTGCCTCGCTTTGGGCAGCGCGATTTCGCGCCCTTTATTGACGACGTCGAGACGCTCCCGTATCCTTCCACCAATCGGCTCGAGTTCCATAATCTATCCTTTCAACATCTGATTATCAGAAACAATCCTACCTTAAAATAAGAAATGTGTCGAAATCACCGAGGGGCACGCCCGGTTCGACCGTGACGTTG
>MELI01000055.1:14838-21223 GCA_001767575.1 Candidatus Aquicultor primus | reverse complement strand
TTCGCCTCCGGGCAGATTTCGGACCCATCCCTTGAGTCCGAACCGGTCTGCCGCTTCCTTCAGGCTTGCACGGTAATATACACCCTGCACCCTGCCCTCGATGACAATATGCGCTCGTCCCAAAGCCACGCCGACACCCCCTTGCAATCCTCAATACAAAATCAGGTTGGAGGATTCTTCTCCAACCTTCCCATTTTTGCTATCCCGACCGCTATCTGCACGTTCGAAACGCCGTCTTTACAAAAGGTTCGATATAGGGGCGTTGTTTTTCATCTATCGATTCGCTCAACAAGACCAGCGCGATATAGCGGGGCTCAAACGGCGTCGTCTTCGGGTACATCCTCGCCTCGTATGGCAGCTTGTCGCTCTTTTTGTGGTTACATGTGGAGCAGGCCGTCGTGACATTCTCCCAGATATCGACGCCGCCGCGCGATATCGGTTTGACATGCTCGCGCGTGAGCCGTTCTTTCTTTTTCAAATCGTGCTTGTGTCTGCCGCAGTACTGACAGGTGTGATGGTCGCGCGCAAAGAGCACCGCATTGCTGACTAGCGCCCTGAAGCGGCGCGGTATCTCCACATAATGTACAAGCCGGATAACCAGCGGATAGGGAAACTCAGTCTTCTCGGTTCTTATGCGCTTGCTTACATGGGTCTCGACTATCTCCGCTTTTTCTTTGAGCAAAAGAACAAGCGCTCTCTTAACCGGCACGAATGTCAGGGGCTCGGTACTCGCGTTTAAAATGAGTGTCTGCTGCATAAGCATCACTATTGGGCTGCACTTTCGCGGAATGCTTCCCCGCGCACGGCTTTTCGCCCAACGCCTCCATTTTTGGCAAATCTTGGTCATTATTATAGCAAGAAGGGGGCTTTTGCTAAATAAAAATCTTTACCGGAACAGACTGAATGAAACTCGCGTTTTCCATCTTGTCAGTATGCTTTGCCCCGCGCCCTTACCTCGAAGATACCGCCACGATATTTACCCTGCTCGGCCGGGGGCAAATCCGTTATCCATATCAGATAATATCGATGGTAGGTGTCGTCCATCTTGACCGAGAGCTCTTGCTGGGCGCCTTCGATTTCCTTGACGGTCATCCAGTCGAGAACGTCATCGGAAGCCTTTACGGCTCCGCTCCAGCCGCCCGAAGACACAATCGTCATCTCTTTCATCTCGACGCGTTTCCCGAAATCTATATATACCCCGGTGCCGTCTTTTAGTTTGCCGAAATTGGCGGTGCGATAGCTCTCCGTAGTCCAGCCGGTCGCATCATCACCGTCGATTATTCGAGCGACCAGCGAAGGGTTTTCGTCGCCGTTGCCCCCCGGGTCGTAATCGACGACCTCTACGGGTATGAGGGTTTCTATTCGCTCGGTCTCGACGCGGGTCTCCCCGACGGACGGCACTGTTACGGACGGCTCCTTTTCGACCGCCGCCGGATGCTCGTCGCTTACGCCATAATAGCCGATGAGCACAAACGAGAGTGCGCCGAAGACTATAAGTGTCTTTGCAAAAGCGGTAAGCCTTGTTCTCTTGGCACGCCGGGCTCGCGCACGATCGAGACGTTTGGGTATCGCTGCGCGCATCAAATCGCGCGTCTCCTTGGAGTCCCAGTATTCCAAATCCGCAAGGAGAGCCTCGGCCGACTTATACCTATCGCTTGGCTCTTTTCGCATGAGTTTGTCGATTATCACCTCGAGCACAATCGGTATTTCCGGGTTGACCTCGCGCACGTGCTTGGGGAACTCCGCGACATGTTTTCCGGCAATTTCCACGGCAGACGTCCCCGCAAACGGCGGCTCGCCCGTGGCCATCTCATAGAGTATAACACCGAGTGAGTAGAGGTCGGAACGATGGTCGGCCGGCTTTCCCCGCGCCTGTTCGGGAGAGATGTAGCGAGCGGTTCCCAAAACCCGGCCGTTCTGTGTGAGGCCGGGCATCGCGAGCGCCCGGGCTATTCCGAAATCGCTGACTTTGACTATTTTGTCCGCGGTTATCATGATGTTTTGCGGTTTGATGTCGCGGTGGATGATGCCCTTGCTGTGCGCATGGGCGAGCGCGTCGACGACCTGGCGTGCGATATCGGCAATGGTCGTTGCGGAAAACGGCGCGTGCTCATCGATGAGTTCCTTAAGCGTCTTTCCGTGTATATATTCCATGACAATAAAGTAGATGCCGTCGGTGTAGCCGGTATCGTATATGGTGGCGATATTCCGGTGGATAAGGCTGGCCGCGGAATGGGCTTCCCTCTTGAAGCGCTCGACAAAATGGGCGTTGTTCGTAAAACGGACATGTAATATCTTTACCGCCACCGGCCGGTTGAGCACCATGTCGAATGCCCGGTAGACCGTAGCCATGCCGCCGCGTCCTATGGGTTTGTCAATCTTGTAGCGCCCTTTGATGACCTGCCCGTGCATATGCCCCCGATAACTTATCTATTACTGCTGCTAGCGCATCTTTATCTGCGCCGATCTTATGATGCTGCAGACACTGGGCCAACCGAAACTGAACACTTTACTATTTTACACGTACCGGGCTGAGAGTTGAATCTATTCTATATGATAAATAGCTTAAGGTTCGAGAATAAAGTGTCCATTGGTGGGGGCCGAACGATTAAGCCATAGCATGACGGCTAGCGTTTCTCCCGGGGCAAAAATGGGTATCAGAGAAACAAGCAGTGCGCCTTTTGAGGGAGAGGGGAATCGCTTGCAAAGTCTTAAGTGGAATGCCGACCAACTCATGCCGCTAGGAGAGGTCGCGGCACAGTTCAGAGACCACATCTGGGTGTTAGTGGAGCGCTGGATGGAGCGCATGGAGTCGGCTGCTGAAAACAATGTCAAGGAGAGACTAACCGAGACGCTACTCGTCGACAATATCCCGAGCTTGCTGCGCGGAATTTCTAAGGTAATCGAAGCACCCGAGCGGATTGAGGATTTCGAACCCGGCGGGGTCATATTCGAGTCTGCCGCCGAACTCGGCGCTAATCGACAACAACAAGATTATGAACCGGGCGAGTTGCTCCGGGAACTCGAGTTGCTCCGGGAAACTATATGGCGATTCTGCGATGAAAACTTCGCCATCACCGAATTCTATGAGCTTGAGAGGCGGATAAGTCGTCCTTTCGACAAACTCGTCTCGACCATCGCCGAGCACTATATCAAAAGTTTTGAGGGCGAGCTGAAACAACTGGCGCGCCGCGACCGCTTGACGGGTTTCTTCAATTACGAATCCTTTAAAGAGATATTGCACGAAGAGCTAAAGCGCTCGAAACGCTACCGCAGGTCGTTTTCGATACTCCTCGTGGACATCGACGGCTTAAACGATTACAACAATACCTTTGGGCGCGGAGCGGGCGACGCCCTCCTTGGTGAAGTCTCGCTAGTGATGGCGCAGACCATTCGCGATGTCGACCAGCCGGTACGCTACAGTGGGGATGAATTCGCCATCATCATGCCCGAATCGAACAAGCGGCAGGCGCAAAAAGCGGCTGAGCGTTTGCGAAGGGCGGTTAAGCTCGAGGCCAAGCACCAGGTCAAGAACGGGTCACAATCGCGTTCGCCTGTGACCATCAGTATCGGGCTCGCCTCGTATCCAAAGGATGCCGAAACGGCGCATGAGTTGGTCAGCCTGGCCGATGAGGCGCTCTATGAGGCAAAACAGGGCGGAAGAGATATGGTGGTAGCGATTGATGTCAAGAAAAAGCGATAGCAGAAGCGAACTTATGATTTTTGCATGATTTCTTTGGCCTGATTAGACACATCGTTCTCTATGGCGAGCAGCTTCTTGACAACGCCCGACTTTTTGCCGGTTCGACCTATGATGACCCGGCGGTTGCCGAAGGCGACGGCACCCCATTTCTGCTTGTAGGGTTCATCGCCCCTCAAGAAATCGTAGCGCGCCAAGCCCTGACCGATTGCGTCCTCTATCGATTGTGCAATTAGAACCGTAGAAACGCTCAGTCTGCCCCAGTCCGGCTCAAAACCGCCGAGGTAATAATAGAATGAGCCGCCAAACGTAAAGCCATACAGCGCGGCGATAGGCTTGCTGTCTACTTCGAGAATATAAAGCCTTAGCCAACCCGACGCGCAAAGGTCCTTCGCGAGCTCGGAGTGGAATCTCCTGAATTTGGGATTGAGATAAGCACCGGGCTTCTTCTTGTTTAGAAAGCGCTTCTGGTGAAGCTTGAAGAAAAGACGCATGTCCTCCGTGACACTCTCACAATCGCTCTGTCTAATCACGAGGTTGTAATCCCGCTCCAGACGCCGGCGATAATACTGGACGTTAGTGCGGAATTTCTTGCTGAGGCCGGCAAAAAAAACATCCCAGCTGGAATCGAGCGCGCGAGCATAGCTTGTATCCTGAGCCAATACCTCGCCGGTGAGATTTTTCGCAAACGCGAGCTGCCGGACTAGCTCGCCGGTGTCACTCGGTTGGGGAATCTGGTGGAGGTCGATCGCATCCCACTTAGAGAGCGAAAAAAGCTCTTTAAGGATAGCCGAAACCGCGTCATGGCGTGCCGGCGCAGCGATAACATCTAAGTAATCGGTACCCTCGGTGCCGATAAACGAGACTACTTTTAACGGCAACCCCAAAAATGTCGAGGTTACATAAAGCGGAGCCAGCGCCACAAGCCCGGCAGCATCACGCGCGGTTATGATGAGAAGTTTTTTCCCTTTACGATGCTCCTGCCACCAGTGCCAGGACCATTGCCAGGTCTGAAAGACCGACATGCCCGCCTCGGCGGCAAGCCTGTTCCACTCTTCTTTAAGGGCCTTGAAATCCTCGTAGTCTGTAAGTATCTCAATAGCAAGCAAGGCCCAACTCCAGTCTGCGACTGTCCAATTCTAGCCCTTCAAACTATTCTGTTTCCGGGCTCTGCCCTGTGCGCACGCGATCCTTGTAGATCACGCACTCGTCACATGTTTCATACATGCTGCAACAACAACCTTGCTTTATGTTCCAGCAACTCGCCTGCTGCTTGTATGCCGCGCAATCCATGTAATGGCTCGCAGGGCACCCTTTGACATCCCAGCAACTGTTCATAGACCCCTCCATTGTATGCCCATCGAGCACACTCAGCTAGTACCAGGTTGTAATCATGCTAAGTGCTCATATTCTTAGCACCCATCAAAGATATTATACTATTTCTTCTTCATTTGCCCATGTAATTTTTGCGCTTGTAGTATGCGTTCCTTTAGCTCCTCTTCATCTTTGACGCCGTTGACGTCGACATCAAGATTCATCATAGCCATTACGCAGGCTCTAACGATTGTCGTATTCGCCAGTTTTCTGCCTCCGGTGACCTTCGACCTGAGACTCACGCTTTCAAGAAACGTAAACATTTCCTCAGGCATCGTTATCGGAACGCGAAGATAATCCTCTTTACCCACTTGACCCTCCTTTAACCCCTATGACCAAAAACGCCGCTGATCTTGAATTTTTGCTTACCTGTCGAAAACATTATAGGCGCTTTGGCACATAAGCTTCAAGTGATAAGGGTTGGGATTAAACAGCCGCAGGCTACGCCGGACGCGGCGTTTCGCCTCGATACCCGGTCGCCGTCAGGGCGCCGCCAGTTCATCTCTTTTTTCAGCGATATCGAGAAACGCGGCTAGAATTGCATCGATTTTCGCCTGGTCGCGTTCCCTCTGTCTCACCGCTATCGTCAGTTCCTCGATGAGTTCGATTTGACGTCGTATTAAGATACGCTCTATCACCTCATCACGGACTCGCATCTCATGCATCTTTTGGCGCAAGAACATCCGCTCACCCATCGTTAAGATCGATGAGGCACTGCGCATAACTCGATTGATCGCTGGGATAGCGAAGTTTGCCATACCGCTGCTGATGAACCCCACTCGCTTACCACTCCTCGATGTGTAGAGGCTTTTTACTCAATCCCTTTGCGGCGGCCGATTAATTATCGACTGTCCTTATTATTTTGAGGGTCTGCAAGCGAAAATATCTCGTCAAAGCCAACCTCCAAAACCTCCGCGATGCGATGCGCCACTCGCGGACTAGGCCTATAAAGTCCTCTCTCGATTTGCGACATGAAACCGCCGGTAATGCCCGCTCTTGCCGCCAATTCCGTTTGGTTTAATCCTTTACGGATTCGTATCTCTATTAGGCTCTTAGTGTTTACTATAAGTATCATCGGCCTACCCTCGCCATATTGAATATATAGTAAGTCCCTCAATAAAGCAAGGCCATCTTTAAAATTTCTTAAAAAATTGAGGAGACAACCACTATAATGACTATATGGGTGTCGGAAAAGTTATCAAAAGAACCAGAACCAGGCGAGGCGTATCGCAAGAAGACCTGGCGGCAAAAGCCGGGGTTTCGAGCGGCACAATCGCCGATATAGAGATTAAGGACCGGACCCCGAAGCTG
>MELI01000055.1:14604-14790 GCA_001767575.1 Candidatus Aquicultor primus | reverse complement strand
CTGCTCAAAGAGGCCGGGCTATTGGCGGCCTCCAAAGAAGATTCGGAGATAACCACCCTCACCTCACGCATAAAAGATTTGAACAGACGCGACCGAAGAATCGTCGATCACCTTGTCGACCAGTTGCTGGAAGAAGAGGGCAAGTATGATGCTTGAGTGGTCGCAAGCGCTTTCGGACCGGAATCG
>MELI01000055.1:14326-14468 GCA_001767575.1 Candidatus Aquicultor primus | reverse complement strand
TGCGCTACATCCCGATTGCGGATATTATTATATCATCTTTTCTTGAAAATGCCAGGTGTTCCAATATTACCGGAGAAATCACCTAGGTAGTCATAGGGTCGCACTCGACGACTCTACATGCCCGATATCGACGATTCTCATA
>MELI01000055.1:6097-14247 GCA_001767575.1 Candidatus Aquicultor primus | reverse complement strand
AAAACCTTTATCTCGCTACATTCGGCGCTATGCCCGTTAACAATTATGAAGCCATCTTTGAATAGGACGTGAGCAAGCCTTCAAGCTTCAAAATCGTTGGCAAATGACCGCTTGTCTGCAGGCGTTTTTCTTTAAACGCCTGCAGCAGGTCTCGAACACTGCCGCCAGCCAGCAATGCCTCAAAGTCGTCTGTATGCGCAATTATCGTACACTTGGGCTCTTTCGTCCTACCCCGCTCTACCACAAGGTTCTCGGTAAGGTCGAGCGTCCAGTAGCCACCGTCTTCTCCGGTAAGTTCGATGCCGACCACGGCATTAATCCTTTTAGCGACCTCGGGCTTTTCGGGCAACAACTTAGGTATTTCATGATCGAAAAGGTCTCGCGCGTTTAGTTTTCCTTTCATGTCTACTCCTTATAGGTAGAGACAATCATGTCTTGCCTGGTTAAAGGTAAAGCCGGGCGAATATCCCCACTCTGTATCTTGCGACAAAGAATCTGGCTACAGAGAGTGTGGCTTGTTTCAAACCCTATAGAATATCCGGCCATGAACACCATAAATTCTCTGTACTTCTCCTCGGAAACGACTTTTCCCGCGAATTCTTTTTCATTATCTTGCAAGCTCTCAAACCAGCGCTCCGTAGTAAGCTGGTAATGGCGCGTGATGTTTTCATGGTCGAGAATCTCAAAGTCATTCTTTTCAAGCGCCTCCATAACCTCCCAGAGGCTCTTCCAGTAACCGACGCCGAAGTGCTCTTTTACAAGCTCACCTGCCTCGGTGGTAATTCCCTGCAGCTCTTTTTCCCGGTCTTTCCAGGGCCTCGTCATCCCGTGAACGAGCATGAGACCGTCGTCTTTAAGAATCGGCGCACATTTGGCAAACACCCGGTGCAAGTCATCCATGTGTTCGATGGCACCAATGGTGACGATCTTGTCGAAGTACGCCTGCGGATAATCCATGTCATATACGTGCCTTACCTCTGCCGTAACCTTACCGGCAAGACCCCTCTTCTCCGCAACGCCGTTGACGAACGCGGCCTGCTCTTTTGCCGGGGTAATGCCGACTGTGCGGCACCCGATCTTCTCGGCCGCATAGAACATAAAGCTTCCCCAGCCGCAACCGATGTCCAAAAGCAGGTCGCCCTCTTTTAGATCGAGCTTTTTTGCGGTTAGCAGTAACTTATTCTCTTCTGCTTCTGCCAAGCTGTTACTCTCGTCGGTAAAATAAGCGCACGAGTATGCCATGCGCGGCCCCAGAAAGCCGGCAAAAAATTGTGGAGGCAAGTCGTAATGGGACGAGACCGCCTCGGTCTGGAACGCAATCAAGTCTCGTAGATTCGTACCTGCAAAATCGGTGCCCAATAAAGACTCCTTTACTCAAGGGCCTTACCTTACAAATATCCATCCTTCTGTTTATAAGGATAGATACTTCATACCCAAAATGGTTTGCGTTACGTACGCAGGATGTGTGTTTTTTCGCGCGCACCTTTACTGTCAGCAAAAGTGCGAAACTATTCCTCTGACCTCATCAGCAAGATCGGCAACTCAGTTCTTTGCAGAATTCCCTTAACGACTGCGGCGCGTTCCTTTTCCAGATGTCCGTGCCAGCTCAGAGCAATAAGGTCTTCGTTATTTTCAAGCGCAAACTCCAGCATTACGTCGCCAGGACGCCCTTCCCGGTGAAACAGCCGAAGCTTAACCTCTAGTGGTCGGTGTGCGCCGAATCGGTTTATGAATTCCTCAGCCCATGCCGGCCAATCGTACTGTGGGTAATCGATGTATTTGGGGCTGGTAAGGGCTCCGGCTTCCGAAGGTTGCTCCGCTCCGACAAACACAATGTGCAGCACATCAACATCGACTTCGATAAGTTTTGCCAGGCTGAATATCTGTTCAACGGCAGCGACTTCCGGCGCACCTTCCAAAGGCAGCAGCATTCTGGCAGGCGTCCATGAAACATCCGGCAACTTTTGTATGCCCGGGCGGATGACCATCACCGGCATAGCAGCATGCTGTATGATCCCTATCGCCGTCCCCCCTACCACATGCTGGGGATTGTAGGTGTGACCATGACTTGACATGACGATCATTCTTGCGTCGATATTCAGGGCGAATTTCAAAATCGCATCGACTGCATCACCGCCAATCTGATGCAGAACAAAACATTTGACTTGCAGTGAATCGATGTTCAGGGTTTTAAGGAGCTGGTCTTCGGACAGCGGCGTTTCAGTTGCGTGCACAATATGAAGTACACCCTCTATAATGTTTGCCACAGCTTGAGCTGCGCCGAGGGCAGCGGTTGCAGTTATTGAACCATCAAGCGGTATGACAATCGCCGGCTTATCTTTCATATCATGCCTTTTGTTCATTAAATCCCTGCCAGGTAACGCCGTCCCAGCCGGCCCTGTAAATTCTTCCCGGCGCCAGTAGTCCAAGAGGACGATTGTATATTCCGGCGCCTACTTCCCGGTCGCCCTCAACGGTAACGGTTATGTACTTCTCCCGTTCCACGTCGAAATGGAGCAGTTGGTTTCGCCATCGAAGCGAAAATGTAAGGTGGTTCCACGAATCAGGCATGCGGGGATACAAATATATACCGTCTTTTTTGACCCTGATTCCCGCAAAACCCATAATAACCTGCTGCCATAGACCTCCAAGCGCTGCCGCGTGGACGCCGCCTGAGGCATTACCCATGTTGTTTGCCAGGTCTATCGTACCGGCCTGGCGAAAATAGCGCATCGATGTCTCCATTAGGCCGAGGCGGGCGGCAACGAGACCATAAATGCTCGGGCACAGTGAACTGCCATGTGCGGTGCGCCGGTCGTAATATTCAAAGTTGTCTCTGAGCATCTTTTCGGTAAACCCGTCTTCCATAAGGTACAGGAGCATCACGACATCGGCCTGTTTGACTACCTGTGATGCCGCGGTCTTCTCCCGCCCGAGAATAACATCGAGCGCGGCAGTTCGGGGCTCGTAGTCGGCGACGTCGATGTCGCGCAGATCGAAGTACCCGTCGAACTGCTCAATAAGGCTGCCGCTATGTATAACGTCTTTATAGATATTGTCGGCGATTTTAACCCAGCGCTCTGTTTCTGTTATAGCGAGCTCAATATTGTTTTGAAGCTTTGACCAGACATCCGGATAAAATTCCTCAACGTAATCGATAGCCTCAACCGCTCTTTTTAAATTCCAAGCCGCCATCATGTTGGTATAGATGTTGTCGTCTACGCCTTCGTGGTATTCGTCCGGGCCCTCTACGTCGTAAATATGATACGCACCATCGCCTTCCTCGACTCGACTGGCCCAAAAGCGGGCTGTCTCGGCTAACATTTCAACCCCGGCAGTGATTAAGAAATCAACATCCTGCGTGGCGTTCCAGTACGACCAGGCCCCGTAGGCCACCGCGGCATTTATATGCTGCTCCAACTGGCCGGAGAGGATAGGAATAATTTCACCTGTCGGCGCCAATACAACGGGGGGCGTCATCTCATCGCCGTTCATCGCGGACTCCCATGCGTAGAGAGCGCCTTTATATCCCATCTCCGCCGCTTTTTTTCGGGCTGCAGGTAAAGTATGGTAGCGGTACATGAGCATTGCTCGGGCGCATTCCGGATGTGTGTAAATAAAAAATGGCAGAATAAACATCTCCGTATCCCAAAAAATGTGCCCCTTGTAAACCGTGCCGGTAAGTGCTCTAGCACTAATCGAGCTGCGCTCATCAAGCGGATTAGCCGCGATGATTAAGTGGTAAGTCGCAAAATTAATCCACTTTTGCGCATCAGGATCACCTTGGATAGTAATCGACGACGTACGCCACCGATGGGCCCAGGCATCTACGTGTTTGCTTAAAATATCATTGAGTTTCTGGTCGGCAAGCCCTTTAACATGTTGGCGTGCGGCCGGTCCCGGACGGTCGGTATCCCTCGAAGTATATATGCTTACAAACTTGTCGATTGTTACCGATTGACCGATGTCCGCTTGCCATAACCATTCCTCTAAGGGAAATGATTGCTCAGTATTAATGCGATAGTCCGGGGTTGTCGACGCTCCGGCAAACCGGCTTACTTGAGCCTCGGCAATGACAATATCGCTAAATCGGGTCCTCGCCGTGACAAAAATGCCCGTATCTTCAAGCGCCCCCGACTCGATAATAGCAAGCGCATGACTGCATTTTTGACATGGCTTAATACCGGTTTCAACCCTAATCTGCGCGCGGTAGTTTTCCGGGATAACGACTAGTTTTAATACCATGAGATGCCGGTCGGCGAGCGATGCAAAGCGCAGGTATTTTACAGTCGTTATCCGACCTTTCTCGTTACGATGACGCCACTCGCGAATAAGAACCGCTCTCTTCAGGTCGAGGATGCGCCGGTGTTCTAGGAGGCTTTCGCGCGTCAATGTAAGTTCTTCGCCCTCGACGTAGATCCGGGTAAGCAACCAGTCCGGCACTACGGCCAGCTCTTCGGTTGCGTCAGCCCCTGTTTTGCCATAGACGCCTGCGACGAGCGTAGCGGGATTAGACGCCGACCCCTGCTCTTCAAGGGAGCTACGCGTACCGAGATAGCCGTTACCGACCGTAAACAGCGACTCGATCTCTCTTTCTCGCAGTGGATTATATCCTTCTTCAATGAGTAGGAAGGCAGGATTATCAGTGGGCGAATATATTTTCTTCATCCGCCGCCCCCTTCCCTAGCATCAATAAGAGTGTTGCCCGGCAAACCAATCTATGGCACTACGGTAAAAGCTCTCTTGGACCCCAAACCTCACCTACTCATGTATTTTCGCCTAAATGCCGAGCGCAGAATATTGTCAATAACGAGCTGAACTCCAAGTAAACGACTAGCTCGCCAGGTCACGTTTCTTACTCTCATACTCTTCCTCGCTAATCTCACCTCTCGCATAGCGCTCCTGAAGGATTTCTAATGCTCCAGGCTTTTTCTCCTGCTCTTGCGGACGCCCTCGCCGATTTAATTCAGCGACAGCATAAGCTCCACCGGCGATGGCAAGTATCCAAAACAACATCATCATAAAAAGCCCCCCCATAAAAGGTTGAAGTTGATTTCTATTTTCAACATAGTAAGCAAATCCAAGCCCGGCTTTTCATGCTTTGGCTGTTTCGTTTTCACTCTCCAACTCCAAGAGCGTCTGCCGTAGCTTTTCCATGTGTATCTCCAGCCGAAGGCGGTTTTTAGCAAGATCGTCTGCTATTTCCAGCAAGATGGCTTTAGCGTCTTCTTGAGTCGTGGCCTCTCCAGAGCGGCGATAAAATTCCTCCTCGCTCTCATTCATCACAATCGTTGCCGTCACATGCTCGATAACGTTTCGAAGATCTTTTAGAAGGCTTTTGTTTTTTAGCATTAAAGCTCATCTCCGATTACCTGTGGTGCAGACGTCCGCCATAGTAGCCCTCAGCAGCTGCTCCCATCATCAGCAGCGTCACCCCGCCAAAGTAGAGGGTGTGGTTGAGGCGGTTCCGAACATCTAGAAAATCAAAGGGATAGACGGTCTGGTAAATCACCAGCACAATGCTGAGAAAGATCATCCCGAACGAAATCCGGATCTTGTTGAGAAACAGCTTGCCCGTAAACCCTTTATAGCGATGTTTCCAGGTGATCCAGCCAGTCATTGTGGTAGGCAGCATAACAATGGCGCCGGCTATTAGACTGACGTAAGCCGCCAAATCGAAACAGCTGTTCTTCGCAAGTAAATGCAGGCTCATAAATGTGAAAGACCCCAGGAAAGAAGCGATGGGGAAATGAACTAGCAGTACGTGCCAGTGCATTTTGTATTTAATTTCAGTGCTGCCGGAGGTTGGTGTGTAATGCGGCCTAGAAGAACTCATCATTCCTCTCCAGGATTCGTTTTTGGTGCCGTTGTACGAAACGCATGTCATAATTAAGCGATGCGCTGCTCTTTAGTCGGCTCGGCCTTTGTCGGCTCCTCGGAACCCTCTCCTTTAAGAGCAACTTCAGCACAATATCTTTGAGGCTACCTATTCCCTATTGCAGCATGTTTAAACAGTAGAATGCATCCGCGATACTTCCTGCCCCGGAAAGCTTTACATAACACCTTCGCTTTCTATCTTCTCTCTGATAGGGCACTAAAAGACGTATTGAATTAGCATGGACTATTGTTGGAGTTACTCCTGCACGAAGTCCTAAGTAATCGCGCACGAATATCTCACGCTAAACGAGTTATTAACTTCATGATATAGGGTATCCTATGAAGCATGAATGATTTTAGGACAAACAAGCTAAAGATCGCTATCGTATCGCCCCCTTGGTTCCCGGTCCCACCGCCCGGCTATGGCGGTATAGAGCTGGTAGTCTCGATTCTCGCCGAGGGCTTGCACCACCGGGGCCATGACGTCACACTCTTTGCGTCGGGTGACTCCGTCACCGAGACCCGGTTGGTCTCCGTCTTCGACGAGGCTCCATACAAGCTAATCAAGGAGAATGTCTACCTGGAGAATATCCACAGCCTGGCGGCGTATGAGATGGCGCGCGAGTTTGACATAATCCACGACCACGACGGCACCGGCAGCCGCCTGCTCGGCGCACTGGTCAGCAGGCTCTTCGGGATACCGGTGCTCGCGACGATGCACGGACCGGCGAATAAGCCAAGCCTCGATTATTACACGTCCGTCAGCGACGATTTGCATTATATCGCCATCAGCGACGCTCAGCGGTCAGACTTTATCGGGCTCGACTTCCTGGCGACCATACCCAACGCAATCAAGTTGGACGAATATGATTTCTCGCCGACAAGCGGCGATTACCTCCTCTTTGTCGGGCGGATGAACGAGGAGAAGGGCGCCCACATAGCCGCCTCGGTCGCAAAAAAGCTCGGTCGGAAATTGATTATTATAGGTAAGGCGAGTGAAGAGCACGAGCAGAAGTACTTGGAGACGATGGTTCGACCGTTGCTCGGGAAAGATATCGAGTACTATGGCGAGGTCGATTTGGCCGAGAAAGTGGAGCTGTATAGGGGGGCCGAATGCGTGCTCTTCCCTATCCAGTGGCCGGAACCGTTCGGGCTGGTCATGATAGAATCGATGGCTTGCGGAACGCCGGTCATCGCGATTCGCAACGGCTCGGTTCCCGAGGTGATTCAAGACGGTAAGACCGGCTTCATAGTCGAAGACGAAGACGGCATGATAGACGCCGTCGCCCATATCGGCGAGATAGACCGCCTGGCCTGCCGCCAACTCGTCGAACGTGAATACACCGAGCGTACCTTCGTCGAGCGCCACGAGCTCGCATACGAAAAAGCATTGGCGCAATCGCGGGAGCAAGCGTCGTCGCGTATCAGCGCACCCCAAAAACAGCTGGAAGTCCGAGTATCAGATAGGCCGGGCATACTCTAGCCGGCTTGGCGCTCCGCTTCTTCGTAACGCATCTGGCGCATGAGCACCCGCGTTACGTCGGCTGCGGTTAGGATACCCATCAGATGGCCGCCTTTCATCACGAGCATCCGTCCGTCCGCCTTGAGGTTTAGTTTCGAAAGAACCTCCGTTAGCAGGGCTTCCGGCTGGGTGACGATATCGAGTGAAAGCGGGCGCATGACGTCGCGCACGCGCTTGTCGCCCCAGGCTATTTTGGAAACTCCTTTGACGCTATTGAAGGTTATTATGCCTTGAACGCCTCCATCATCGGTTACCGGATAAGCAACCCACAGGTGCTGGGTAAAGTAGTCGGTGACCGCATCGGCGAGCGTCAGCTCGGGGCTTATGGTCTGCGGGTTGGGAGTCATCGCTTGGCCGACCGTGACTCCTTCGAGTGCCAGGCGGTAGACGACCTGCTGATAGCCGGCTTCGGCGGACTGCAACAATATCCAGCCCAAGAGAAGAAACCACAAGAGCCCGATATTGCCGGAAACGACCCCGAGGACACCGAGCGATATCAGCCCGTAAGCCAGGGCTTTGCCGAAACCGGAGGCGATAGCCGTCGCGCGCCGCAGGTTTCCGGTAAAATGCCAAATCGCCGAGCGAAGCACCCGTCCGCCGTCGAGCGGAAACCCGGGGAGGAGATTGAATATAGCGAGCACTACGTTGATATAGCCCAACCACAATACCGGCGAGAGAAAGATAGGCCCCAGATTCGCTCCTTGGCCGATAAAGAAGACGGCGAGGAAAACAGCGCCTATTGCCAGGCTGC
>MELI01000055.1:5131-6067 GCA_001767575.1 Candidatus Aquicultor primus | reverse complement strand
GTTGCGACACGCCGCCGAAAATCATCAGGGTTATCCCTTCTATCGGCAAGCCGTAGCTTTTTGCAACGACGGAGTGCATCAGCTCGTGGAAGAGGACCGAGCTAAAGAATAACAGCGAAGTCACCACGCCCATCACCAAATAAGTGGTCGCGTTGAGACCGGGCGCGGCCTGCGGGAACAATAGCGCCGACAAGCCCCATGTGATGAGGACGAAGATGATGAACCAGCTATAGCTTAACGAAATCTCTATGCCGAAAATCCGGCCGACTTTAAGGCCGTTGCCCATGATAATCTCTCCAATCGAGTCGATTTTACTCTTCTTTACCCAGTTATCTAAATACATAACGCACAGCGTTCATTTAGACGATTGCTTTGTATGTAATAGAGCTTCAGCTTGTCCATAACAGCGGCTGCGACGTGTTGACATGGGCGTTTTAGAGCGATAGACTTTCTGTTGCGCCGGCAACATCATAATTGACAAGGAGATACCATGCGAATAGTAATTGACATCGATGAATGCATCGGCTGCGGGCAATGCGAACAAATCGCGCCCGAAGTCTTTGAGTTGCGAGAGGACAGCATGGCGTACGTGTTAAACGAAACGCCCGCTGAGAGCCTCGCCGGAAAAGTCGACGAAGCGATTGAGGAATGCCCGACTGCCGCTATAAGCCGGAAAGCTTAAGCGACAAAAAATCCGGCCTGCTTGGCTTTGAGCTTAAAGTCGTGGGCGTGTGAAGACATCGCCAGGGCATCTTCGCTCCGAATTTTGTCGGCTTCGATGAGCGACAGGAGCGCCTGGTCGAAACTTTGCATCCCGTAATAGCCGCCCTGCTCGATGGCCTCATTAATCTTGGAGGTTTCGTCTTCGTTTATGATGTACTCCTTGATAGTGGCCGTCGACACCATCACCTCTACCGCCGGTATCCTGCCGCCGCC
>MELI01000055.1:0-5117 GCA_001767575.1 Candidatus Aquicultor primus | reverse complement strand
GACGCAGCGAGATGATTCCCTTTAGAGTGGCGGCAAGCATGATGCGCACCTGTTTCTGCTGATACGGCGGGAATAAATCGATAATGCGGTTGATAGTCTCGGCCGTGTCGACGGTGTGGAGAGAGCTCAAGACCAGGTTTCCGATCTCGGCAGCCGTAAGGCTCGCCTGAGCCGTCTCCATATCCCTCATCTCCCCTATCATTATGACATCGGGGTCTTGGCGCACAACGTGCTTGAGGGCGTCTGCGTAGCTATCGGTATCGACGCCTATCTCGCGCTGGTTGACGAAACTGTTTATATCTTTGTGAAGAACCTCTATCGGGTCTTCGATTGTGATGATGTGCCGCTGCTGTGTCCTATTGATGTGGTCTATCATCGTATTCAAAGTCGTCGTCTTGCCGCTGCCGGCGACACCGGTGACCAAGATCAACCCTCTAGGCTCTTGGACCAGCTCCTCGACGATGGGCGGCAGGTCCAATTCGGCTATACTGAGCTGCTCGCTCATTACTCGCCTTATCGCTAAGCCGATGCTGCCCCGCTGCTTGAAGATGTTGGTCCTGAACCGTCCGATTCCCGGCAGGGTAAGCGCAAAATCAATCTCATTCTTATCGGCGAAGAGGTTTTTCTGTCGGTCATTCATCATGGTGAGCGCGAATTGCTCGACTTCATCCATGTCGAAGACCGGAAGGTCGGCGCTGCGAAGTACACCGTCTACACGAAGACACGGCTTACTACCCGCCTTGATATGCAAATCGGAGCCCCTCACGTCTACGAGGAAGCGCAATAGAGAAAAGTCTTCCATATACGATATTTCGGACCGGGCGGACAAAACTTTACCGGCGGCTGCGCGATAGTACAAAAAAGGGTGGAGATATCTCCACCCTTTTAGTGTCATTTTACGAGTCCGGGGGGACCCGATTTCCTTAGACTTATGGTCTCACAGCACCGACATACCCACCGTGACTACCGAGACTGCTGATTTTTACAACGTCACCGGTTTGCGGGGCGTGGATGAAGCTGCCACCGCCGACGTAGATGCCGACGTGCGATATCGAACCGCCGCGCGCAAAGAAGACGAGGTCTCCTGATTCCAGGTCGTCGCGGCTTATTCGCTGGCCGCTGTTATACTGCGCTCTGCTCGAATGCGGCAGACTGACACCTAATTGCCTGTAGACATATTGGGTCAAACCCGAGCAATCGAACGAACCGGGTCCGTCGGCGCCCCAACTATAGGGCTTGCCAAGCTCTCCCATCGCGACTCCAACGGCGCTGGAGCGGCCCTCGCCTCTCGACACGGAAACGCTGCTGCCCCTGTTATAGCTGACCTTTATCTTGTCGCGCAGCTGGGCTTGCTTTCTTGACTCAGCGCGCCGCTCGGCCGCGATTTCCCTGCCGATGCGCGCCAGAAGCTTATTCCGGTCGTTGAGCTGGGCCTGGATATTGCCCTTCTTGGCTTGCAATTCGGCAACGGTGGCTTGTTGCGCGCTTTCTTTCTCTACGAGCGCTGTTTTATAAGCTGCCGCCTCCTTTTTGCTCTCCTTTAAATCCGCAATAATCCGGGCATCGCGATCCGCCAATCTCTCGACTAGTTCGAGGCAGTATAAAAATTGGTCTAGGTCGGACGTGCTCAAGAGCACCTCCAGATATGAAAGCCCGCCTTGGCGGTACAAGGATGCGACCCGCTTATTGATCGCCTCTTGCCGTTGGGATGATTCCTGCTCAGCTTCTACTAACTTAGCGCTGACAATTTTGAGCTCGCTCTTAGTTTTATTAAGAGAATGGGATGCTGAGTTGTACTCTTCAACAACCACATCGAGCTGTTGATCGATTTGGCTTAGCTGAGTCTTGATTTTACGGACTTCCGCTTGTCTGCCGGTGTTGAGCGGATTCGCGGTGGCCGGTGAGGTCACGGCTGCAAAAACTATAGTGACTAAGGATATGACTGAGATTAAACTGCGTCTGCTACGATAAATGCTACATCTCCTCCTATATTTCAGCGCTATCCTATGCTTCGTCAAAAAGTATTCTATGCTTTAATCTTCAAATCCTTTTCAAAAGTATAACTGAGTAAGTTTATCACAAAATATTTTTTGAGGGCAAACCCGCTCTACCAGCGGTTATCAGTAAAGCTGCAGGTAGCTGGATATGCCATCAAATACTGCCACAGCGATTTTTTGCCTAAGAATCTCTTCTTCAAGGAGCGGCATCTCGTCCGTTTTCGAGCTGAAAAGCGGCTTTATGCGAACTGCCGCGACCGCCTGACCCGGCTTAACGTCAAGCGTTGCCCGCTCGACTCCGAGGTCTTGTAACTCCAGGGCGCAGACCAGCTCCTCCTGCAATATCTTTGCCAACACCTGGCTGCGCGTGGCGCATTCATCGAAAGTATCATCATAATGGACAGCGCTGCCGGAGCGCTCCTTCCCTTCGGCGAGCTTGAGGCTGAACTCGATATAGATATCGGCTGCCCCACCAAAGCTGCCGATGGCGTCTCCATCGAGGTACACCACCCGCGCTCCCAGGAGTTCGAGGAGATTGCCGAGGCGTATCCCAAGGTCGCGATTGGTCTCCACTGCTGAAGCCCGCGCTTGTCCCTTGAGTTCGTCCTGCAGGAATATGGGATTGATAACGATACGCCTATTCTCGAAGATTGCCAGCGCGGAATCCTGGTTCCGGTGCGGGTCGGGATAGATGGCGCTCGCCTCGCTGCTTAAAAGATGGCGGAAGTTTTGGATAGCGGCGTGCGTCGAAGGACCGAAGATACCGTCGCTCTGCAGCCCGACGTTTCGCTGGTATTCGCGGACCGCACGCTCGGTAGTCTCGCCGTAGACGCCGTCGACCTGCCCGGTGTTGAAACCGAGCGTGTTTAAGTTGCGCTGCAGCTCTTTTACGTCATCGCCTCGGAAAAAGGGGCTTCTTAAATAGATAAGGCGGTCGCCGAGCTTGTAGGTCGCCTCGACCAGCGCTCTCCACGTCTCCTCGGAGACGACCCCGTCGACGAAGAGGTCGCGGTCGCGCTGAAACATGACCACGGCAGCCCCGGTCGCGTCGCCAAAGCTTCCATCGACACCGCTCGGACCCAGGTTATAGCCGAGCCTGGAGAGCCTTATTTGTATATCGACAACCTCGTCGCCCCGGTCGCCTTTGGAAAAAGATCGCATCATATCCCCGCGCTACTACTCGTTCATGGTCGAGCACTCTGGTGAGCAATAAATCTCTTCGTCTGCCTCGAACGGTCTCCCTATTATCTTGCAACCGCAAGAACAGCACTTCGGCGCGAGCTTCGTTATGGCGCACTGAAATGAACAAAACGTGTGAACCGAGCGTCCATAGCTTACCTCAAGGGAATGTTCTGTTTCAACCTTACAGACGTCGCATTGTTTTATCATTCTCACCATCCCCTTCTGCTGTGGAAAGTCCGGGCGCGGCGCTTACCCCAAGATATTACCATATAGATATAATATAAGCTTCGAGGTTGGTTTTTCAAATAATTAACGTCGTATCCGGGAACGAAAAAGGGGCCGCTCATCGAGCAGCCCCTTTGATAGTCTCTGGTGTGCCTACTATGCCTGTTTTCCCGGTTGCCGTATCCGCTTCGCGGGTGTCTCGGGCCTGAGCGCCAACTCGAGGACCTGATCCATGTGGTCGACGAAATGAAACTTGAGTTCTTCTCTGACCTCTTTGGATACGAGTTCGAGGTCTTTCTCGTTCTCCTCGGGCAGGATTATCTCCTTGATGCCGGCCCGATGCGCGGCCAGGACTTTCTCCTTGACGCCGCCGATTGGGAGCACGCGACCCCTCAGCGTGATCTCGCCGGTCATCGCCAGCTCGCGTTTGACCGGGCGCTTGGTCAGCGTCGAAGCCAAAGCGGTCGCCATGGTGATACCGGCCGATGGGCCATCCTTGGGGATAGCTCCGCCGGGCACGTGGATGTGCGTATCGAACTCGCTATAGAAATGCTTGTCTATTTTGAGGACCTCGGCACGGGAGCGCACATAGCTCACAGCCGCTTGCGCCGACTCGCGCATAACCTCACCGAGGTGGCCTGTGAGAATCAGCTTGCCCTTGCCGCTCAAGGTCGTCGCCTCGACGGAGAGGACGTCGCCGCCCGCTTCGGTCCAGGCAAGCCCGGTCGCGACACCGATCTCGTCGGCCTCTTCGGCCAGGCCGTAGCGAAACTGGCTCGGCCCCAGGTAATCATGGAGGTTCTTTTGTGCTATCTTCAAGCGCTTCTTCTCGCCTTCGACGACTTTTCGCGCTACCTGGCGGCAAATACTTGCTATCTTGCGTTCTATGTCTCGCACACCGGCTTCGCGGGTGTATTCGCGGATGATCTTCCGGAGCGCCGATTCCTCTATCAAGATGTTCTTATCGGTTAACCCGTGAGTCTCTACCTGCTTGGGAATGAGATACTCGGTCGCTATATGGACCTTGTCTTCCTCGGTGTAGCCCGAGTACGGTATTACTTCCATGCGGTCTCTGAGCGCCGGCGGTATAGTCTCCAGCATATTCGCCGTCGTGATGAAGACGACATCGGAGAGGTCGAACGGCACCTCGAGGTAGTGGTCGCTGAAGGCGAAATTCTGCTCGGGGTCGAGCACCTCCAGGAGCGCCGCAGTAGGGTCGCCCCTGAAATCGGCCCCGACCTTATCTATCTCGTCGAGCATAAATACCGGGTTTTTAGTCCCCGCTTGCTGTATGGCTTGGACGATGCGACCGGGCATCGCCCCGACATAGGTGCGCCGGTGTCCCCTTATCTCGGCCTCGTCATGGACGCCGCCGAGCGAAATCCGCACGAACTTTCTCCCGAGAGAGCGCGCAATGGATTTGCCGATGGAAGTCTTGCCGGTTCCCGGCGGTCCCACGAAACAGAGTATCGGCCCGCGCATCTTCTCGGTCAATTTGTGGACCGCAAGATACTCGAGGACGCGCTTTTTGACGTGCTCCAGACCGTAGTGGTCTTCGTCGAGTATCTGAGACGCCTCTTTGAGGTCGAGTTTTTGCTTCGATTTTTTCTGCCAGGGCAAACCGATAAGCCAATCGAGGTATGTACGAATGACCGATGACTCAGCGGCTGCTTGAGGCATCTTAGCCAGCCTGTCGAGCTCTTTGAGCGCCTT
>MELI01000054.1 GCA_001767575.1 Candidatus Aquicultor primus | reverse complement strand
CGTCAAGGAGGCGCTCGAGGAAACGAGGGAAAGCGGGCACCCGCGCCTCCTGGTCTACGAGGAAAACCTCGACAACATCATCGGGGCGATACACCTTATCGACCTTATCGACCTTATCGAGAAGAACCAGCTCGGCGCACCGGTCATCGACATCATGCGCGCGGTCATCCATGTGCCGGAGACGCGCCGCGCCATTAGCCTGCTCAAAGATATGCAGACCAGCAAGCTCTCACTCGCGGTCGTCCTCGACGAATACGGCGGCACCTCGGGAATCGTCGCGGTCGAGGATATCATCGAGGAGATAGTCGGCGAATTCGGCGCCAAGGCGGAAGAGGACGAGCTGATAAAAGCCGTCAGCGACCGAGAGATAGTCGTCGACGGCAGAATCACCATCGACGAGTTGAATGAGCGCTTCGAGCTGGAAATTCCGGAATCGCCGGAGTATGACACAATTGCCGGCTGGATTCTTTCCAAGCTCGGCCATATACCGCGTCCCGGAGAGGAGATAAAGCATGGCGGGGACCGTTTCCGCGTACAGTCAATGCAGCAGCGCAGGGTCGCGCTGATTAGAATAATCCGGGCCGAGAAAGAGCGGTAGCAATGATAGTGTTAAGGCACTTCGGAACCGCCCCGACCGCCCCTATACTACGATAAGGTCCTCCCTTCTGTAATCGCCAATCCCAACGGTCACGACCGAACCCTTGCGAACCAGCTTGTATTTGTTGGGTACGCGTATGCTGCCGCTCGGGTCGCGGCGGCTGTTGATATCGATGACTTCGCCGAGTTCCGATGCCGAAATCGCGTTTACCTTTTTCGCTCGCATCTCGTCGAGCAGGTAGACCTTGCCCCGGCGGTCGAGGATGCGTCCGGGCTTTTTGACCAGGTAGGTGATATCGACGGCGCTCCCATCATCGGAGAGTTCTACGCGCGTGATTTCAATCATCCCTCTCTCCGAGAGCATTTTACTCCAACGGTAAGCGATAAAAAGTACTGCCGATAAACCTATAACCCCTACGCCGATAGCTAGCATATCCATGAGTGCGACCCCCTTCACTCGCCCAATCCGTGCCCGCATGGAGCCGAGCCGCAATAAACGTTGATAGATGAATACCCGCGCCCAGGCTAGTTTAAACCGATATTTAACGCATTTCGTACAAATCTGCGGTCGATTGCTTAGCCGGTGGATTGAGAAAAGAGAAGGAGCCGCGCGGACACGGCTCTGAACTTGCTTTATAGTGCTGCTGTCAGCCTATTTTCTGCCGACGCGTTTGATAGTTCCCGAGCCGCCGCCACTATCTTTTGTCGCTCTCGGCTTGCGCCTCATCCAGCGTCCCTGGAACTCTTCGAGCGGAATCTCGCCTTGCAGGTACTTTCGAACGTCGTCGAAGTCGCATGATATAGTCTCAAGCGCTTTCTCGGTCTTCTTGTCCCTGACTTTGATACGAACTCTGACAAAATCCGCATTCCAAAAGTTGTCGGCCAGGAAGATATCGTCCCAGAGGCGGTTGAGCTCTTCCTCGTAAAGGCGTTTGCCGTAATGATCCGTATAGAGGTCGATGACCATGTGGTTTTGATTTCTCGACTTCATAAAGTGGATGCTTCGAACATCGATAGCCGATTCGGGAGTAACGGCGTTTTGCAGATTAACCAGGCTGACTATGATGCCGGCGATACTGTCGTTGGACGGAGATTTTTCTTTTATCTTCTCAAAGATGTCTTTGAGCGTCTCTGCGGTTCGATTTATCTCCCCCGCTTGCGTCTCCACCTGCGAAGCCCGGCGAGCCCTGGCGCCGTTCGCGTGCGAAATGGTCTCTACCAGCAATTCGGGTACATTGAACCATTTCTTGTTGTTGTGGTTGTCGCAGTCGCAGTCGTGCTCACCGCAGGAGCAAGTATGTACGACTTCCTCGCGCAACCTCATAAAAATGCTGGTAATCGCAAAGACCGAGGCGGCCGCGAAAAGAAATGTGCAGATGCGCTTGAGTTTGCCGGCGCTCATATAAAGTATCCTCCCGGGTAACGGTGTATCGTATACTCCTATCTTAAAGTATCGTTTTCACACGTTCGTATCTTGAGGACTTTTAAACCCGCCCATCACTTATGCCGGGTCTTTTACAGCAAATAACATTGGTCTAATAGACGTATACCATAGAGCGTACCGGCATGTTATCGTAGACATATTTTGAATCGGGAATCGGGATGCGAATACAACCATGCGAGGCCGCATATGAAGGCACGCTTCCAAAGCCGTGGACGGCGATGCCGCCATAGAAGAAGCTGCTCCAAACCATGATTCCCCCATATTTCTTAGACTCATAATACTTGCCCGCTTTCCAATCGACTGCGGACGAGACTGCCGGTGTCGTAAATCCTTTTTTCCCAGTCGACGCGTTAATTATTCGCTCGACAACGCCTCCCTTTACGACCAGCAGTACCTGATGGGCTTTGCTGACTTCGATATGGTCTCCCGTATGGCGCGCGGTAATGGTTGCGGGGCTGTCTATGGCGGCTAGCGTCTTCGGCCCTGCGACGCCGTCCCGCGCAAGCCCGTTTACCTTCTGAAACGCTATCACGGCATGGCGCGTCTGGGCGCTGTAGCTACCGTCGATTGCCCCGGGCGAATAACCGAGAGAGACCAGCTTCTCTTGGAGAATTCGCACATCATCGCCGCTCAGCCCTCGCCTCAGGGTTCTCTGAGCGGTTGCTTGCAGCTCGGGGGTGGAGGTCGCCACTAGCGACGTGCCGGGAGGTTGCCCGGCGATGCTTTCGGTCGCATCCTGTGCCGTTGCCACCGGGAGAGACGTAGTTGTTGTCGTAGTCGTCGCCTCACTCGTTGTCGTGGTTGTGCTTGGCGACTCGGTTGTAGAGGTGGTTTGGCTTAGAATCGTCGTTGTCGGCTCGGCGGGCTTTACAGCGATTTTTTGCCCGCCGCAACCCGCCGGCAACAATAAAAGCAAAACGCTTAAACCCAGGAGGGCAACTCGTGAGAATATGTTCTTGTCGTGCAGAATCTGTTTTATCGATGGCATTATTATCGCTATTCTAGCAGAATCGCCTGCGTTTCCCAAAACACACATGCCGGGTGCCGCGAACAGTCAAGGCTCCAGCGGCCGGGCCTACTTTCGCACGCCTTCGGCCAGCTCTTCGAGCATATCCTCGTCGAGTATGGTGATTTTCTTCCCATCGATATCGATGAGCCCGCTCGCCTTCATTTTGCCGAGCGTCCTTGAGATGGTCTCACTTATCGTGCCCAAGTGCCGGGCGAGTTCGGTTTTGCTAGTATCGAGTTCGACCTGTGTGCCGGCTTCGTTGCTGAGGCCGTTTTTGGGAATCAGGTTTAGCAGATACCGCGCGACCCTGGCCGGCACATCTTTGAGCGATAATTCCTCGACGAGGACGGCGAAGCGTCTCAGGTGCCGCGAGAGAATCGCGATCATGTTCAAGCTCAACTGCGGGTCCTTGCAGACGAGCGCCTTGAAATCGTCGCGCCTGAAAAAAAGTGTCTGCACATTGGTGACCGCCTTGGCAAAAGCCGGATAGGCGGTATCGGCGAAGAGCGTTATCTCGGCGAACGGGTCTCCCTCGCCGACGAAATGCAAAATTTGCTCCCGACCGTCGGCCCCTATCTTATATATCTTGACCCGCCCGTCGATGACGACATAGAACCCCTCGCCCTCCTCGCCGTCGGTGAAGATTATCTCGTCTTTGGAAAACGCGCGAGGGTGGGCGATAGAGTCGAGTTCTTCGATATTGTATTCGGGCAAACCGACAAATAGTTGGCATGACCGCAAGGCGCTCATCTTGTCCACAGTATCCGCCTCTCCGTTTTCATCAAATGATAGCAAAAAAATAGCGGGCGCCAAATACTTTGGCGAGACGTCGGCTATCAGCAGCTGCCCTTTTTGTCTATCGGGATGAGGCAGATAAACTCGAGTTCGGCATCGTCGACATTTTTAAACTGATGCGTCTCGCCGGCCGGGACAAAAATCACGTCCCCTTGCTCGAATGGGACATCCTTGCCGTCTTCGACCACACGCCCGCTTCCCCGCAGGATAAAAACCTCGTGCTCCCAAGGATGGTCGTGGAGAGGCGTAAAGCCGCCCGGCTCGAGTGTGAAAACCCTCAGAGCAAAATTTTCAGCGCCCTCGCGCTCTGAGATTACCCACCTGAGAGCGACGCCTTTGGCGCCGACCTCTTCGACCCCGACCTGCTTTACCTGGCTGTAGTTGATCTTATACATTGCGACCTCCAAATCTTTGCGGCTATCCATACAAATCCACTAGGAACATTAACGCAGATTATAGCGCACATCACAACCTCGACGCCGTAAGATATGCTTTTCGCCCACTCCACCTGCGTAACCTCGCCTTAACATTCTCGAAACACTTACGAAACCTAAGAGCAACACGCATTTAACGTCAACGAAATTCGCCTGAAACATCCGTTGCTTATCATTGAAACATGGCCGCGGTCGCTCTTTGACAATTTAAACGCTCCTAGACAATTTAGGGATGCTTAATGCAATTGACAATTTGAATGGAGGGATACCCAATGGGAACTCTTGATACAGGCGATACCGCCTGGATGTTAATGTCAACGGCTCTGGTTATGTTTATGACCCCGGGACTCGCGCTCTTCTACGGCGGCCTGGTACGGAGCAAAAACGTGCTCGGCACGATAATGCACAGCTTCATCATGCTGGGCATCGGGACAATCGTATGGGTGCTGGTCGGCTACAGCCTCGCGTTTGGCCCGGACAAGTTCGGACTTATAGGTGATTTAAGCATGTTCGGCCTTAAAGGCGTGGGTATGGCGCCGGCTGAAGGAAGCACCATACCGGAAATTCTCTTTATGGCGTTTCAAATGATGTTCGCCATCATAACACCGGCCCTTATCACCGGT
>MELI01000053.1:15112-20812 GCA_001767575.1 Candidatus Aquicultor primus | reverse complement strand
CAAGCCCCCCATCTAGCTCCCTTTAACGCACGTACCCCACGACGCGTCTTGACTTGTGCGCCCTCGGTGTTGTAATATGCATGTATGAACACTCGTTCATATGATAGTTAGACCAGCGAGCCCGGGATCGGAGGAGCGTGCGTTTTGGCGGTCGATGGGTTAGGACAAGACATTTGCGGCGTCAGCCGAGTCGACGATGAGAAGATCGCGCTCGTTCGCGAGCAGCTTGTCTCGGATGAGATGGCCGAGCGGCTCGCCGAGACCTTCAAGGTCTTAAGCGACCCGACCCGCGTAAAGGTAGTCGCGGCGCTGCTTCAGGGAGAGCTGTGCGTCTGCGAGATATCCGAGGTTGTCGGCATGAGCCAGTCCGCCGTCTCTCACCAGCTGCGAAAATTGAAAGACCTCCGATTGGTCAAACGCCGTAAACACTCTAAGATGGTCTACTATTCTCTCGACGATGACCATATTTTAGGACTGATAACCCAAGGTGTCGACCACGTGAAAGAAGAATTTCCCGCTGCCTACGGCGCTTTTGCCATGCGCGGGCTCGAAGGTGATGTCGATGGCCATAAATAGAGACGTGCGGGCGCACGTCGAGAAATCGTATCCCCGGTCAAAAGAGACCCTCAGGACATCGGCTTTTAGGATTCAGGGCTTGGACTGCCCCGACTGCGCGATAAAGCTCGAGCGCAATATTGCGGCGCTTAAAGGCGTCAGGTCAGCGAGCCTCGTCTTCGAGACGGCTAAGCTAATAGTCGAGCATGACGAGAACCTCGTATCCTCGTCTACTATCATCAAGGCCGTCAAAGCGGCCGGGTATGAGGCGACTATCGAGGGCGCCAAAGCGCCTGCCAAAGCACGCGGCCATTTCTGGACGACGGATAAGAGAGCTCAGGCGGTGCTCGTATCGGGATTTGCATTTGCTATGGGTGGCGTGGTTCAGCTAATTTCGGGACTTTCCCCCATTGCCATCGCGCTTTATGCCGTGACTATTCTCATCGCCGGATACCGTCCGGCCCGAAGCTCGCTCGCGTCGCTTCGCTCGCTCGTCTTCGATATGAACGTACTGATGACTTTTGCGGTGGTTGGGGCTATTATTCTTGGCGAATGGGTCGAAGGCGCCGCCGTGATGTTCCTCTACGCGATCGGCACCCTTCTCGAAGCCTACACGATGGACAAGACACGCCACGCCATACACGGGCTTTTAGAGTTCGCACCAAACCATGCCCTCGTAAAGACCGGAACCGAGACCAAGCTAATTCCGGTCGAGGACCTAAGCGTCGGCGACATCATAATAACCAAGCCCGGCGAGCGTATCCCTGTGGATGGGCGCGTCGTCTATGGTCGCTCCTCCGTCAACCAATCGACTATCACGGGTGAATCGGCGCCGGTCACCAAAGACCCCGGAAACGATGTCTACGCAGGCACACTCAACCATGAAGGCTATATCGAGATCGAGACAACCAGGCTCGCGGCGGACAGCACCATCGCCCGCATAATACACCTCGTGGAGGAGGCGCAGGCGAAAAAGGCCCCGTCACAGCAGTTTATCGCCAAATTTTCGGCATATTACACGCCGATTGTAATAGCAACAGCTTTCGGCGTGGCCATTATCCCCCCACTATTCGGCGGCTCGTTCGTCGAGTGGTTCTACCGGGCACTCGTCCTTCTCGTTATCTCGTGCCCTTGCGCGCTGGTAATATCGACGCCGGTGTCGATTGCGGCGGCTATAGGCGCGGCGACCAGAAACGGCGTCCTGATAAAAGGCGGCTCACATCTGGAGAGCATCGGTCAAATAAAGTCGGTCGTATTCGATAAGACCGGAACCCTTACATCGGGCCGGCTCTCGGTCACCGACATCGTCCCCCTGAACGGTTTTAGCGAGGCCGACATCGTACGCGTCACGGCGGCGCTCGAGTCGAAATCTTCGCACCCGCTGGCAAACGCCGTGGTCGATTACGTCAAAACACTCGATGTGGAAGTGCCCAAGACCGACGGATTCGTCTCGCTTCCGGGGCGCGGGCTCCAGGCCGACATCGACGGCACGACCTACTATGTCGGCAACCCCCGCCTCTTCGCGGAGATGAAACTCCTCGATGCGGAGGTCGAACCGCTTACCTTCGCTATGCAGCGCGAGGGCAAGACCGTCTTCATCCTCGGGACCGATGAGAAACTGCTAGGGCTTGTCGCGGTCGCCGATAGTGTGCGAAAGGGCGCGAAAGAAACGGTCGCGCGCCTACGAGCACTCGGTATTGCAAATATCATCATGCTCACCGGCGATAACAAAGAGACCGCGGAGGAGATATCGCTAAACATCGGTATCGACGAATACCGCGCCGACCTACTCCCCGAAGACAAGGTCACCGAAATAGAGAAGCTTTCGCGGAAATATGGAAGAGTTGCTATGATTGGTGATGGGGTTAACGACGCTCCCGCGATATCCCGGGCCGACGTCGGGATTGCGATGGGCGCCGTGGGCTCCGATATTGCGCTCGAGACCTCCGACATCGCACTGATGGGGGACGACTTAAAGAGCATACCGTATACGGTGGACTTGAGCCGTCGTGCGCTCAAGATAATCAAGCAGAATGTGGCGGTCTCGATTGTCACAAAAATCGCTTTTATCGCGCTGGCGGTCGGCGGGATGGCTACCCTGTGGATGGCGGTCTTCGCCGACACGGGAATATCGATTTTAGTCATCCTCAACGGGATGCGGCTTTTTTCAAGAAATGTGGAGGCTTAACTTAGACTTATGAAGCAGACGATTGTCGATTACAACAGATGCAAACATTGCACCAAATGCATCGCCAGGAAGGCGTGCAAGACCAAAGCCTTATTCCAAATCGACCCCGAAGAGGCCCCGGCGGTCGACACTAAGCTCTGCTACGGTTGCGGCAAATGCGTCCTCGAATGCCCGAGCGATGCGCTGACCGTCAAAGACCTCTAGCCCGACTTGCTCTTAGTCACGATGTGCTTGGCGATATCGCCGTACATCTTCATGCGTGCTTTCAATCCCCGGCGCATGCCGAGCTTCTCCTCTTTCGTCACTTGGGTCGCCTCCGGTATGAGAACCTCCCGCACCTTGAACTTGTTCTGCTTGGCGTGCTGCGTGATGACGATTTCAACGCCGAAGCCGGTCGCTTTCAAATCGGGCAAACCCTTCAAAAACTCGCGTTTAACGGCTCGCTGTCCCGAGATAAACGGCACCATAGCCTGTGCGAGATCGGTACTTATGCGACCGCTCGTAAACCTTCCAACTGTCATATATAGCTCGTCGTCCTGAATGAGCGGTATTATCATATTTTCGATGTGCTCGCGCGTGATGCCGATGAGGTCGGCGTCTATGAAGGCTACGATGTCCGCATCGGTAGTCTCGATACCCGCCTGCATCGCCGCGCCCTTGCCGCCGTTGACGGTTCTTTCTATTACCTGGACGCCAAAGCCTCGCGCGACATCCGCCGTTCGGTCTTTAGAACCGTCGCTGACGACTATTATCTCGTCGACGACATCGACATTCTTTAAAATATTGAGCACATTGCCTATGTGGCGTTCCTCGTTGAACGCAGGCACTATTACGGCAACCGATTTCCTATTTGTCGGCATCAGTTCCTCCGCGGTGCTAACCCGCTGTTAATTCTCTTACCACATCAGCAATCAATTCAACCGCTTTTTCGAGCGGCACATCGCGCCGCTCTCCGGTCGCCCTGACCTTTACTTCGATATTTCCACTCTTTAGGGTTCGCGCGCCGATGACCACCTGCACCGGTATCCCGATAAGGTCCGCATCGGCAAACTTCTTACCGGCCGACTCCATCCTGTCATCGAGAAGAACCTCGATGTTGCGCCCGGTGAGACCGTTATACAGGTCATCGGCAAGCTCTTGCTGCTCGTCCCGGTCGTAATTGAGGACGACTATCTCCACATGATACGGGGCTATCGCCATCGGCCAGATAATCCCGCCCTCATCGTTGTGCTGCTCTATCGCCGCCGCCATCAAACGGCTCACGCCTATGCCGTAGCATCCCATCACATATGGTTTAAGGTCGCCGTTTTCATCTATGTAGGTCGCGCCCATGGCCTCGCTGTACTTGACCCCGAGCTGAAAGATTTGGCCTACCTCGATGCCTTTTGCGGACTTGAGCAGCCCGTCGCACTCCGGACAGAGGTCTCCTTCGCCGACCGCATGCTCGCCTTCATTGTCGGTTTCGGTAGCCGGGGTGTCGGTCGTCCTCGTCTTCGCCACCTCCAGGTTGGCGGCGTACTCGCAGGTATCGCAATAGATGACCGTATCCTCACCGGCGTCGGCCAGCACCATGAACTCCTTTGATACACTGCCGCCTATGAGCCCGGTGTCTGCATCGACCGCCCGAAATTCCAGACCGCAACGCGAAAAGATGCGATTATACGCGTGGTACATGGTTTCGTACGATTTCTCAAGATCGTCCTGGTCCAGGTTGAAACTGTATGCGTCTTTCATGATGAACTCGCGTCCGCGCAGCAGGCCGAATCTCGGCCTAATCTCATCCCTGAACTTGACCTGAATCTGGTATAAGGTCAACGGCAGCTGCCGGTACGACCGCGCCTCTTTCATAGCCAGGTCCGTTACGAGCTCTTCATGGGTCGGCCCAAGCGCGAAATCGCGGTTATGCCTGTCTTTCAGACGCATCATCTCCGGCCCATACTGGTCCCACCGCCCGCTCTTCATCCAGAGGTCGGAAGGCTGCAGCGCCGACATCAATATCTCCTGGGCACCCACCCCGTCCATCTCCTCGCGGACTATCTTCTCTATCTTCTTCAGCGTCCTGTTGCCGAGCGGTAGAAAAGTATATATGCCCGCCGCTACCTTGCGTATCATAGCGGCACGCAGCAGCAGCTTGTGGCTTATTACCTCGGCCTCGGCCGGGCTCTCTTTGAGTGTCGGCGCGAACAGTCTCGAAAATCTCATCATATTCCTCCTGCGCAGGCTGGTATTTTTGTATGCTATGCTCAAATGCCCGCGCGGTTAATTTCAAATATATATTTTACACGATATGCGGCGATGGATATACAAGCGCAAGAATTATGTTAAATAGCTCAAACCCACCGCTAGTTATGGTTTTGCGCGATAAGCCCTGCTATCTCGGCCATCAGCTCTTCGACCATATCCTCTGCGGCGACCTTGCGTATCGCTTTGCCGCCTTTGAAGAGAACTCCCTCGCCCTTGCCTCCCGCGACCCCGACGTCGGCCTCCCGCGCCTCACCGGGCCCGTTGACCGCGCAACCCATAATCGCGACCTTGAGCGGAGCGCGCACTTTCATCAAGCGCCTCTCTATCTCCTCGACGACCGGTATAACGTCTATATCGCACCGGCCGCAGGTGGGGCAGGATATTATCTCCGGCCCGAACGAGCGCAGCCCAAGCGACTGTAAAATCAAGAAACCGACCTTTATCTCGTGGATGGGGTCAGCCGAGAGTGAGACTCGCAGCGTATCGCCTATTCCCTCGGCGAGAAGGACGCCCAGCCCCACCGAAGACTTGACCGTGCCCGACAGCAGACTGCCCGATTCGGTAATACCCAGATGGAGCGGATAGTCGGTCTCGGCCGCCAGCGCCCGATATGCCTTGATGGAGTCGAGCACCGAAGACGATTTTACCGCGAGAACCAGGTTGTCGAAGCGCATCTCTTCGAAGAATCTTACATACTCGAGTGCGCTTTTGAC
>MELI01000053.1:10094-15092 GCA_001767575.1 Candidatus Aquicultor primus | reverse complement strand
CTTCTTTACGGTATTTCGGATGGAGCGAGCCCGAGTTGACCCCGATACGAATCGCCGCACCCTTCTCTTTCGCTTTTTCGATGATGGTCGCAACGTGCTCCAGCTTGCCGATGTTGCCGGGGTTGATGCGGATTTTGTCCGCGCCCGCGTCGAGTGCGCCTATCGCGTATTCCCAGTGGAAATGAATATCGGCGACGAGCGGGATATTGATGGCCCTTTTTATCTGTGGTAACGCTTCGATAGCTTCGCGGCTGGGTACCGCCACACGGATAATATCGCAGCCGACTTCTTCGAGCTCCTTTATCTGCTCGATAGTCTCGACGATATTCTCGGTTTTGGTATTCGTCATCGACTGGACGGCTATAGGATTGCCGCCGCCGATTTGAACGCCGCCGACTGTGGCGACCCGGGTGTTACGCGACACGCTAGCCACCACCATTGCCCACAGTTCGCGTGAATATCCTGCCGACATCCATGACGATGAGGTAGAACATCAACGTTAACAGGAGCGCCATACCCGCGGCGTTGATTCCAAAAACCAGCTTCTTGTTGATAGGCCTTCTGATAATACCCTCGACCCCCAGTATCGCGAGCCGCCCGCCATCGAGCGGCGGAATGGGCAACAGGTTCAGAACGCCGAGATTTATACTAAGAAATGCGAGCACCCCGATAAATTGCCAAAAATCCTGCTCCGCGATGCGCGCCGTCTCGTCTATGATGCCGACCGGGCCCCGACTCGACTCGGTAAGTTGTCCCGAATCCTGCGTTATGACATGGTAGAGCGTCACCACCAGAAACTTGGTCATGTCGTAAGTGAGTAACGTCCCTTTGTAAAGCGCCAAATGGACCGGCTCGCGCTTTACGATAGGTTTTTCATCTTCAGACGGAGAGACCCCGAGAAAGCCACGGCCGTCTTTGACACCTAGCTTCGGTGTGAACGTTAGTGTCTCGTCCCCGCGCTCGATGGTCAGGCGAACTTGCTTGCCGGGACTCTCGCGCAGGTGGTCCGTCAAATCGGTCCACGTCTTGATATCGTCTCCATTAGCGGAGACTATCCTATCGCCTTTTTTTATACCTACCTCTTGCGCCGCGCTGCCTTTTACGACTTCTCCTATTACCGGCTGGAGATACTGCTGTCCCTGCACGGCAAGAAGGAGCGACACCAGCAATATCGGGAACAAGAGGTTCATCACGGGTCCGGCAATCATGACCAGGGATTTCTTCCACTTAGGCAGCGTGTCGTATTTGCGCTCCGGCGGGGTGTCCCGGTCCTCTTCGTCTTCTTCCATCTGCAACTCCGACTCGGTCCCCGCGAACCGGACATAGCCGCCGAACGGTATATAGGTCGCCCCATACTCCGTCTCACCCCATTTAAAAGAGAAGATGCGCGGCCCGGGAAGGCCGAACATGAACTCCCTGATTTTCAGGCCCATGAGCTTGCCCGCTATAAAATGGCCGAACTCATGGACGAATATGATGAGACCCAGACCTATAAACGCTACCAATATAAAAATTACTGCTCACTCCCTTTTGGCTAACTCTAACTATATCAAGGATACTCGATAACGACCGCTATTTCAGCTATTAGCAATGGCTTGTATCACAAGCGGGCGCTAATAGCTGAACAGACTTCGCGCACTATGGCGCTGGATAGATGTCGAGACGCTCATCGTATACCGTGCCGTACGCCCTCTATCTCTCAAGGCTTTCGATGACCCCGCCCGCTGTGCGCCTCGCCCATTCCTCGACCTCTAGTATTATACCCAAATCGGCGTCATTACCACTTTCGTGGCAGTCGAGAACGCCTCTGATAACGCGGGGGATGTCCAGATAGCCGATGCGCTTGTTAAGGAACGCGTCGACCGCCTCTTCGTTGGCGGCGTTTAGCGCCGCCGGATATGTCCCGCCGGCCTTAGCCGCCTCAAACGCAAACTTCAGGCATGGAAAGTTCTCATAATCAGGCGCCTCGAAAGTGAGTTGAGCCACATCTATAAAGCTCAACGGCGGTACCGGTGAAGGTAATCGCTCGGGATACGATAACGTGTACTGGATGGGGATGCGCATATCCGTCCTCCCCAAGTGCGCCTTTATCGAACCGTCTGTGTACTCGACCATAGAATGGATGATGCTCTGCGGGTGGACAACGACCTCTATTCTTTCATACGGGATACGAAAGAGCCAGTGCGCCTCGATAACCTCGAGCCCCTTGTTCATCAACGTCGCCGAGTCGATGGTTATCTTCGGACCCATGACCCAACGCGGATGAGCCAGCGCCTCTTCGACCGTGACTTTGCCGAGCTCCTCGCGCGTTCGCCCGCGAAACGGCCCTCCCGAAGCGGTTAGGATGAGCTTCTCGATTTCATCTTCGCTCTCCCCGACGATGCACTGGAAGAGCGCGTTGTGCTCGCTGTCTACCGGCAATATGACCGCGTCTGTTTCCTCGCGCGTCCTGTTGACGATTGCGCCGCCTGCCACCATCGATTCCTTGTTCGCGAGCGCCAAGACTTTGCCCGCTTTCAAGGTCGCTATGGTTGGGCGCAAGCCGACTGAGCCTACCAGCGCGTTAAGGACGATATCAGCACCGGGGTATGCGGCCAGTTCCTCGAGGCCTGCGATGCCGGCCATGACCTCAACGTCGCCCAGGTCTTTGCCCTTAAGCGATTTGGCGCTCTCTTCATCTGCGACAACGACGACTTTCGGTCTGAATTCTCCTATCTGTGCCTCCAAAACGTCGGTGTTTCGATGGACGCTAAGGCCGACGACGTTGAAATGCTCCGGATAGCGCTTTACGATGTCTATTGTCTGCAGCCCAATCGAGCCGCTCGAACCCAAAATAACTATGTTTTTCAATCAAAACCTCTCGATTTAACGCGGGCCGTATTCGCCACAGCGCGTGCCCCTTCCGATACTCTCTAAACGACGAACAGCCAATAGTAATATGCGATAACGCCGGCGACGACGACACTATCGAACCTGTCCAGAAAGCCGCCATGGCCCGGTATCGTCGCGCCGCTGTCCTTAACGCGAAGCTCTCGTTTGATTCGCGACTCGATAAGGTCTCCCACCGGCGCCACAACGCCGACTATCAAACCGAAACCCAAACCCTTCAAAATCGCGACTACCGCGCCCTGCTCGGCGACAAATGGCAACCACGGCAACAAAAATGCCGTGCCTATGAATATCGTCGGCGCTATTATGCCCGCTATCGTACCTTCGATAGTTTTCTTGGCGCTTATCGTCGGGGCTAGTTTGCGCTTTCCTATCGCCCTGCCAAAGGAATAGGCGGCGATATCACTTACCCAGGTCGCAACCAAGACCAGAATGACCCCGATTACTCCCTGCGCAAGGCCGTATAGCAATATCAAGTGGCTTAGCGGAAGCGTGATATAGATCAGGCCGGTCATGGTCAACCCGGCGTTTACGATACTGCCCTCGGTAAAGGTCTGCCAGACCAAGACGACTAGCATTACGAGCACTAGCGCCAACAACAAGCCGCTTACGCCGCCCGCGAGCGTCCCTAAGAATATGGCGATACTTCCGCCTATACCGGCGACGATATTGGGTTTAAACTCGCGCAGAATAAGCATCGAATAGAACTCATCGGTCGCTATCACCGCGATGATGACTATCAATAAGGCGAAGACATACTTCCCCAGAAGTAAAGAGGCGATAATAAGCGGGGCTCCGACAAGCGCACTGATCACTCGTTCTTTTAGCATTCTCGGCTCCTGTTTGCTCCAACTAGACTTCGACTAATCCACCGAATCTTCTTTTTCGCTGCTTATACTCGGCGACCGCTTGCAAAAAATCGTCTTTAGCGAAATCGGGCCATAATTTCTCGGTTATCCACAACTCCGAATATGCGATTTGCCAAAGGAGAAAGTTGCTCACCCGTAATTCGCCGCTCGTGCGGATCAGTAATTCGGGATCGGGTATACCTGAAGTATACACGTAACGCGCGAACATTTCCTCCGTTATATCGGGCGTTTCTTTACCGCTTCGGATTGCCTCGCATAGAGCATTTGCGGCGTCTACTATCTCCGCTCTGCCGCTGTAGTTGAGCGCCAGGTTAAGGTTGAGCCGCGAGTTGCCCTTGGTCTTCTCAATGGCTTCGGTAAACGCCTTTCTTGTGCTATCCGGCAATTCCGCCATCCGTCCCAGCACCCTGATGCGTACACCCTGCCCGTGCAGCTCATCCGTCTCTTTGGCCAGCTGTTCCTCGAACAACGACATTAAACCGGATACTTCGTCTTTTGGCCTTTTCCAGTTTTCCGTCGAAAACGTATAGAGCGTCAGATATTCGACGCCGATTTCCGTCGCTATCTCGATGGTGCGCCTGATAGCATTGGAGCCGGCCTTGTGCCCGGCCAACCTGGGCAGCTTCCGCTTTGACGCCCAGCGCCCATTACCGTCCATTATGACCGCAACATGGCGCGGTACGAAATCCTTTTTGACCTCTTCCGCAGAAAGGTCTCCGCCCGGCCCTGTAGACCCCTTGCGAAGACCCGTTTTATGCCTCTTCAATCCCGGACTACCCTGTCACTTTCCAGCACCTCATGTGCGGGCTTCTCTTACGTCTGGATTCCATATATGACAAAACCTACACTTCCATGATCTCCTGCTCTTTTCGCAGGAACATGGCATCGATTTCTTTGTTGTATTTCTCAGTCAATTCATCTATTTTTTTCTCGGCCCGCTTGCGGTCGTCTTCGGATATCTCTTTCTCCTCTTCAAGCACTTGTAAGTCGTCACGCCCGCTGTGGCGAACACCGCGAATCGATACTTTGCCCTCTTCGGCAACCTTTTTAGTCAGTTTTACGAAATCCTTGCGCCGCTCTTCGCTCAAAGGTGGAAAGGGTAAACGGATGACCGTGCCGTCATTCGAGGGCGTCACTCCGATATCCGAGGTCATAAGTGCTTTTTCAATCGCGGTTATGGCCGATTTGTCCCAGGGTTGGATAACAGACAATTGGGCTTCGGGCGTGCTGATGCTCGCAA
>MELI01000053.1:5204-10077 GCA_001767575.1 Candidatus Aquicultor primus | reverse complement strand
CGCGTGCCGTAATAATCGACCACGATTCGGTCGAACAAAGCGGCTGTTACCCGCCCGGTCCTTATTCCCGCCATCTCATTGCGTATCGCTTCAACGGCCTTTTTCATCTTTGATTCCGACTCGTTTATGACTTCCTGGAACACACTATCGCCCTCCTCGCACCGTTGTACCTATGTCTTCTCCCATCAACACCCTGCGAAGGTTGTCGGGTTGGGTCATGTCAAAGACGATTATGGGAATGTCGTTGTCCATACAGAGAGATATCGCCGTCGCGTCCATCACGCGCAGCCCTTTATTTAGAACATCGATGTAGGTCAGCTCCGAATAACGCTGCGCATCCGGATTCTTCTCCGGGTCCGAATCGTAGACGCCGTCGACACGCGTAGCTTTAAGAATCGCTTCCGCGCCGATTTCGAGCGCCCTGAGCGCCGCCGCGGTATCCGTGCTGAAATACGGGTTACCGGTGCCCGCCGCGAATATCACGGCCCGCCCTTTTTCAAGGTGGCGAATCGCGCGCCGGCGAATATACGGTTCGGCGACTTCCTGCATCGTGATGGCCGATTGAACCCTAGTGTAGACGTCCTCTTTTTCCATAGCCTCTTGGAGCGCGAGCGCGTTCATCACCGTGGCAAGCATGCCGACATAGTCCGCGGTCGCCCTGTCCATGCCTTTGGAGCTGGCCTCGAAGCCGCGGAATATATTGCCGCCGCCGACGACTACCGCAAGCTCGATATTGTCCTCGTAAAGCCGCTTTAGTTCTTGCGCTATCCCGAGCATCACAGCGGGGTCTATCCCGTAACCGCCGGTTCCGGCGAGAGATTGTCCGCTCAATTTCAGAAGTACTCTTTTGTATTTATAGCTCGCCATATCACACTCTCTTCTTGGCCGTTATTACGATTACGTTGCTTGAAATATTGCTCGATGTTAAGTGTTGGTTTCGACTAAACGCTCTCGCCCAGCTCGTAGCGGACAAACCTTCTGACTCCGATATTCTCGCCAAGTTTCGCCACGAGACCGCCTAGATAATCTTTCATCGTCAGGTCGGGATTCTTGACAAATTCCTGCTCCATCAAGACGACTTGCTGGTAATACTTTTCGATGCGGCCTTGGGCTATCTTGTCGAGTACGTTTTCCGGCTTGCCTTCCTCGAGGCCTTGCGCGCGATATATCTCCATCTCTTTAAGGACAATCGACTCCGGCACGTCCTCACGCTTGACATACGTCGGATTGCCCGCTGCTATCTGGAGCGCAACGTCATGCACGAACTGCTTGAAGTCATCGCTGCGCGCGACAAAATCCGTCTCGCTGTTTACTTCAACAAGAACACCGATTTTTCCTCCACTATGAATATAGGATTCGACGAGTCCCTCATTCGCCTCGCGTCCCGACCTTTTGGCCAACGATGCCAGGCCTTTTTTGCGAAGAACATCGGTCGCGCCGGCGACATCGCCGCCCGCTTCCGCAAGCGCTTTCTTACAATCCATCATTCCAGCGCCGCTCAATTTCCGCAGTTCATTTACTGCAGCTGCTGTGATTTCCATTGTGACCCCCTGTTTATATTTCTTTTATTCGTTTCAAACCACGCCCGCGCGCGCGAAGTGCTACGCCGATTCGTAGCTCAGCCCTTTAGGGCTGACCATCCACGTGTCCCCGCGCTAAGTGCGCCCGCATAACCGTAGTAACCGTAACAACGTCCCCTACGTGAGTTACCCGTTTCCTTTAATGTGAAAACGGGTAACTGTATTGGCTATAACGGCGTATTGCCGTTGTTCTTCTGCATTTAATGCAAACTACGCTTTCGAAGCAGCTTCCGCGCTTTCATCTTTCTTCTCAGCAGTCTCTTCAACCGCTTTCTCTGTGCCCTTGGCTTTGGCTTCTACCTTAGCCTCAACCGCTTTCTTTTCAACTTTGGCTTCTACCTTAGCTTCAACCGCTTTCTCAACGTCTTTGGCTTTGGCTTCAACTTTTGCTTCGCCTTCGGCCTTAGCTTCACTCGCTTTAGCTTCCTCAGCCTTCGGTACTACGACCTCGGGCTTACCGAGCGACGCCATCCAGGCCTCACGACCTTCTAGTGCCGCGTCGGCGATAACGCGCGTGATGAGTGTCACCGCGCGAATAGCATCATCATTGCCGGGTATTACATAATCGATTTCATCGGGGTCACAATTCGTATCGACAATCGCGATAATCGGGATTTCGAGACGACGCGCCTCCTGCACCGCTATTCTCTCTTTCCTCGGGTCGATGATGAACACAGCCCCGGGAAGTTTCTTCATATTGGTGATTCCGCCGAGATTCCTCTGCAACTTGGTCTTTTCGGTGTTAAGCTTCAACAACTCTTTCTTGGTGAGCATGCCCGGGTTGTCGGTATTTACTATCTCGAGGTACTCAAGCCTTTTTACTCGACTGTAAATTGTCTTGAAGTTTGTAAGCATGCCGCCCAGCCAACGATAGTTGACATACGGCATCTCGCATTTAGCCGATTCCTCTTGAATAGCCTCTTGGGCCTGTTTTTTGGTACCAACGAAGAGGATTTGCTCGCCATTTGCCGCGATGTCCCGCGCGAACGCATAAGCTTGTTCGATAAGGCCTAGGGTTTGCTGAAGATCGATGATGTAGATACCGTTGCGCTCGGTAAATATGTAGGACTTCATCTTTGGATTCCATCGGCGCGTTTGATGCCCGAAGTGGACTCCAGCCTCTAATAGGTGCTTCATGGAAACAACCGCCATTACCGCACCTCCTTTCTTGGTTTTTTTCCTCCGCCGCTTTCAACTTTCGACCGACCTTATCAGGCACCCGGCCGAAATCCAACGGCGTGTGTAATGGAAAGACTCTATCATAACAGGTGCAATAGAGCAAGCGTTTTGAGCGGATCATTTGCCGCAATCGGCCATCGTCCAACCGCGTCACCTGCCGGAAATCGCCGGTTCCGTTATGCGTACAAGGGCCGCTAATCCTTCTGGATGATTTGCGCGCTGCGCATTTTGGATTTGAGGCGAATGACCGCCTTGGTGTGGAGCTGTGAGACGCGCGACTCGGTGACTCCGAGGATGTCGCCTATCTCACGTAGAGTGAGGTTGTCATAGTAGTAAAGCGCTATTACCGTCCGTTCCCGGTCGGGGAGCTTCTTAATGGCATCCGCTAAAATCGTCTTCATCTCTTCGAACTCGAAGCTATCCGCAGGGTCGGGGCTGGAGGTATCTTCGATGCTATCGATGAGGCTGACCTTGTCATCTTTTTCGCCGACATTCCAGAGTTCCTCGAGTGCGAGCATCGACGTATAGCTGAGCTGGCTTAGTAATTCGCCGTGCTCCTCTACGGTGATTCCCATTGCGCCGGCGACCTCAGCGTCACTTGGCGGCCGGCGCAACTCGTTTTCGAGCTCGTAGTAGACCCGCTCGAGTACGCGCGCCCGGTGTCTAACCGAACGTGGAACCCAATCGAGCGCCCTAAGCTCGTCGATTATCGCTCCTTTTATCCTGGTTATCGCATAGGTCTCGAACTTGATCTCGCGCGCCATATCGTACTTTTCAATAGCGTCGATAAGACCAAAAAGGCCATAACTAACCAGGTCGGCCTGGTCAACATTTTGGGGAAGATTCGCTGCTACACGACCCGCGATATACTTAACGAGCGGCGCATAATTGAGTATGAGCTTGTCGCGACAATCCTGGCATGCTTCGCTCTTATACTTCTTCCATACCTCGATTATGTCGCTTTGGCTTCGGGTCTCCAAATTTGTCTCCAGTTATTGCGTCTCGCTACAACTCTAAGCCCTCGGATGCGCCTTCAAGTATACTTCTTTAAGCCGTGCTTTATCTAAATGAGTATAAACCTGTGTCGATGATAAATCAACGTGCCCGAGCAGCTCTTGTATGTACCTTAAATCCGCTCCGCGCTCCAGCAGATGCGTCGCGAAAGTATGCCTTACCGCATGCGGTGTTATGCCCTTACTTAGGCCCACTAGCTTTACATATTTGCCGACTATACGACGGACGCCGTGAACCGTCAGCCGGGCTCCGCGAAAATTCAAGAACAGCGCCGTGGTGGCGCCGGCTTCGGGCTTTCTGCCCTGAGCTAATTTCTTCCTGCCCGACCCGACATATGCTCTAACCGCATCAGCGGCGATTTTGTGGATGGGCACTATGCGCTCTTTGCGCCCCTTTCCGACGACGCGCACATCAAACTTCGCATAGTCGATGCTATCGAGGTCGAGTGCGGTAAGCTCGCTCACGCGTATGCCGGTGGCGTAAAAAAGCTCGAGAATCGCCTTGTCGCGCAATCCGAGCGGAGCCGAAACATCTGGGGATGCCAGCAATTCTTCGAGCGCATGCTCTTTTAGATATTTAGGAAGCTTTTTATCCTGCTTGGGTGCCGATACGATATCGGCGGGATTCTTCTCGATGCCGGCGTGTTTTTGAGCGAACCGATAGAATGCGCGTATCGCGGAGAGTTTGCGCGCGACGCTTTTTCGGTCATAGCCTTTTCGCTGCAACAATCCCAAGTAGTTCCGTAAGACGCGAAAATCGATATCGTCGAATACCAGCGCTTCCTGCTCGATAAAGGCAAAGAACTGGAGAATATCGGTATCGTATGCGCTGATAGTGTTGCCCGAGAGATTCCGCTCCGCCCCCAGATGGGCCAAGAACTGCTCGCGGATGTCTGCCGCCGTTAGTCCCATGATTGCCGCCTCTATTATGTCACGCTATCAACAACCGCTACTTCGGCTCTGCCGCTTTCCTCGCCTCGTCCTTGGCCGACCTCGCTCCTATCGCGTCTTTGTCGACTTTGACGCGTACGTTCTCATCTATTTGCAGGATAACGATATCTTCGCGGATATCCTTTATCTTTCCGTGCAGCCCTCCATAGG
>MELI01000053.1:601-5177 GCA_001767575.1 Candidatus Aquicultor primus | reverse complement strand
CGCTAAGCAGCAACTTGCGCTCCTTAGCCCGCTTTTGCTGCGGCCTTATTAAAATCATGTAATAAATCACGAAAAATGCGGCGATGTAGATTATCAATAATGTCGACCCGTCTAAACCACTCAAAGCTTCATCTCCCCTCTCCCCTGTTTGCGGTAGTTATACAGCCGCTTGCTATATAATGATACAGGTCTTTCTCAAAATACTATACCCTTTCGGCTCTATATTGTTCCGAATTCCATGTCATGCCCGGCCAGATATTCGTCCCGGAAGTGCGCATAACGGTCCTCGAGAATCGCTTGGCGCGCACCGCGCATGACATCGAATAGATAGGCGAGATTATGCCAGGTCAACAGGCGCGCCCCGAGAATCTCGTCCGACTGGGCCAAATGCCTTAAGTATGCCCGGCTGTAGTTTTTGCAGACATAGCAGTCGTGGGCCGGGTCGAGCGGGGTGAAATCTTTCGCGAACTTCGCGTTGCGCAGGTTGAGCTTGCCCTCGCTCGTAAGCGCGGTGCCGTTGCGCGCAATCCGCGTAGGCAAGACGCAGTCGAACATATCGATTCCTTGCGACACTGCCCCGACAAGGCTGGTGGGATTGCCCAGACCCATCACATAGCGCGGCTTATCGCGCGGGAGAACAGGAACCGTGTAGTCGAGAATCTCAAACATCTTCGAATGCGGCTCCCCAACGCTTAAGCCCCCGATGGCGTAGCCAGGAAAATCGAGTTCGACGGTCAGCTCGGCGCTGCGCTTCCTTAAATCCTCATAGGTCGCGCCCTGCACTATTCCAAAGAGCGCCTGGTCGGATTTGAGCGCCGCTTTGGAGCGCTTCGCCCACTCATAGGTGCGCATAACGGCGCGCTCGGCGTCTGCTTTGTCCGCCGGGTACGCGACGCATTCATCGAGCACCATGATGATATCGGCGCCTATGGCCTCTTCTATCTCGATTACTTTCTCTGGCGTGAAGAAATGGGATGAGCCGTCTATTACCGAGCGGAACTCGACGCCCTCGTCGGTAATCTTTCGCATTTCGCTCAAGCTGAATACCTGGAACCCGCCGCTGTCGGTAAGGATGGGCTTGTCCCAGCTCATAAACTTGTGCAAGCCTCCCGCTTCTCTTATGAGGTCGTGGCCGGGGCGCAGGTAAAGATGGTAGGTGTTGCCGAGGATGATTTGCGCTCCGATATCGACCAGCTCGCCGGGCGTCATCGTCTTCACAGTCGCCTTGGTTCCGACCGGCATAAATACCGGCGTCTCGATATCGCCGTGCGGGGTCTTTATCACACCCGCGCGCGCCCTCGTCTGCTTGTCCTCGTGTATCAGCTCGAATTCTATCATCGTCTTCCTTAAAATATTAACATGGCGTCGCCAAAGCTATAGAACCTGTAGCGCTCCGCGACCGCCTCTAAGTATGCTTCCTTCATCATATCCTTGCCCGCGAAGGCGGATACCAGCATCAGCAGTGTCGACTTCGGCAGGTGAAAGTTGGTTATCATCGCGTCTACCATATTGAACTCGTAGCCCGGATATATAAAGAGCCTGGTGTCGCCGGAGCCCTCAACGAGCTTTCCGGCGGCTCCGGCGCTCTCCAAGACCCGAACGGATGTCGTGCCCACAGCTATAACCCGCTTGCCCGCCGCTTTTGTCTTGTTTACGATCCCGGCCGCCTTAGCCGTCACGCTATAGAACTCGCTGTGCATCTCGTGCGCTTCGACCTCGTCTTCGCGAACCGGGCGGAAAGTATCCAAGCCTACCCTAAGCGTCACCGCCGCGACTTGAACGCCCTTTGCCTCGAGCGCGCCGAGCAGCTCCGGCGTAAAATGAAGTCCGGCTGTCGGCGCCGCCACCGAGCCCAGCCGGTTCGCGTATACGGTCTGGTAGCGCTCCATCGTCTTGATAGGCTTCTCTATATAGGGTGGAAGCGGGACCTCACCGGCTTGCGCGAGAACTTCCGTCAAGTCGCCTTCGTATTCGAGTGAGACGAGTCTTTCGCCTCCGGGCAAGCGCTTAACTATGGTTGCCGTTATCAGCCCGCCGGCAATTACGACCTTCGCGCCCGTCGCCAAGCGCCGTCCCGGTTTGACCAGCGCCTCCCATAGACCGTCGCCGGTATCGTGGAGCAGAAATATCTCCGCTTTTCCACCCGTGCCCGCCTTTTCTCCCTTTAGGCGCGCCGGTATCACTTTGGTATCGTTGACAACCAGGCAATCGCCGGCCTCGACATAGTCGACCATATCCCTGAACGTCATATGTTCTAAGCGACCGCCGGCCTTGTCGATGACCAATAGCCGTGATGAGTCTCGCGGCTCTACCGGTTCCTGGGCGATAAGCTCCTGTGGCAGGAAGTAATCGAATTCAGATGTCTTCATCGCCTACTCCCGCGCCTCCCGCTCCGCTCTTGCCAGCTTCTTCTCGTATCTTTCCATCTCGCTGTAGATGCAACCGCAGTAAGACTGCCGGTACATCCCGAGCGTGCGCGCCGTCTCTTGCCCTTCTCGATAGAGCGCCCGGAAATCCCGGTAAATAAACTCCACCCCGTGCTCCTCGCCCGCCTGTTCGCCTATCGCCTCGATAAGGTCGTGCTTCTGGTAGGGACTGACCGTGAGCGTGGTTGAGAAGGCATCGAAGCCGTTTTGTGCCGCATATCTCGCCGCCTCCATAAGGCGCAAGCGATAGCACGCCGCGCATCGCGCTTCCGCTAAACCCGCGACTTCAATGAGGTGGCGCTGGGGTTCATAGTCTCCCACAACAAGCCTGTAGCCATTGTCGCGGCAGTATGCCGCCAGCGTCTCCAGTCGCTGGATATACTCAGTAGTCGGGTGGATGTTCGGATTATAGTAATAGCTCGTTATTTCGTATTCGGCCTTAAGTGTCTCACCCGGACGGATGAGACACGGGCCGCAGCATGTGTGGAGTAAAAGTTTCTTCAAAACCTCACCTCTGCGCCTACTCCGCGAGCCATCTTAAAAGCGCTTCGACCTCGTCGACGCTAGCCAGTGTAAAATCCGCTGCTTCCGCGACCTCCGCGTCCGCCTCCTTCGAAGCCACCGCTACCGAAACGGCTTTGAAATTCTCCGTCTCTTCGAGCTTACGCAGCGCCTTGAATGCATCGATATCGGTGATATCGTCGCCGATATAGAGCGCTTTGGCCAGCCCGTCTCGCTGACATATCGCGACAATCGCATCGCCTTTATTGAGAGGGATATCGGGTTTGAGCTCGACTACAAAACGCCCGCGCACTACCTTCATCGGATACTCCGCGAGCATCTTTTCAACGACCGGTTCGATTAAGGCGAGGGCCGCGTCCTTGTCTGCAGCCAGCCGGTAGTGGAGCGCCGCCCCTAAGTTTTTCTTCTCGACCCGGATATCGGTCCTGGTAAAATAGTCGCTCAGCTCGTTGTAAAGGCTTGGCGCCATGCCTAAATACTGCTTTACTTGAGGTGCGTAATACCGCCGTCCCTCTTCTATCCATTCGAGCCCGTGGCTGCCGATATAAAGTAAGTCGTTGAGCCCGACCATGCGTTGGGCATCATCCGAGGCACGCCCGCTGACGATGCCGACGACTTTGTATCTCTCTTTGAGCATAGTAAGCGCCTCGCGTACCTCCGCGGTTACCGACGCGCTCTCCGGCGTCTGGGCAATCGCGCTCAGCGTCCCATCGAGGTCGCTGAAAATACCGGTCACCCCTGGGTGAGCTTTAAATTCTACGAGTGCGCTGTGTATATCCATATCTATTTGTTCAAGATAGTTCTGTAGTTCTCTTCATACCCATCGGTCATCTTTGCCGGGCTGAAATTCTTCTCGACATGTTCGCGGCAGGCCCTCGGGTCTATCTCGCCGACCCGCTTGACCGCGCCGCTCCTCCGGGCGGGTCTGGTCCTCGCCTCCTGCGGACCGCTGCTCGCGGTCTGGCCGGGGACGGCCTCCCTCTACACCCTGCCCAAGCTCCTCGTGCTCTCGCTCGGAGCCGCGGTCGCGAGCGCGGGGGCTTTGCGGGACGACGACGCCGAGGACCGGAAGGCCGCGCGGAGTCCCGGTCCCGGCATATTGGGTCCGATCGCCGCCGTCCTCGGGGCGCTCGTGCTGTCGACGGCGCTCTCCCAGAACCCGCCGGTGAGCGTCCTGGGCGAGTACTCCCAGCACAGCCATGGCCTTCTGCCGCTGGCGCTCTGCGCCGTCATCGCGGCCCTCGCGCAGAGCGCGGGGCTGGCGGCGGCCCGCGGACTGCTCAAAGCGGGAGCCTTCGCCGGCGCCGCTCTCTCCGCCTATGGGCTGGCCCAGCTGGCGGGCCTGGATCCTCTGCTGAAGCTCGTGGGCGGCCTGCCCGAGGGGCGCGTCGTTTCCCTGGTCGGAAGTCCGGTGAGTCTCGGCTGCTGTCTGGCCATGCTGCTGCCCTGGCAACTGGGCCTGGCCCTGGACGGCGAGACTCCGGGGAAGCGCCGGGTCGGAGCCCTCTCGGCGGCGCTCACGGTCGCCGGCCTCTGGGTCACGGTCTCCCGCGGCGCCTGGCTGGCGGCGGCGGTCGGCGCGGGGTGCTATCTGTTCTGGACCGGCCGCTGCGCGGGCTCACGCCTGC
>MELI01000053.1:0-566 GCA_001767575.1 Candidatus Aquicultor primus | reverse complement strand
ATCGCGGCCGCGGCGCTGACCATCCCGTCCTGGCACGCCCGGGGCACATTCGAATCGGATGCGGCCCGGCTCGGCGTGTGGAAGGCCGCTTGGCGGATGTCCCTGGCGCATCCCGTATCCGGCGTGGGTCCGGACGCTTTCCAGGTGATGCTGGGACGGTTCAAGGGAGAAGACTTCGTCCGCTCCCGTGGACCGACGGGCAGCCAGGTCCACGCGCACAACGATTTCCTGGAAGTCCTGGCCGTGAGCGGCGTCCTGGGTCTGGCGGCGTATCTCTGGCTGCTCCTGGCCGCCTGGCGCAGGCTCCGGGGCGCTCTGCGCGACGATACGGCTCGGTCCCCGGCCGCCGCCTCGGGCGCCGCGCTGGCCGCCGCTTTCGTCTTCGCCAAATTCAATCCGCTTCCGCTCGCCGGCCTGGCTCTGGCGGCCGCGGCGCTGGGGACCTTGGACCCCAGGGGAGCCCGCTCTCGCGGGATCGCCCGCGCGTCCCTGCTCTTCTCCGCGGTCGCGGTCGCGGCGTCGGTCTGGCTCCTGACGGCGGACCGCTCCTGCCTGCGGGCGATGCG
>MELI01000052.1:883-5046 GCA_001767575.1 Candidatus Aquicultor primus | reverse complement strand
TTGCCGGCTAGCGTCTCGCGCCCGGCACCCGCCTCGAAAAAACACTACTGCCCGAGCAACGCCCTGACGATGTTTTCGATAACCGTCTCCGGCTCAGCTATGATTCCGGTCAACACAAGAAACACTGCGGCGAACGCCAAGAACCCGACCGCGATTGCAGCAACCAACAGCCAGCGATGGTGAACAGGCAAATTCTGTGTCATAAGACTCCCCAAGTCCTGCCTAGTATTGTTAATATTTATCCATACAGCACACAAAGTCCTTAATGTGGGACAAGAAACTCGCCGAGGACGAGGAAGAGAACAAACAGCCCGGGCAGTATGGTAAGCCAAACGAGCCATGAGCGCTCTTGCTGACGTATCACCGCGATTAAGCCGACGATTCCCGCGGCTAACCCGCACAAAATCATAAAAATACCATAGAAGGGCAATACTATCCGCCTCAATGGCTGGCCCGACAATGGCACATTTACTTGAAACCCTGAATCGGTTTTTATCTCTTACCTCCTGTTTGAAGCATAGCAAAAGAGAGTCCTGAAAATCCAATCGGCGCCCAAGCGGTGGAGCGCTCAACACATCCATGCACGCTAATATGCTAAGAGCATTAGGGCAGCGATATTCGTTAATATGCAAAAAGGCCGGATTCAATAATCCGGCCCGGCAAGACAAACTTAACGATTCTTTGCTTATTAAGGCGTAACGGCCTTGAAGGCATTAATACGCGGGATTCCATATTTCTTATAAATATTTCCTGACACCGTTTTGTCTACAGCACCCACGACACGACTACGAACGTTGCTAGCCGTGGTCCCGTATCCCGTCGACCAAACCAGTGCCGCAAGACCGGCGACATAAGGAGTAGCCATAGATGTGCCGCTCAAGTAGCCGTAGTCGGTTCCACCGATGCGATTAGAATGGTTGGGCAGCGTTGAGTAGATATTCGCTCCGGGTGCGGCAACGTCTATCCATTTAGAACCGAAGTTGGAAAAATATGCTTTGTTATCGTTCTGGTCCGTTGCCGCAACCGCTATGCAGTTCGTGTAGGCGGCGGGATACTGCTTCGCTGAGCTGGCGTTGTTACCACCGGCAGCCACGACGACCACACCCCTGCTCCACGCATAATTCACCGCGTTCTCTAATGTCTTGGACGCGGTTGAGCCACCCAGGCTCAAATTTATGACCTTGGCGCCATTATCTGCCGCCCAGTAAATGCCGCTTGCGACCCAGCTTGTGTAGCCGGAGCCATTATCCGCCAATACTTTCACGTTCATGAGTCCCGCACCATAAGCTACGCCGGCGACGCCGATACCATTATCGGCAGCAGCTGCGGCCGAAGCTCTAGCGGAAGATGTAAAACCACAGGGAAGGACGAGGAAATCGCTTGAAGCCCTAAATGTCGCTGACAATGCAATAATGCCTCCTCAACCCTACGAAGCCACGATAGCTTGATGTTTAGATTCTTCGTCTTAGGAGATAATAAGCTTGTAGTAAACTTTTGCGCTAGGTTGCATTATAGAATAGTGAGGTGGGTACAATGAGTGAGCCGGAACATATGCACAGGGATATCGAAGAGCACCGGGTAGTCGAGCCTGGGCATGACAACTTTACGGGTTATGCAGCAATCAAATACGCGGCTATAGTAATAATCGTTATTGCAGTACTATATTTTCTTGCAATCTATGTGGTACCAATGTTCGGATAAGACAATGGCTTTCTAATCCTTACGACTGAGCTTAATACCCTGGTGAATTATCCGGGGTATTTTTTTATTACCCCTCCGCATAAGGTAATGGCTACACGACCTGCTCTTGGCGACCCCCCCCCGTAAAAAGCCGGGCTTTTGGGTATATTAAAAATATGGCAATTAAAGAGTCAAATATCAGAGCAATCGAGGTGGTTGCATATCATGAGGCAGGACATGCGGTTGCTTGTTGTGTGCTTGAAGAGAAATTTACCAAAATAAGCATCGAGTCTTTTGGTGAATTCTCTGGACGCGTTAATGGTTCTACAGATACGGTGGAAACGTTTGAGCTTAACGATATGCAAAAGTATAACACCAATAGGCGTCGTAACCTTACAGCGATATTCTTGGCTGGTGGTATAGCCGAAATAATGCTATATGAAAAGAAGCTTAAAGGCTGGGGCTGGGAATTAACTCAAGAGCTAAGAAACTCGATTGATCAATCGGCGAACGGACACTCAAAGGATGACATTGCCCACATACATAAGCTAATAAAAATTACTGGCGGGAGTATTACCGACTATATAACCCAAACTAGGGCACTTCTGGAAATTTGCAGGCATTCCCTTGATGCTCTTGCTGAGGCTCTCCAAGTACACGGAGAATTAAGCAGCGAAGAGGCAATATGCATAATGAAAACTAATTTTAATAAAAACCTTTGAATGTCTTCCGGGATATATAACATACGGAAAAACCCTACTCCACAACCGCCTGTGTCCGCAGGTTATCCTCGATTTGGCGTCTGATGTCTTCGTCGGGGTTGAATTCGTCGAGTGGTGGAAGCTCGGCGAGGCTGCGCATGCCAAACGATTCCATGAAACGCGTCGACGTTCCGTAGAGTATCGGTTGGCCCGGCGTGTCCTGCTTGCCTTCCTCTTTTATCAAATCGCGGTTGAGCAGCGTGTTTATGACACCGTCTGAATTGACGCCGCGAATAGCGCCTATATCGGCTTTTGTGACCGGCTGTTTGTAGGCGATAATCGAGAGCGTCTCCAGCGCCGCCTGGGTGAGCCTGCGGTGGTCGAAAGAGATTAGGAGCTTCTCTATGTACGGACTGTAGGCCGGGTGGCTATTCATCCGAAAGCCGCCCGCTACCTCCCTTAGTTGATAACCGCGGTCGGCGCGCTTGTATTCGTTCTCGAGGTCTTCGAGTACCTTTTTGATTTCCTCTCCGTCAACCTCGACAATCTCCGATATCTTCTCCACCGACAGCGGCTGGTCGCTCACGAACAGCAGCGACTCGACTATCCCGCGCAATCTCACATTAGTATCGCTCACGCTATCACTCCTGATTTATCCGCTACTATGACCATGATGTCCCCGAACGTCTCCGCCTGCCCGATGTCGACGATGCCTTGCTTGTAAAGCTCGAGTACGGCTAGAAACGCCGTTATGAGTTCGACCTTTTCAGTACAGTCCGCCGTCAGGTCACGGAAGCTTGTCGACTTCACGCCGCGCAACTTCAATTTTACCCTGTCTATAAAGGCTTCGACGCTCAACGGTTTAGGGGTGATGTGGTCCGCTTGGGTTAAGCCTATCTCTTTCTTATCGTTAATCGCAAGAAAAAGCTTGCGCATCCGCTCACGGGAGACACCCGCAAGAAAATCGGGTATGAGATTTTTGAACTCCTCTTCGACGCCGACATCTCGAAGATGGTATTTGCTTTCGGCTTCGTGTCTTGCGGCAAGTTCCGCCGCCACGTTCTTGAATTTCTTATACTCGAGCAGGCGCGCGATTAGAATCTCGCGGGCCTCATGCGGCGATATCTCGTCCTCCTCGTACGCCTCTTCCTTCTTCGGTAGCAAGCTCGCGGCTTTAATCTCCAAAAGAGTCGCCGCCACCAGCAGAAACTCGGTGCTTATGTCGAGGTCGAGGTCTTGTATCGAATCGATGTACTCGAGGTACTCATCGGCTATCCCCGCAAGCGAAATATCGTAAATATCTATCTTCTGGCGCGAAACCAGACTTAAGAGGAGGTCAAAAGGCCCTTCATACATCTCTGATTTAATCTGATACGCCATAGTCTCGCCCCTCTTATATCAGCTATCTAATGTTGAGCTTTTCGCGCACGTCTTTGATTGTGGCGCGGCAAATCGGCCTAACCTGGTGCAATCCTTCTTTCAGCACCTCGTTGACTATGCCCGGCGCGCGTTCTATTTCGGCGCGTTTCTCCCTGAATCCGGTGAGCGAGTCGACAATCCTATCCGCAAGCTCGCGCTTGCACGCCATGCATCCCCACGCGGCCTCACGGCACTTTACCTCTATCTGCTGAAGCTCCTCCGATGGCGTATAAACCTGGTGCATCGGATAGACGACCATGCACACATCCGGGCTGCCCGGGTCGGTCTTCTTGATGCGCGCCGGGTCGGTTATCATCTGGTTGACCTTCGTGCGAATCGTATCGGGCTCGTCGGAGAGGTAAA
>MELI01000052.1:0-493 GCA_001767575.1 Candidatus Aquicultor primus | reverse complement strand
TGGGAATTGGAAATAGAGGCGGAGCAACTTTAATGGTGCTTTTGGCGGTTTTGGTCGTAGTGGGTGTAGGCACCTGTTCGAAATATAACCAAATGACCAGGCTGGGAGAAGACGTGGCCGAGAGATGGTCGCAAGTGGAAAATCAGTATCAGAGAAGGCTTGATCTGATTCCTAACATCGCCCGCACGGTTAATCGTTATATGAAGCATGAGCAGGGGACGTTGGAGGGCGTAATTAAAGCGCGAGCCGAAGCTACAAAAGTAACTTTGAAAGTGGATCAGTTGACACCGGAGACTTTGCAGAAATTTCAGCAGGCGCAGGATGGTCTTTCCAGCGCGTTGTCCAGACTTATGGTGACGGTTGAGAAGTATCCGGATCTTAAAGCCGTAGGTCCGGTGCAGGATATGATGACGCAAGTCGAAGGCACGGAAAACCGCATAGCGGTGTCAAGAAAAGATTATAATTCTACTGCCAACGAGTTCAATAAAACCAT
>MELI01000051.1:3371-5097 GCA_001767575.1 Candidatus Aquicultor primus | reverse complement strand
CGAGCGGCTGTGGGCGAGCCTCGGCGTTACTGTCGTGGTCACCAAAGAGAGCGGACGCGAAGGGGGATTCCCCGAGAAGGTCGAGGCTGCGAAGCGGCTGGGTATTGCGTTGGTGGTTGTTAGGCGGCCCGGTGATGAGCGTGACGAAGATGCTGGTGGTGTCGAATGGGTCGAGGTCTCAGGAGTTGACGAGGCGATGGCTGCTATAAAACACGTTATCTGTGACGCATGAGAGCTGGGAATAACGACGATAAGGAGGATGCCGATGTCGGGAGCCGCAAGCATAATCATAACGTTGGCGCTGCTGTGTTACTCCATCGGTGTGTGGAGCGAGCGAATCTCGGGGATTCTGAAGCCGTGGCATCTCGTCTTCTTTTGGCTGGGACTTGTCTTTGACACCTGGGGCACAGGGTTGATGTTCGCAATGGCGGACGGGATGACCTTTGATGTCCACGGCGTAACCGGCACGCTTGCCATCGTCTTGATGTTCGCGCATGCGATTTGGGCATCGATAGTTCTGGCAAGACGTGATGAGTGCTGGATAACCAGCTTTCACAAACTGAGCGTGGCAGTCTGGGCGATTTGGCTAATACCGTTCTTCAGCCCGATGTTCTTTGCGCTGGGGTAGGTTGATTGAGGTTATGCGCGTCATCCAGTTGTTTACTTGAGCACGGAAAGTGCCAGGCAGGCCTTCCGATTATCTTGCATTTCGAACGCCATACGCAAAGCAGACAGGAGTTGAAAAAGCGCCTATGAGCACGGAAAAGCCCACGCCCATAGCATCGATTACCGCCAAATCCATTGCTCCTTGCGGGATGAACTGCGGCATCTGTCTCGCGCGCCTCAGAGAGAAGAACGTGTGCCCTGGATGCAACGCAGACGATACCAGCAAGCCGAAGACCCGCAAACACTGCCAAATCAAGAACTGCGAAGAGCTAAGGACGCACGGTCATCAGTTTTGCTTTGAGTGTGCCAAGTTTCCCTGCACGCGCCTACGGAACCTGGACAAACGTTATCGAACGAAATATGGTATGAGCATGATAGACAACCTGGAATCTCTCCGGGAAGTCGGGCTTGATCGCTTTGTGGCGATGGAGAGGTCTCGATGGAGTTGTCAGGGGTGCGGTGGCGTTATCTGTGTCCATCGAGATGACTGCATGTTCTGCGGTCACCCCAGAGGTTAGGTAACTGTGCGGTCTGCTTGCTGGTCTTGAATCATCGCGCAGCAGCAGCGTGATTCATCGCTAGCAACCGCAAAGAAGCCGCTTCATAAAATTAAGCCGCTAGTATAGGAGGAGGCCCATGCATTTCGTAAGGGACGTATCCTACGAATCGGAATACAAGCTGATATTGACCTTAGAGGATGGCTGCAAGAAAATCGTTGATCTTGAGCGCTATTTGGAAGGCGAGATATTTGAGCCGTTAAGGGATATTGAGTACTTCAAAACGGTTCGATTGAACCGCGATGTAGATACGATTGTTTGGGATAACGGCGCCGACATGTCACCCGACTTCCTTTGTGAGATCGGGAGATTGGCAGACAAATCAACAGCTACCTTATAACCAGATTAATAGGGGGCGTGTTTTGAGTACGTTAGTGAGAGCACTTGCCTTGCACGCAGGGGGTCGTCGGTTCGAGCCGGATACCCTCCGCCCAAGCCGCCGCAAGGCGGAATTACTGTCTCAGGTTTTGGGAGAAATTCTAGTCTTGACACCAAATAGGCTA
>MELI01000051.1:1929-3315 GCA_001767575.1 Candidatus Aquicultor primus | reverse complement strand
AACCATAGATGAAGAAGTATACGAAGGTCTTCATAAAACCATCGGCGCCCGAAAAATCAGCAAGTTCGTTGAGGCGTTGGTGCGCCCGCATGTAGTTCGTCCAAACCTGGAGCTGGCATATTCTCAAATGGCAAAAGACAAAAAGCGAGAAGAACAAGCTTTGGATTGGGCGGAGACAACGTTCAGGGACATAACCGATGACAAGAGGTGAGGTTTGGTGGGTCAATTTTGACCCTTCGATTGGTGGAGAGATCAGAAAAAAGCGTCCGGCCGTGATTGTTAGCAATGATGTATCAAACAAGTTCCTTAATCGAGTCCAGGTTGTTCCTCTGACCAGCAAAGCAGATCGCCTTTATCCTAGCGAGGCGCTAGTCACTTTAGATGGAAAAGAAAGCAAGGCTATGGCCGATCAATTGGCTACCGTAAGCAAGTTGCGATTATTTAAACGCGCCGGTGTCCTATCAAAAGAAGATATGCTCAGGATTGGTGAGGTTATCAAAGTACAATTGGATATGTTTTAGAGAACGTCCAGCATTAGTCTCCATTTATTGTTGCCGTCGTCGTGTGTTACCTGTTCAGTTTTCTTATAGGAGTGGTAAATGAAAATACTGAAAAGAGCCAATCGCCTTTATTACACAAGACCAGACGGTTACCCTCAAATCAGGATCTACCACAAAAAGGGTTCTGGGAAGAAAGTGCCACGATACCTTTTAAAATGTGGTTGTTGCGACCAGAAGTTAGAAATATACTATGACGACGAAGGCCTTGAAATTAATGGTGTGAACGGTTCGATTGATGATTGGCGTGAGATTGTTCTTCCACTATTACAAATTGAACAGAACGGCAACAAGCCTATTGTCACGTAGTGTCGGTGCTAACCAAAAACATGAATCATTCGAAGAGTTCCGGATTATCAGCAACGCTATGACCAGCGTTATCGTAGTGCTTATGTTTAAATAGCCGTAGCCATTCACTCTTGACCTCCTGGTTGGCCGTGGGATAGCCTAGCTTTAGCGCCCCAACGGTGAAGGAACGTCCTCCAGGTGCTTGGCGTAGTTACTGCTCACGCCTTTTCTTTGCCTTTTTGTACGCAACATCGTGGACTCCTAAAGCGATTATTCTTACGGTGTCGTTTTCTACCTGATATAGAATTCGATAGCTGACCCGTTGGTAATTAAAATTGTAGCCAAAAATATGTGATAGGTCGCCCTTTTTGCGACGACCGGCGTTTAAGGGGTCTCCAACGATCTTGGGCAAATGATTATCGATTATGATTTGGCCCAGCGCTTTGCTGTTTTTAGCAAGCTTAAATAAATCTTTCGCGGCTGCGGGGTGAAATTTAAGCTGGTATTCCACTAGATACCAAGCTCTTGTTTAAGTTCTTCA
>MELI01000051.1:696-1901 GCA_001767575.1 Candidatus Aquicultor primus | reverse complement strand
TTTTTTGCGATAAGCGTTTTCTTAAAAGCTCGTCCTCTTCTTCTTCGGATATAAGGTCGACTATGCCTAAACTAATCGATTCTCTTATAATTTGTGATTCCGTTTTGTGGGTTTTTTTTGCAAGCATCGATATCTTTTCATAGTCTTCTTGTTCAAGCCTTACCGTCTTGACCCGTTTTGTGCTTGCCCTCGTCATAGATTAGCCTCCAATGCCTAGAAATCGTAATACATTTATGTTACATCGTATTCTATTTAGATGCCACAAACAAACCCCACTCATTCTAACTATACTCCAAACAACACTTGATTCTAATTTAATAACTACCCGCCGCTGCCGAATACTCAGCTCAAGTATATAATGATTTAGTATGTAAAATCGCCAACTGATTAATGGTAAAATAGGCATGTAGCGGAGCAACAGGGAAAGAACGAATAGCGAGTGGCATGCTCAATATTAATCTTGGTAAGCATTTGTGGCGGCGAGTAACTAAGAAAAAGGAGGCTAATAGGATGGTTGCGATGGATGCAAAAGCAGAGGTGTTTTGGATGGCTTTCAAAAGCCTGCCAAAAAAGGAAAGGCTGTCTGTTATTGAAAGATTGCTTAAGGATAAAGAATTCAAGGAAGATTTAATTGATATAGCTATTCTTGAACAGCGCTATGAAGAGCCATCGCGGCCTTTGGCGAGTTATATTGCTGAAAAAAAGAGTTAGTTGATGCCATATTCGGTTTACATAAAGCAATCGGCGGAGAAAGAATTAGATCGTTTGCCCTCAAAAATTCAGGAAAGAGTAATATAAAAGCTAACCTCTCTGGGAGAACATCCTATACCTAAGGAAGCGAAGAAGCTTCAGGGCAAAGTAGGGCATAGAATAAGAGTAGGCGACTACAGAATTCTTTATATTATCCACGAATCCGAGAAAAAGGTAGAAATAATCTCAATCGCTCATCGCAGAGATATTTATCGTTAGCTCATGCCAATTCATTCTAGAAAAGGGCGCCTATTCCTCAAACACCTACATGGGCGAGAGCCCACTAAACCAGTTGAAAGACAACCCCCCCACCCATCAAGCCAACTCTCACTCTATTTGACACAACCGCCCCACCCGTATAGATTTATTATTGGAAAGTGAATAAATATTCAGGTGCCGCTTGTAGCGGAGAATAGGGAAGCCGGTGAGAATCCGGCACGGGCCCGCCACTGTAA
>MELI01000051.1:0-620 GCA_001767575.1 Candidatus Aquicultor primus | reverse complement strand
AGACCTGCCTGAATGAAAATATACGCTCTACGAGGAAGGAGTGCTGCCAAATAGCTTATTTTGTTACCCTCGGAAAGCCGGGGGATTTTTGTTTTTCGACAACTTTTAATAGGGGGATAAGATGGATTTACTAAATAAGACGTTAAACGATATAAAACCGCTCGATGATGCGGCGATGGAGAAGGCGAGAGAGCGCCAGGACCAGTTGACCAAACCGGCCGGGAGCCTCGGGGTGCTTGAAGAGATATCGATAAAGCTCGCGGGCATCACCGGCAAGGTGTTAAGCGATGTCGATAAGAAAGCGGTCGTGGTGATGGCGGGCGACCATGGTGTCGTCGATGAAGGCGTCTCCGCGTTTCCGAGAGAGGTAACGCCGCAGATGGTTGCGAACTTCGTCAACGGGGGCGCGGCAATAAACGTGCTCGCACGCCACGTTAGCGCTGACGTTATCGTTGTCGACGTCGGCGTTGCGGTGCCGATAGACGATGCGAGCGTGGTTTCGCGCAAGGTTAAGAGCGGTACCGCGAACTTTGCGAAAGAGCCGGCCATGACACGCGAGGAAGCCGTCAAGGCGATAGAGGTGGGAATCGAAGTCGCAAACGAACTGATTGACGACGGGG
>MELI01000050.1:18966-21108 GCA_001767575.1 Candidatus Aquicultor primus | reverse complement strand
CGACACGAGGGCGCTGACGAAGCACATCAGGAGCGCCGGCGCGATGCGCGGTGTTATCTCGGTCGGTGATAAGAGTGTCGCGGATGTTATCGAGAAAGCGAAAAACGCGCCCTCTATGGTCGGAGCCGACCTGGTAAAGGACGTTACCGTTGAAAAACCCTACTCCTGGGGTGATGGTAGCGGAGCATATAAGATAGTCGCTTTCGATTATGGGATGAAGACCAATATAGTCCGGCAGCTTGCCGAGGCGGGTTGCGATATACGGGTGGTGCCGGCGGCAACCTCCGCTGACGAGGTGCTGGCGATGGACCCGGACGGGATATTTTTATCCAACGGCCCGGGAGACCCGGCGGCGGTGACCTATGCTGTGGATACGATTCGGGAGCTTATCGGCAAAAAACCGCTCTTCGGAATATGCCTGGGCCACCAGCTGCTTGTCCTCGCGTTAGGCGGCAAGACCTATAAACTAAAGTTCGGCCATCGCGGCGGCAACCAACCGGTCAAGAACCTGCTCAATGGTCGTGTCGAGATAACGAGCCAAAATCACGGTTTTGCGGTCGACCCGGCGTCGCTGAGCATCGAGGAGAAAGCTTGGCAGGTTGGACAGACGATACCCGAGGGCGGTTGGTCCGGCAAAAGCGATTTCGGACCGGTCGAAATAACCCATATCAATTTGAGCGACGGTACCGTCGAGGGCCTGCGTTGCCTGGACGTGCCGGCCTATTCCGTACAATATCACCCGGAGGCGGCTCCGGGACCGCATGACGCGGAGTATCTGTTCGAACAGTTTATAGAGATGATGGGCGCGAAGTAGCCTGCTACATCTTCTGTTCAAGGTCTTTTATTTAAGGGTTAGTTGAATCGAGAACAACCAGGAAGAAGAGGTTATGCCAAGAAGAGATGATATCAAGAAAATCTTAATAATCGGTTCGGGGCCGATCATCATCGGCCAGGCGTGTGAGTTTGATTACTCGGGAACCCAGGCGTGTAAGGTGCTGGAGGAAGACGGGTACGAGGTGGTTCTGGTCAACAGCAACCCGGCCACCATCATGACCGACCCAGAATTCGCCGACCGGACCTATATCGAGCCGATTACGCCCGAGATAGTCGAGCTCATTATCGCAAAGGAGCGGCCGCAGGCGCTTCTGCCGACACTCGGCGGGCAGACCGGCTTGAATACCGCCGTCGCTCTCGCTGAAAGCGGAGTCCTTGAGAAATATGACGTCGAGCTTATCGGCGCCAAGTTGCCTGCCATTAAAATGGCGGAGGATAGGAGCGCGTTCAAGGCTGCGATGGTAAAGCTCGGCTTCGAGGTGCCCAGGAGCGGGTTCGCGTACAACCTTAACGACGCGCTCGGGTTGGCCGAAGAACTCGGTTTCCCGCTGGTCATCCGGCCAAGCTTTACGCTAGGCGGCACCGGCGGCGGCATAGCATTCAACCAGGAAGAATATATAAATATAGTCTCTAACGGACTCATGCTCAGCCCCGTCTCCGAGCTTCTAGTCGAAGAGTCGGTCATCGGCTGGAAGGAATACGAGTTGGAGGTCATGCGTGACCTCAACGATAACGTGGTCGTAATTTGCACGATCGAAAACCTCGACCCGATGGGTGTCCATACCGGCGACAGCATTACTGTGGCGCCGGCGCAGACGCTCACCGATGTCGAGTATCAAAAACTGCGCGATGCATCGGTAGATATCATTCGCGAGATAGGCGTGGAGACGGGCGGCTCCAACATTCAGTTTGCCATAGACCCCGAGACTGGGCGTATCGTAGTCATCGAGATGAACCCGCGGGTCAGTCGCAGCTCGGCGCTGGCCTCGAAGGCGACAGGTTTTCCCATCGCAAAGATAGCGGCTAAGCTTGCCGTCGGGTACACGCTCGACGAGATAGCCAACGACATCACCAAGGAAACCCCGGCGTCGTTCGAGCCGACCATCGACTATGTAGTAACGAAGATACCGCGCTGGGCGTTTGAGAAGTTTCCCGAGACCGACCAGGCGTTGACGACGAAGATGAAATCGGTTGGTGAAGCCATGGCAATCGGGCGAACCTTCAAGGAGTCGCTGCAGAAAGCCATCCGTTCGCTCGAAATCGACCGTTACGGTCTGGGTGGCGACGGCAAGGACGAGATATCGGCGG
>MELI01000050.1:18665-18939 GCA_001767575.1 Candidatus Aquicultor primus | reverse complement strand
CCAACCAGGACCGCCTCTTCTATATTAAATATGCCCTGGAAACGGGAATGAGCATCGATAAAATACACGACCTCACAAAAATCGACCCGTGGTTTATAGACCAGATTCGCCAGATAGCCGAAGCCGAGGATGAAATCGCCGGCCACAAACTCGAGGATATCCCTGACGAGCTGCTATATGAGGCGAAGCGTTACGGCTTCTCCGACCGTCAGCTCGCATATCTTACCGGCTCTACCGAGCTTGAGGTGCGCGAGCACCGTAAGAAAGCGGGAAT
>MELI01000050.1:9527-18635 GCA_001767575.1 Candidatus Aquicultor primus | reverse complement strand
CGGCGCCGAGTTCGAGGCATATACGCCATACTATTACTCTACTTATGAGAGCGAGTGCGAGGTTCGCGAATCGGATAGACCTAAAATAATGATTTTGGGAAGCGGTCCCAACCGAATCGGGCAGGGAATCGAGTTCGATTATTGTTGCGTCCATGCCGCATTCGCGCTCAAAGAAGAGGGTTTCGAGACCATCATGGTCAACTGTAACCCCGAGACTGTCTCTACCGACTACGACACCTCCGACCGGCTCTACTTCGAACCGCTTACCTACGAAGATGTCATGAACATCGTGGAAAAAGAGAAGCCGCAAGGCGTCATAGTCCAGTTCGGAGGGCAGACTCCTTTGAAACTGGCGGCCGCGCTCGGAGCGGCGGGCGTCCCTATTATAGGGACATCGCCCGACAGTATCGACCTTGCCGAGGACCGCAAGCGCTTCGACGTACTTTTACGAAGGCTCAATATCAATCAGCCGCCAAACGGGACGGCTACCTCTTACTCGGAAGCGCTCGATGTAGCTCGGCAAATCGGCTTTCCAGTGCTGGTGCGGCCGTCTTACGTGCTGGGCGGGCGCGCGATGGAAATCGTCTACTCCGAGGATAGTCTCGAGGCATTTGTCGAGAAAGCGGTTAAAGCCTCTCCCGACCACCCTGTCCTTATCGACAAGTTTTTGGAAGGCGCCATTGAGGTAGATGTCGATGCCCTCTGCGACGGCGAAGACGTCTTAATCGGCGGCATCATGGAGCACATCGAGGAGGCGGGGGTACATTCAGGAGACAGCGCTTGCGTCATACCGCCTTATACTCTGGGTGAGGAGATACTGGGCCAAATAAAGGAATACACCGTGCTGTTGGCGAAAGAACTACGCGTGCGGGGGCTTCTTAATATACAGTATGCGGTTCAAGGCGAGACCGTCTATGTCCTCGAGGTAAATCCGCGTGCTTCGCGAACAGTGCCTTTTGTAAGCAAATCTATCGGAGTGCCGCTCGCCAAGATAGCCGCGAAAGTAATGGCCGGCAAAACCCTGCGTGAGCTGGGTTATCTGGAGATAGCGCCAATCGAGCACGTGTCGATCAAAGAGGCAGTCCTACCGTTCGGCAGATTCCCGGAAGTCGACACGGTTCTCGGTCCGGAGATGAAGTCGACCGGTGAGGTCATGGGCATCGATAAATCATTCGGGATAGCATTTGCCAAGGCGCAGCTGAGCGCCGGTTTGAACCTGCCTAAGGCGGGAAGCGTCTTCATCAGTGTGCGAAACAGCGACAAACGCTCGATTATATTCCTGGCTAAAAAGCTCCATGACATGGGCTTTAAGATATATGCGACCAAGGGGACCGCGACCATGTTGAGCCGAAACGGCATTAGCGCCGAAACGGCAAAGAAGGTTCAAGAGGGGAGACCCAATGTCGTCGACCTTATCAAGAACCGCACGGTCGATTTAGTCATAAATACACCCTGGGGCAAAGGCACGCGCAAGGACGGATACGAGATAAGGACTAATGCGGCGGTATACGGTATTCCGTGCATAACGACCCTGGCGGCGGCTTCGGCGGTCGTGCAGGGCATCGAGGCGCTTATCAGCGGTGAGCTGGACGTCAAGGCTATCCAGGACTACCATAAGGATTTAGCTCCCGGCAGCCAAGCGACGATCGCTAAGGCTGAGTCGACCGGCGAGTAACATAATATATTTTCCTTTATCGAGGCTTTCTTACATCATTATCGGAGTTAGTGGAACTAGAACATGCTTCAAATCAAAGCGGACATCATCGGAAAAGAAGAGGTAATGCCGGGTGTATTTAACCTGATACTTGTCTCGCCCGAGATTTCACGGAATGCTCGGCCGGGACAGTTCGTCCACGTGCTTTGCCCGACCGATGACGGTTTCATGCTTCGCAGGCCTTTCAGTATCCATCGCGTAGTTCCGGGGCGCGCGTTCGAAATTCTCTTCCAGGTGATGGGTAAGGGAACCGAAGCGCTCTCAAGGGTCAAGATACATGACACGCTCGATATCATCGGCCCGCTTGGAACAGGTTTCAAATATTCCGAGGATATTCGGTCGGCGCTGCTTATAGCCGGTGGCCTTGGCACCGCTCCGTTGCTCTTTCTAGCCGAAGAACTCGTTGAGAGGCAAGTGCTCTTCTATCCAATGCTCGGCTATAAGACTAAGACGCAAATGTTGCGCTATATTGATTTTAAACGGCTGGGCAAGAAGACCTATGCGGCCACGGAAGACGGGAGTTTCGGTCACGAGGGAACCGTCGTCGACCTATTAAACCGCACGGTACATAATATTCGTCCTGAAATTATCTATGCATGCGGGCCTGTCGGCATGCTCAAGAAAATATCGGAGACTGCGGATGAATTCGGTATCGAGTGCCAGGTGTCTCTTGAGACGAAGATGGCATGTGGTATCGGCGTCTGCTTGGGGTGCGCTTGTGTCACCAAACAGGGTTATAAGATGGCATGTAAAGATGGCCCGGTCTTCAATACCCGCGACATTCTTTGGGGCGCGGAAGACTATGAAAAAGGACTAGCTAACGGGTGCGGTTGCGATAACCAAGCGCTCTCTGATACGGATTCGGCCGGGTAAGGCAGGCAATGCGGGTCGAGTAACGGTGATTTCTTCGCAATGGAGACAATGTATGAGCGTAAACTTAAGCGTTAATCTTTCAGGAATAAAAATGAAAAACCCGGTGATGCCGGCTTCCGGCACGTTTGGAGCGGGGCGCGAGTATAGCGAACTCATGGATATCAACCGGCTCGGTGCATTAGTCGCCAAGACCGTTACATTAAAGCCGCGGGACGGGAACATCCCGCCACGGCTCTGTGAGGTCTCATCGGGCATGCTCAACTCGATTGGCCTGCAAAACGAGGGAATAGACCACTTCTTTAAGCATGATCTCCCCTTTATGAAGGAGTTTGACGTTCCCATCATCATCAATATCGCGGGAAACAGCTTGGAGGAGTACGCGCAGCTTTGCAGAGAGATCGACCGCGTCGAGGGCGTAAGCGGCATCGAGCTGAATATCTCCTGTCCGAACATAAAGGCGGGTGGAATCGCGTTTGGTGCTTCATCGAAGCTGGCGGAGCAAGTCACTGCAGCCGCCAGATATAACACACAGCTTCCCCTAATCGTTAAGTTGACGCCAAACGTTTACAACATTTCCAAGATTGCGCGGGCGGTCACCAGCGCGGGTGCCGATGCCATCTCACTAATAAACACAATGGTCGGCATGTCCATCGATACCAATACCTTCAAGCCCAATCTCGGCAATATTACCGGCGGACTCAGCGGGCCGGCGATAAAGCCGATTGCGGTTCGCATGGTCTGGGAGGTCGCGCAGAGTGTCAAGATACCGATTATCGGTATCGGAGGCATCTCGAACGCGCTCGACGCTGTGGAATTCTTCCTGGCGGGGGCGACGGCGGTGGCGGTAGGTACCGCAAACTTCATAAATCCTCAAACCATGACCGATATCATTAGCGGACTCGAAGCGTATCTCGTCGAAAAAGGTTTTACCGATATTAGCCAGATAATCGGAAAAGTCAAAACATAGCGGCAGGTCTTGCGGCCGCCGCAACGGTACCAATCGGCACTGACAGCGGTAAATCTATGATTTCACGGCGCGGTCATAAGAGCACGACGCCGAAGAATTATCCACAAACGGCCAAGGAGAGCTTGCGATATATGTATAAGCCAGGAGAGCGTTTGATAGTCGCGCTCGACGTGCCGACTCACAAAGACGTCGAGCAAGCCTGTGTGGCGATTGGCGACAACGCCGTTTTTTACAAAGTAGGCCTGCAGCTGTTTCTAGCCGAAGGAGCCGGTGTTTTAACCTACTTGAAAGGCAGAGGCCTGAAGGTCTTTCTCGACCTGAAACTCCATGATATTCCGCACCAGATAGCCGGAGCGTGCCGCGAAATCGCCCGAATGGGTGTGGATATGACCACGATCCACACGATGGGCGGGGTCGAGATGATGTGGGCGGCCGCGATTGCCATTAGAGAATCCGCGCTTGAATTCGGGGTAAAACCGCCAATTCTTTTAGGCGTGACCGTCCTGACCAGTTTAAATCAATCTCAAGCTGGGGAAATAGGAATCGTCGCGAAGATTTCGGAACATGTCGTGCGGCTGGCGACTCTGGCAAAAGAGAGCGGCCTTGACGGCGTTGTGGCATCGCCGTTGGAAGTCGAGGCGATAAGGGCAACCGTGGGAGAGGATTTTGTAATCGTCACCCCGGGCATCAGGTCCTCGGCGGATGTCGTTGGCGACCAGCAACGAGTTATGAGTGCGGCAGACGCAATCACGGCAGGGTCGACATACCTCGTGGTAGGAAGGCCTATAATGAAATCGGACGACCCCGGGCGGGCGGCAGGGGCGGTTGTCGCCGAAATAGAGCGAGCGCTGAACGCAAAAACGTAATCTGGATATTGAACTTGTGGCACAATTGTTTGACAACCGGAGCTGGAAGCACCATACTCACACGTAACGCATGGTGCTGTACCGCTTCCTGATAGGTACGGCTTTCAAAATGTCTGAACAAATCGTCTGAATTATGAATTTAAGTCTTGCTTAAGACAAGGCCTTATTGATAGCATGGTTTCCGTCAGGGATTTAACGAGCAAGAATTTATGTTTTTGCTGGTAAAAAAGAAGGAAAAATATAATTTCGTAGAGAATTACGTAAAAGTCCAGGTCAGGGAAGCCTATTCATGGCGACAAGTCGCCGGCCTGCAGGCTTCGGCCGAAAATTCAACATGTTTGGAAGGGAGGGAGGTACAGTCGTTAGTTGCTAGCTTGATTGACAAGGGGTATCTAGAGTAATTAACGAACCACTTCAATCTACATGGCAACAATCGAAGCTCAATTCAGTCGTGTGACGACGTACTGTGCCGGATGGTCCCAGTAATAGCCTATGTGATGCAACACGGGAGCATGTGTTGAGCGTCAACCAGCTAGCCACAGATTTATTCGCAGCAAACAATTTAACTACCTAGCATAAGGAGGAGTTATGCCGTTACCGAAGTTAACCGAGGAGCAAAGGCAAGACGCTCTCAAAAAAGCCGCTGAAGCCAGACAAAAAAGGGCTGAGCTCAGGAAGCAGCTGAAAAACGGAGATGTAAACGTTAAGGATATCATCTCGAAGACGGATGACCCGATTGTCTCGAGGATGAAGGTCAGCAGCTTGCTTGAGTCATTGCCGGGAATCGGCAAGGCCAGGGCTCAAAAGATTATGCAGGAAGCTGGAATCAGCCCGACCAGAAGAGTGCAGGGTCTCGGCAGCAAGCAAAAAGAGATTCTCATCACCTCAGTCGGTAAATAAACGGATGGATATGGTGGATACAGAACGAAAGGTTTTCGTGATATCTGGTCCATCAGGAGTCGGAAAGGGGACCCTGACCCAAGAACTTCTTAGGCGGGTCCCCTCAATCACTCGTTCGATTTCAGCGACGACCAGGAAACCGCGGCCAGGCGAGGAAAATGGACGCGATTATTTTTTTCTCTCGATAGATGAGTTCAAAAGGCATATCGAGAGGAGCGACTTCATAGAGTGGGCGCTCGTCCACGAAAACTATTACGGGACTTTGAAGTCGGTAGTCGAGCGGATGCTCGCAGCCGGACAGGACGTGATGCTCGAAATCGATGTGCAGGGCGCTTTGCAGGTAAGGGATGCGATGCCCGAAGCGGTTCTCGTATTTATACAGCCGCCCTCCATGGACGAGCTAGCCAGCCGTCTCCAACTTAGAAACACGGAGACCGACGAGGAATTGAGCAGGCGGTTAAAGAATGCCGAAGGCGAGATGATTCTTGCTAATAAATACGATTATGTGGTAATAAATGATGAGATAGATAGAGCAGTCACAGAGCTAGAAGAGATTGTGCGGGAAGCCAAGAATAAGAAGTTAGGAGACATATAGTGAGCAGAGTTGCGATAGACAAGATGTTAAGCAAAGTCGATAGCAGATTTACTCTGGTTATCGAGGCAGCCAAGAGAGCAAGACAAATAAACGATTATTTCAATGCCGTCAAGCGCCACGAGATGGTGCGCGTGCGGCCGCCGCAAATCGATGCAATGTCAAGTAAGCCGTTGACCATTGCGTTTCAGGAGATAGCAGAAGGTAAGGTAGTTTACGAGCGCACGGTCGAAGGTATTAAATAATATCCAGGCCGCCGATGCGCAATTCCTCCACAAGAACGAGCGACCAGCCGATGAGGCCCGGGTCGACCCGGTCGAGTCCGGTTGCGACATGATTCCCGAGATGGATGAGGGCGGTTTCACCGGCCGTCCAGTTTTGCGAGATATCCAACCACACTTCGATGATGTCCTCGGAGAACATCACTTTCTTAGAGGTGAGCATATCGAGCTTGTCTATAAGGTGGAAGAGTTCGTTGCCCAACTCGAGCAAGCTGTAAGTCCAGCGAACGGCGACTAGCCTCGGAACATAGTTCGAGATGGCTCGCTCGATGAAACAGTACCTGTCCTTAAACCATTGGTCGGTGTGAATCCTATTTTCCGGCGTGATAACCTCGTAGTTGTCGACGGCTTCTTCGCCATCTAACAGGACGCTGTTTATCTCTCTAGCCTGGTGCCCAAAGATATCCGCGTGGAATTTCAGGCTTTGCGCGAGTTCCCAAATCGTTATGACTCTTTGCGCCACGCTAGGCATTTTATCCGTAATGTTGAATTGTTCGATTTGCTTGAGTAACGAGAGCGTGAGGTCGTGCATGGACGCTAAATGCACGGCGGCTCGCACGGCAAATACTTTGTTGATATTCGCCAGCTCGAGCTTTTCGACTATTACCGTGCTTAGACTTCCATGGTAGTCATAATTATTAGAGCGATCGATAATTGAATATACTGTACTCATAGACATTTTATCGGCAATACCTCTCTAATGCTTAGGCTCCCGGAGCGGAAAATAGTCTCAAACGTTTAGAAAAGAGCAGCTAAAGCTGGTATAATAAGGTGATTAGGGTGGCGAGCGAATAAATACATCATATGTGTAGTTCACATATCAAGCAAAATAGTATGCGCGCTGCGGACGACCGCCGACCCGGAGTGAGATAGTGGAGACGATTTTGAAAGATAAGAGAATAGTCCTTGGCGTAACGGGCGGGATAGCCGCTTATAAGGCGGCTGATTTGGCCGGCAAACTCACGCAGGCCGGAGCCGTCGTCAAGACCATAATGAGCAAGAATGCCACGCATTTCGTAGGCCCGTTAACACTTAAAGCGCTGACGGGGCAGCCGGTCGTTACCGACCTATTCGCCCCCGGTTCGGATGGTTCTATTCAGCATGTCTCGCTCGCGGACGAGGCCGACCTGATAATCGTGGCGCCCGCAACCGCGAACATTCTGGCCAAAGCCGCGCATGGAATCGCTGATGACGCTCTCTCTACAACACTGCTGGCCGCACAGGGACCTATTGTGATGGTGCCGGCGATGAACAACCATATGTGGGATAATCCGGCCACGCAAGCTAACCTGCTAATCCTTCAGGAGCGTGGCGTAAACATACTCGCGCCGGAGGTGGGTAGGCTGGCTTGCGGGAGCGAGCAGGCTATAGGACGCTTTCCAAAAACCGAAACGATACTCGAATATCTTGAAGACCTGTTCAACACGGCCCATATTCTCGCCGGTAAAACAATAATAGTAACGGCGGGCGGCACTCATGAGCCGATTGATGCAGTTCGTTTTATCGGCAACCGCTCATCCGGCAAAATGGGATATGCCATAGCCGGGCGGGCAAAAGCCTGCGGCGCTGAGGTTATTTTAATCAGCGGTCCGACCGACCTCCGCGCGCCGGCAGGAGCGCGACTCATCGAGGTCGAAACGGCGCTTGAGATGCGCCAGGCCGTCATCGACAATCTTCCGGGTTCGGCTGCGCTCATCATGGCCGCCGCCGTAGCCGACTTTAAGGCGGCCGGTAAGGCTAATGGGAAGATAAAGAAAGAGCAGATGGGTTATAGCATCACGCTAGAACTAAATCCCGATATCCTCCAGGAAGTGGCGGGGCATAAAGACCGCGGCGTGATCATCGGTTTTGCCGCCGAGTCCGAGAACATCATCGCCCACGCGACTTCGAAGCTGGAGAGGAAGATGCTGGACCTGGTCGTTGCCAACGATATTGGGCGCTCAGACGCCGGTTTCGGAAGCGATTTTAACCTGGCAGTCCTCATCGACCACGACGGGCCGCAAGGCGAGCTTGCGATGTACCGCAAGTCCGATTTGGCCTCGGAAATAATCGATTGGCTCTCGCGCGCCCTCGGCAGCGACCTTCAATCTTGACTTTTTCAGGCATTCTCTGGTAATCTGCTGCTATAGGACTGAATGATTTGGACCTTAAAAAGCTGCTTGGGCGGCGACATATTTAGCTCTTATCCAGAGAGGTGGAGGGACTGGCCCTTTGAAGCCTCGGCAACCTGGAAACAAGCGGGGGAGACCCAATTGTTTCTAAGGTGCCAATTCCGGCGGAATCTAAAGGTAGATCTTTTGATTAAAAGGTTACTGAAAGATGAGAGAAGGTTTAAAAATACTATAAACCCTCGCGCTTTCAGGCCGAGGGTATTTTTATTGCGTAAGAAATGTTTTTAAGTGCTCACAGAGCAATGGTAGGCGAAGAGCGACTAGCGTGTGGTCGAATTGAGAGAGCCACGCAAAACCACTCATCGCTTAAGTAAAGGGAGGTAACAAAGTGTCAAAGAAACGCTATTTAATCACTTCGGAGTCGGTGACTGAGGGTCATCCCGATAAAATCGCCGACCAGATCTCCGATGCGATTCTCGATGCTATCTATACCGATGACCCCATGGCGCGAGTCGCGGTGGAAACGCTGGTCACAACCGGCCTCGTCATCGTCGCAGGAGAGGTAACGACATGCGTCTATGTCGATATCCCGAGTATTGTCAGGCAGACGATAAGGGGAGTGGGTTATACAAGGGCCAAGTTCGGGTTTGATTGCGATACCTGCGGTATCATAACGAGTATCGACCCCCAATCGCCCGATATCGCCCAAGGCGTGGATTGCGCATACGAGAACCGGGCGCTCGGCGTCGACGAGGAACTCGACCAACAGGGAGCCGGCGATCAGGGGATGATGTTCGGCTACGC